>CANNIM010000001.1 GCA_947505195.1 Actinomycetota bacterium
GAAATTTCTGAAATTTCAGTAACAAGTTTTGCATTTAACTTTGCTGATCCGCGGCTTGCAAATGGTGCATCACTGATAACTGTAAGAGCACGCTTTCTTACCTGCTTGTAAATGCGTAAGAAGACAATTGGTGATTCTTCTTCTGGTTCAAAGCCAAGTAATACAACTTGATCTGCCTTATCAATATCTTTATATGAAGCAGTAAGTCCGAGCGCAATACTCGACAGGAATGATGTTTCCTCATCAGAATGTGGACGGGCGCGGAAATCAATGTCATTTGTTCCAAGTGCAATACGAGCAAATTTGCTGTAACCATAAGCATCTTCAACGGTTGCACGTCCGCCAACTAGAACACCTGCGCGCTTACCTTTAAGTCCAGCCGCTGCAAAAGCGATTGCTTCAGGCCAAGATGCTTCGTGAAGTTCGCCATCAGCACCACGAATCATTGGATTTGTTACGCGTTCTCTACTTGTTAAATACTTAAACGCCCAACGGCCCTTATCGCAATTCCACTCTTCATTTACTGAAGGGTCATCTCCCGCTAAACGGCGAAGAGTTTTACCGCGACGAATATCAGTACGCATTGCACAACCTGATGCACAGTGTTCACAAGCAGAATCAATTGAGACTAAGTCAAAGGGACGCGCACGGAAACGATATGAAGTTCCGGTTAACGCACCAACAGGACAAATTTGCACAGTATTACCAGAGTAATAAGACTCGAATGGATCATTCTCATAAATACCTACTTGTTGCAGTGCGCCGCGATCATTCAAGGTAATAAATGGATCACCAGCAATTTGTTCTGAGAAGCGCGTACAACGTGCACAAAGAACACAACGTTCACGATCTAGTAAAACTTGTGACGAGATTGGTACTGGTTTTTCAAAAGTTCTTTTTACGCCTTCATAACGTGATTCCGGACGCCCGGTACTCATCGCCTGATTCTGAAGTGGGCATTCACCACCCTTGTCGCAAACTGGGCAATCAAGTGGGTGATTAATTAAAAGGAATTCCATAATTCCTGCTTGAGCTTTTTCCGCAACTGGTGAAGTTAATTGAGTCTTAACAATCATGTTGTTTTCAACTGGAATAGTGCAAGAAGCCTGTGGCTTAGGAAATGCACGACCATTAATTTCAATATCAACAAGACACTGACGACAAGCGCCTTCAGGTTCTAAGAGTGGGTGATCGCAGAAACGTGGAATTTGAATACCAAGTTTTTCTGCTGCGCGAATAACCAAAGTTCCTTTTGGCACAGTAACTTCAAAACCATCAATTACGACAGTAATCATTTCTACTGGCGCCCCGGTTTCGAGCAGTGCTTGTTCTGGCGTCATTTACGCACCTACCGTTTTGAATATTGTTGAAGCAATTGGATCAAATGGGCAACCACCGTTACGTTGATGTTCGAGGTATTCATCACGGAAATATTTTAGTGAAGACATAATCGGTGCTACTGCGCCATCTGCAAGTGCACAGAATGATCGACCGGCGATGTTGTCACAAAGATCAAGTAATTTCGTAAGGTCGGCTTCAGTTCCTTTGCCATCTTCAAGATCGTGAAGCATCTGAACAAGCCACCACGTACCTTCGCGGCATGGAGTGCACTTTCCGCAAGATTCATGTTTGTAGAACTCGCTCCAACGAAGCGCAGCACGAACAACACAAGTTGTTTCATCAAATATCTGAAGAGCTTTAGTTCCGAGCATCGAACCAGCTGCTGAAACGCCTTCGTAATCTAATGGAATATCTAAATGCTCATCTGTAAACATCGGAGTAGAAGATCCACCTGGTGTCCAGAATTTTAATTTGTGGCCAGTGCGAACGCCGCCAGCAAGATCTAGTAACTCGCGAAGAGTAATTCCAAGAGGTGCTTCGAATTGTCCTGGATTATTAACATGGCCAGATAGCGAGTAAAGGGTAAAGCCCTTGCTCTTCTCAGTTCCCATTGCTTGGAACCATTCGACGCCATTATTAATAATTGCTGGAACAGATGCAATTGATTCGACATTGTTTACAACAGTTGGTTTGGCATATAAACCAGCGATTGCTGGGAATGGTGGTCGCAACCTTGGTTGACCACGAAAACCTTCTAGTGAATCAAGTAGCGCAGTCTCTTCGCCACATATATATGCACCAGCGCCAGCGTGCAAAGTCAGTTCAAGATCAAATCCCTTGCCGCCAATGTTCTTTCCAAGTAACCCTGCTTTATAAGCATCTTCAATCGCTTGTTGCACACGACGGTAAACATGAACGATTTCACCACGAAGATAAATAAAAGCATGGTTCGCGCGAATTGCATATGAGCCAATGATTATTCCTTCAATCAACACATGTGGGTTGGCTAGAAGTAGCGGCGTATCTTTACAAGTACCTGGTTCAGATTCATCAGCGTTTACAACTAAATAGTGTTCCTTGTTGTCGCCCTGTGGGATAAATCCCCACTTACTGCCAGTTGGAAAACCAGCGCCACCGCGACCTCGAAGACCGGAGTCTTTAATCATTTGAATTACTTCATCAGGCCCCATCGCAAGCGCTTTTGTAACCGCCTTATAGCCACCATTGCGTTTATAGCCTTCAATAGTAAATGAATCTTTCTCATCCCAGTTTGCAGATAAGACCGGAGTTAGCTTTGTTTTTGGGGTCATTTACTTCTCACCTTTTGCAATCTTTAATCCAAGTAGCGTTGGTTCGCCAGCAGAGACGCCCTCATTTGCGAGACCATCACTAAGTCCGGCAAGAACTTCTGAATTTTGTTTCCAAGTGCGAAGCGTATTTGGCCCACGAGTTGGTGCTGGTGGCTTTCCGGCACGTGCAGCATCAACTAAATCTTTAACGCTTTGTGGTGTTTGGTTATCGTAAAACTCCCAGTTGACCATAACAACAGGTGCAAAATCGCAAGCAGCATTGCATTCAATTCTTTCGATTGAAACTTTTCCATCTTTTGTAGTTTCATGATTTTCAATTCCAAGGTGATCTGTTAAAGATTCATAGATTTCATCTCCGCCCATGACTGCGCAAAGAGTATTGATGCAGACACCAACGTGATATTCGCCAGCTGGTTCGCTGCGGTACTGGGTATAAAAGGTCGAAACTGCAGTTACTTCAGCAGTAGAAATTTCTAACTTCTCGGAGATTTTTTCGATTCCACGAGGAGTGATATAGCCATCGATTGATTGCACATAATGTAGAAGTGGCATTACGGCAGATCGTGAGCGTGGATATCTAGCAATAATTGAATCCATTATCTTTACTTGTTCGACGTTAAATTCCATTAGCGATCAACGCCTCCCATAACAGGATCAATAGATGCAACCGCGCCAATAACATCGGCGATCATTCCACCCTCAGCCATTGCAGAAGTTGCTTGCAAGTTGTTGAAAGATGGTTCGCGGAAGTGAACTCGATAAGGGCGAGTTCCACCATCAGAGACTAAGTGAACTCCAGTTTCGCCACGTGGAGATTCAACTGCTGCATAAACCTGACCGGCAGGAACACGGAAGCCTTCAGTTACCAATTTAAAGTGATGAATCAAAGATTCCATTGAAGTTCCCATAATTTCGCGAATATGGTCGAGTGAATTTCCGATTCCATCGCTGCCGACAGAAAGTTGTGATGGCCAGGCAATCTTCTTATCAGCAACCATTACAGGCTGTCCTTCAGATTTATCTAACTTGTCACAAGCTTGTTCAATAATACGCAGTGATTGTTCTAGTTCTTGCATACGAATTAAGAAGCGACCATAAACATCGCAAGTATCCGTTGTTACAACATCAAATTCATAATTCTCATAACCACAATATGGATCGGTCTTACGTAAATCCCATGGCATTCCAGTTGAGCGAAGAACTGGTCCGGTAATTCCTAAAGTGGTGCAGCCCGCAATATCTAAATAGCCAATGCCTTGAGTACGCATCATCCAAATAGTATTTCCAACTAATAGCTTCTCGTTATCTTTAAAGTTATGTCGGAGTTCTTTAACAGTTTCACGAACTTTTGCGATTGCTCCTTTAGGCAAATCTTGGGCAACGCCTCCAGGACGTACATAGGCCATATTCATACGAAGTCCGGAGATCATTTCAAAGACATCCAAAACTTTCTCACGTTCACGAAATGCGAAGATCATCGGCGAAAGTGCGCCCAGTTCAAGCGCGCCAGTTCCAAGTGCCACCATATGTGAAGAGATGCGATTGAGTTCCATCATAAGAACACGAATTTCACTCGCACGTTCTGGAATATCGCCAGTAATTCCAAGAAGCTTTTCAACTGCAAGGCAGTATGCAGTCTCGTTAAAAATCGGAGCCAAATAATCCATGCGGGTTACAAAAGTTACGCCTTGAGTCCAGGTGCGATACTCCGCATTCTTTTCGATGCCAGTATGTAAATATCCAATTCCCGCACGTGCTTCAGTGATCGTTTCACCTTCAAGTTCAAGAACTAAACGGAGTACGCCGTGTGTTGATGGGTGTTGTGGGCCCATGTTTACAACTACGCGCTCTTCTTTGGTCTGACCAATTTCAGTAACTAGAGAATCCCAATCGCCACCAGTAACTGAATAAACGCGGCCTTCAGTTGTATCTGTCGCTGATGCATATGAATCGTGAGTTGTCATTGGTAAGACCTACGTTCTGATGGTGCGGGAACTGTTGCACCTTTATATTCAATAGGAATTCCACCAAGTGGATAATCTTTTCGTTGCGGATGTCCTGGCCAATCATCTGGCATCAAGATTCGAGTTAGACCAGGATGGCCATCAAAGATTATTCCAAACATGTCCCATGTTTCACGTTCGTGCCAATTATTTCCGGCCCAAACTTCAACTAGTGATGGTAGATGTGGATCGGCATCGGGAACGCTAACTTCCAAACGAATACGGCGGTTATGTGTCATTGAAAGTAATGGATAAACCGCGTGAAGTTCTCGGCCCTTATCTTCTGGGTAATGAACGCCATTTACTCCAAGACAGATTTCAAATCGAAGTGATTGAGTATCGCGCAATTTCATAGCGGTATCAAATAATTTTTCGCGTTTTATGTGAAGTGTTAATTCCCCGCGGTCAACAATAACTTTTTCTATTGCATCACTAAATTCTGGATATGCACGTTCTAATTCATCTGTTACTTCATCGAAGTAACTTCCGTACGGGCGTTCGCTAGAGCCAACATTTGCAGCACTTCGGACTAGGCCGCCAAATCCTGAAGTATCGCCGGAACCACTGGTTCCAAACATTCCGATGGTCTCACTCATGCGAGCAAACCCTTTAATTGGTGGGTTGGCTTCGCGGCAAGTGCTGCTGCTTCAACTTCACGAATAATTTGTTCACGATTTACGCCAAGTTTTTCGCTGCCAATGTGTTCGTGCAATTTTAAAATTGCATCCATTAGCGCTTCAGGGCGAGGTGGACATCCGGGTAAATAAATATCAACTGGCACGATGTGATCAACGCCTTGAACAATTGCGTAGTTATTAAACATTCCACCCGAGGAAGCACAAGCTCCCATTGCAATAACCCATTTTGGCGCGGCCATTTGATCATAAATTTGGCGAAGAACTGGTGCCATTTTATTTGAAACGCGGCCCGCAACAATCATTAAATCGGCTTGTCGTGGAGATGCGCGGAAAACTTCCATTCCAAAACGAGCAGCGTCATAACGTCCGCCACCAAATGCCATCATCTCAATTGCACAGCAAGCGAGACCAAAAGTTGCTGGCCAGAGTGAGTTCTTGCGCATGTAACCAGCAAGATTTTCAACGGAAGTAAGTGCAAATCCGGCAGGTATTTTCTCTTCTAGACCCATGAATTTAATCCCATTCCAATCCGCCGCGGCGCCAAACATAAGCATATGCAACAAAAACTGTTGCGATAAAAATTGCCATCTCAACCAAACCAAATAGTCCAAGCTGGTCAAATGTAACTGCCCATGGATACAAGAAAACTATTTCAATATCAAAAACTATAAATAGCATTGCAGTTAAGAAATACTTCACTGGAAAACGTCCGCCGCCTACAGCTTGTGGTGAGGGTTCGATTCCACATTCATAGGCTTCAACTTTTGCCCTGTTGTACCGTTTTGGACCTGTAACAGCCGCGGCAACTATTGAAATTACTCCAAAGCCAAAGCCGATTGCTCCAATTACCAGGATCGGTACATAAAGGTTCACAGTCAGGAAGTCTACGGGTTTAGGCGTTGCAGGTCACAATCTGCAAATATGAATTAAAAATGAATCTGTTAGGTCTGTTCAAAATGTGGCAGTAATCACGGCTTAGACCCCGTATGCACAGCGACGATACCGAAGGTCAGATTTTTCCAATGGACCTTTTCAAATCCTGCTGTTTTCATCAGCCCCGCCAAGTCGGCTTGGTTCGGCCAGGCAATAATTGACTCGGCCAAATAGATATAGGCGCCAGGGTTGGAAGAAACTTTTCTAGCGACTGGTGGAATTGCCCGCATTAAATAGCGAAGATAAATAGTTCGAAAAATCTTATTCGTCGGTTGTGAAAATTCAACTACAACCATGCGACCGCCAGGTTTTAGAACTCGCAAAGACTCTCTAAGTGCCTTCAAAGTGTCAGATGTATTTCGTAAGCCAAAAGAAATTGTTGTGACATCGAATTCATTATCTTTAAATGAAAGTGCGAGCGCATCTCCGTGAGTGAATGCTAAATCAGGATGACGTTTACGACCTGCCTCTAACATTCCCTTTGAAAAATCGAGTGGAATAACTTCTGCACCGGCATCAGCAAGTGGTCGACTAGAAGATCCAGTTCCAGCAGCAATATCTAAGATTCGCATCCCGGGTTTTGGAGCAATTATCGAGGTTGCGACTTTGCGCCAAGCTTTAGTGCGCCCCAGGCTGAGTAAGTCATTTAGCAAGTCATAACGGCGGGCGACGCCATCAAACATCGCTGAAACCTCTTCGGGCTCCTTGCCTAGGTCTGCTCTACTCACGCGTATATTCTCGCGGTAGTAGGCTCCGACCACAAATTAGGAGTTAAGTTAATTACTTGATTTCGAGGAAAGGTTTAGAACATGACCGAGATATCGCAAGTTAGCAATCTACGAACAGCACTAATTCGACGTTCTTCAGCTGTAACGCAGATTTCATTAATACTTACAGGAACTGTTTTCCTCGCACTCATGGCGCAAATCTCCTTTCCGATACCTGGTTCTCCAGTTCCATTCACTGGCCAAACACTTGGTGTTCTTCTGCTTGGCACTGCATACGGTGCATCACTTGGTTTTAGCACAATGGCTTTCTATCTTTTAATGGGAATTCTTGGCGCTCCAATCTTTGCTTCTGGATCACATGGGTTAGAGAAAATTGTTGGTGCTACTGGCGGATACCTTGTTGGAATGCTCATTTCCATTCTTGTTCTTGGAGCGCTTGCCGGTCGCAAATGGGATCAAAAAATTAAGACAGTTATACCAACCATGATCATTGGTAACAGCATCGTTTTCACCTTCGGCCTAATCTGGCTTCACCAATACACCGGACAAAGTTGGGCTTGGACTTTCGAAAAAGGTTTCGCGCCTTTCATTTTTGGTGAACTGTTGAAAATCGCAATCGCAAGTACCACTTTGCCTGTTGTTTGGCGCTTCGTTTCAAAACGATAACGATTGGTTAAAAGCTAAACTGTGCCGACAAATATAACTACTGAACTTCTTGGTGAGCACCTTCCCCTTGAACTAATTTCAACAGATCTGGAAGTTACTGCGACTTGGATTCGTGGTGGTGAAGGGTTGATTGGTTTTGGTGACTGGAAGAGCTCTAGCGTTAAAGGTAAGAACCGATTTTTTGATGCCCGAAAGTGGTGGCACGAACAACTTGCAACTCTAAAAATTCAAAACAATGTGCATGGCAGTGGAACTGGACCGATTCTCTTCTCCTCATTCGCCTTCGACCCTTCAGAAGAATCTAAGTTAGTTATTCCGGAGATAATTATTGGCCATAAGGGTGGAAAATCTTGGATAACTTGGATTGGTGATCAGACCCAACCGGCAATTACGAAGTATGTAAAGAAAGCTCAAACAGGTGAAGTTAAATTTGAGGCAGGTGCGCTCTCAGAAGATGAATGGATGAAGCGCGTAGCAAACGCAGTTGAAAAAATCAAAGATGGCGAACTCGAAAAAGTTGTATTGGCCCGCGATTTAATTGCCCGCAGCACTGACGCTATTTCGAAGCGAAATCTAATTACGTTTCTTACCGTTAACTATCCTTCGACATGGGTCTTCTTAGTATCAAATTTAATTGGTGCAACCCCGGAGCTCTTGGTCCGGCTAAATAAATCACTTGTTACTTCCAGAATCTTGGCTGGAACTATTCGTAAATCTGGCGATGAGGCTCGAGACCTAGGGCTAGCCGCTTCCCTTGCTAAATCCTCTAAAGATTTAGAAGAGCACGAATATGCTGTTCGATCTGTTGCTAATGCTCTTTCTCCCTTCTGTTCATCAACAAACGTTCCAGAATCCCCCTTCGTTCTACACCTTGCAAATGTTATGCACCTTGCTACAGATGTAACTGGTGTACTTAATGACTCAGCAACTCCAATTGATATTTTTGCACTTATAGCTTCACTCCACCCATCCGCAGCTGTTTGTGGAACTCCAACGGATATTGCAAATAGAGTTATTAACGAGTTGGAAGATTTAAATCGTGGGCGCTATGCCGGGCCTGTTGGTTGGATTGATGCCCGTGGAGATGGTGAAATTGGAATTGCTCTTCGCACCGGTGAGCTATCCGAAGATTTAAAATCTATGCAAATTTATAGCGGTTGTGGAATTGTTGCTGGATCTAATCCAGAAGATGAATTGGCCGAAAGTCAGGCTAAGTTAAGCCCGATGCGAACAGCGCTTGAGACGCGAGTGTAAGTCGAGGCTAAATTCTCGGCCATTTTCGCTCTCGTTGGAACTTCTATCACTACAAAATGTAGGCCACTTTTATTGTGGGCAATCGCAAGGTTCAGATCTGATGTTGTTTTAACTTTAGAAACGCTAATTCCAAATCCTGAAATTAACTTAATCAAATCTTGATTTTGCGGCGTTGCAAAAATATCCTCAAAACCATCTGCACCAGCTTGTGGCAGGGTTGAAAAAATACCTCCCCCGTTATTATCAATTACAAAGATAGTTAAATTCACATCCGGCGGTGTTAGCAAAGCGGTTAAATCATGAAGAAAAGTTAAATCCCCGATAACTGCAAATGTTCGTTCAAAGCCATTTGCAATTCCAAATATCGTGGATAAATTGCCATCAATTCCGGCAAGGCCTCGGTTTGCAAAGACCTCAAGTCCATTTCGTGGCCTAGCAAATGCTTCAATATCTCTTATTGGTCTACTTGATCCAACAAAGAGCGCTGATCCATCTGGAATTCCCGCAGTAATCGTAGAAAGAGCTACTTGCTCCGACCAGCTCTGATCTTTTGAAATTTCAGTTGCAGCAATCTTTGTTATCTCTTGCCAATCTGAAATCCAAGAAGGATTGAGTATTTGAACTTCCAATTTCGGTAGTTCAAAGAAGACCTGTGTCGCAGTTCGCTTTGTATCAATTAATGAAATCCTCGGATCAATTACGTAACTATATTCAGCACTTGCAATGTAACTATTTATGCTCCGAGAAAGCGTCGTACGTCCAATAACAATTACATAGTCTGGCTTTAGATAACCTCGGACAAACTCATCGCTCAAAAACGCACTTGCATGACCAATCGCTGATTTAAAGGAGAGTGGATCTTCTGCGATAGCTGGTAGCGCAGCTGATTCAATAAATTTTTCTATTTCTTGGACTGCAAATGTTCCACGATCATGGCCTACAACAATCAGACCATTTCCGTTTACAGTTAATGACTTAGGATTTTCTAACCTTGTCTTTGGTGCAACTATTTTCAAACCAGAGAGCCAATCATGATTATCGGTTGAAAGGAGTGGCTCATCAAATTGAATGTTTAGATGAGTTGGCCCGTCTTTAATCTCAAAACTAATTCCAGGAATTAAGTCATAACTCGTGATGTTTGGAAAAAGTCCTACCTGATCGGTTGTTTGATTCGAACCTGTTTTGCGAAGGCGTTCTGGCCGATCTGCTGTTATTGCAATCAATTTATTATTTGCATGTCGGGCTTCAAGGAGTGCAGGGTGGAAATTGGCTGCGGCAGTGCCACTAGTGCAGATCACAGCAACGCCATTATTTGTTGCTTTCGAAATACCAAGCGCATAATAAGCGGCTCCACGCTCATCTATCTTAATATGAAGTTCGATTAAGCCCCGAGTTTTAGCTTCATACAGAGCAATAGATAGCGGCGCATTTCTAGAGCCCGGTGAAATAACAAAGTCACTGACTCCAAGTTCA
This sequence comes from Actinomycetota bacterium, assembly GCA_947505195.1. Classification (GTDB taxonomy): domain Bacteria; phylum Actinomycetota; class Actinomycetes; order Nanopelagicales; family Nanopelagicaceae; genus AAA044-D11. The sequence continues at coordinate 10,347 of CANNIM010000001.1, forward strand.
ATTAAGTTTCGAATTGTTTGGCGGGCAAAATCAGTGGAATTACTCATGTTGCCACCTCTCTCCAAACCCAGTCTCCCAAATTTGTTCAATTCGCTTCTGCCACCAAATCTTACGGTCCGGAGCTGCAGAATACTTATTGATTAATTCTTCATCAGGCGCCGTTCTCTTGACCGTGATAGTGCCACCAGTTATTTCTATTTCTGGACTAACTACATCGCTCACAAATAGAGATGTAGTTGCAAGCCCACAATCAAAGTTAAGTTCTTTCTGACTTGCGGCTAAAGCAAGACCATATGAGATTCCGATTCCAGTATCAAGGGCGCTAGAAATTACTACCGGCAATCCAATTTTTTCTATTAAGTTGGTTGCCTCAACTATTCCACCAGATGGTGCCCATTTTATAATTGCAACATCAGCGTAATCTTTTGCACTAGAAAAATCGCTCTCGAGTCCTTTTCGAATTGATTCGTCAATTGCAATCTTCATCGGAATCTCTTTTTTCAACTTCACTAAATCAGCAATCTCCATACAAGGTTGCTCTATATATTCAAATACTTTTCCAAATCGAAGGTAGTAGTTATAAAGGTTTAAAAGCGCAGTTTCTAAATCCCATCCGCCATTAACGTCGAGGCGAATCTTAAAATCAGGATTAAAGTCCAGCGCTGCTTCGACTAAGTAACTATCGCTTTCAAAATCATCAACTTTAATCTTTACCGTCTTTGCGCCAGGAAATCTCTGCAGTATTTCATTGACTCGATTGATTTCTACTTTTGGAAGTGTCGCATTTATTCCTACGGAATTTCGCATTAGTTCGGGCCAAGGTTTATAGGCACCTTCGAGTGCAGCAACTAGCCAAGGTTCTGATTCATCAGTGTTGTATTCAGTAAATGGTGAGAATTCACTCCAGCCGGCCGGCCCACGAAATAGCGCGGCTTCTCTTACGTTTACGCCCCGGAAATTCGTGCGCATTGGAATGGCGACAACAGTTAGATCATTGAAGATCTCAGCTAAGTGCCACATGTCTTAACTAAGGGCGCTTTGGAAACTTATCAAAGTTTGGTTCTCGTCCCTCTTTAAATGCATCACGGCCCTCTTGACCTTCCTCGGTCATATAAAACAAGAGCGTTGCATCGCCAGCAAGTTGTTGCACGCCAGCAAGTCCATCATCTGCAGCATTTAATCCGGCTTTCAATAATCTAAGTGCCATCGGTGAGTGTCTTAACATTTCGCGGCACCAAGAAACAGTTTCTGCTTCAAGCTCTGAAACTGGAACGACTGTGTTTACGAGTCCCATTTCAAGTGCTTCATTAGCATCGTACTGTCGGCATAGGAACCAAATCTCGCGTGCTTTTTTCTGACCGATATGCGCTGCTAATAATCCTGCGCCATATCCACCATCGAATGAGCCAACCATTGGACCGGTCTGGCCAAATTTTGCATTGTCAGCAGCGATAGTTAAGTCACAAACAACATGCAGTACATGTCCGCCGCCAACTGCCCATCCAGCAACCATTGCAACAACTGGTTTTGGCAATCTGCGAATTTGAATTTGTAGATCTAAAACATTTAGTCGGCCTATACCTTTTTTCGCAAGTGGATCGTTGCCTAGGTAACCGTCGTCACCACGAACATTAATGTCACCACCAGAACAGAACGCTTCACTTCCTGCACCAGTAAAAATTATTACTCCGACAGAGTCGTCATCACGTGCTAGTGAAAAAGCGCCTTGTAATTCAAATAGTGTTTGTGGACGGAATGCATTCCGTACTTCTGGGCGATTTATAGTTATCTTTGCAATACCTTCAGCAACTTCATAAATTATGTCTGAAAAGGCCTCGCCACCAAGGCCGGTACTCCATTTTGGAATCGTCCGACTTCCTGGCTCCCGCTTAAAAGGTTTGCTCACATTTCCTCCTACAAAATATATGGATAGCCTACGGGTGTCATGAAAACTTCGGTAATTGATCTCGGGCTCCAGCCATCAAACCTTGAGCTGACCCAAGCCCTAGCTACCGCTTTTAGCCAAGTTGAGCCATCTCTGGTCATCATAAACACGACAGGCTCCTCTGGAGTTAATAAAAAAGTAGAACTTTCGACAGAAGCGATTTCAAAATCTGCCGAGTTAGCAAATGCTGCGGTCGGCGCCAAACTCGGTGATATTTGGTCACTCTTACTTCCAACTAATCACATTGCAGGTTTAAATGTTCTGGCACGAGCAATAAAACTTGGAACCGAAGTTGTTGGTGTTGAAGCCCGGGCTGATTTCACAGCGATAGTTCCAACCCAATTGCATAGAGCGCTTACCGAAGATCTAAAATTGTTAGAACACTTACAAAATTGTAAAGCTGTTTTAGTTGGAGGCGCTGCAGTTGACGGTTCACTACTTGAAGCTGCAAAATCAAAGGCAATTACACTTTTCACTACTTATGGAATGACTGAAACTTCCGGTGGGTGCGTTTACAACAATGTTGCGCTTCCCGGTGTATTGGTGGAGTTAACAGATTCAGGTCTCATAAAGATTAAGGGTCCGACACTTGCTAGCGGATATCAAGATCAAGAAGCGCTCTGGCTAGAGAACTTTTTAGATGGCTGGTTTATCACAAGTGATCTTGGCGAGATAAAAGATGGAAAGATATTTGTGGTTGGGCGCGCTGATGATGTCATAATTTCTGGTGGTGAAAATATTTCATTAGCTGCAATTGAATCTGAACTTGTGCGTAATTTTCCAGAAGTTAATTTCCTTGCAACTTCAGTCCCTGATGCCGAATGGGGCCAGAAACTCTGCCTACTTTCTGATATCAATATCGACCAGGTGAAAATATCTAGCGTTTTGCAGAATAAATTTGGAAGAGCCTCTGTTCCAAAAGAATTTTTAGTAGTTAAAGAAATACCGCTGATTGGAATTGGCAAGCCAGACCGTGTCAAAGCCAGCGCGCTAATCATTAATGCGCAAAGATAACCAGATGAATCTTTGGATTGCAGGTGCTCGCCCGCGCACACTCCCTGCAGCGATTGCCCCGGTTCTAATTGGAACAGCGCTAATTAACGCTGATGGTCAAGCAATTAATTGGGTAAATGCCTTCTTGGCATTGGCTGTTGGTTTGTTGCTACAAATTGCAGTGAATTATTCAAATGATTATTCTGATGGAATTCGTGGAACTGATGAAGTTCGGGTTGGTCCTATTCGCCTTGTTGCCAGCGGATTGAAAGCACCATTACAAGTTAAACGAGCCGCAATTTTGACTTATTTATTTGCTGCAATAGCTGGTCTCTTTCTCTCGCTTCGAACTTCGCTTTTACTAATCATTGTTGGAGCAGTTGCCATTGTTGCGGCCTGGAAATACACCGGCGGAAAGAACCCTTATGGTTATAAAGGATTCGGCGAAATTTCAGTCTTTATCTTCTTTGGTTTAGTTGCGACTATGGGCTCTTACTTTGCTCAGTCAGAGCGAATAACTTGGCAATCGCTCCTGCTATCTATTCCTATGGGCGCGCTCTCCTGCGTGATTCTTGGTTTAAATAATCTGCGGGATCGACCAAAAGATGAACTGGTAGGCAAGCAAACACTCGCCGTAAGACTTGGTGATGCAAAGGCCCGGAAGTTAATAATCGCCCTACTTTTACTCTCACTTCTATGCTCTCTTGCAGCAGCGGCCATCACGCCATGGGCACTGCTTGTTTTGGCCACGCTCCCACTTCAATTTAAATTGCTAAAAGGAATCAATGGCGGGGCATCAGGTCCAGCACTTATTCCTCTCCTAGGTAAAACTGGTGAGCTTCAATTGCTCACATCACTGTTGATAACGCTCGCACTATCTTTAACATAGGTTTAAACTTCGACTATGCGCTTATTACTCACTCTCTTAGTTCTCGCCCTCTCTTTTTACGCTTTCTTCGATTGCGCTAGAACTCCACAAGAAGAGGTTTTGAAATTACCTAAGTGGGCCTGGCTCTTATTAATATTTTTATTCTCATCACTTGGCGCAATTCTCTGGTTCGTAATTGGAAGACCAAAGCGAAATCCTGGCCCTGGTCGCCCTGGGCGCGGAAGAATTATTCCTCCTGACGATGATCCAGATTTCTTGCGCAAGCTTTAGAGCCCGCTAGCTACCTAGAGCCCGCTAGCTACCTAGAGCCCGCTAGCTACCTAGAGCCCGCTATAAGTATGTTTTCCACTTCCCCAGATATTTACATAAACATAATTAAATAAGAATGTTGATCCGGCAAATAAACATAACCAAGCAGCCTTACGACCGCGCCACCCAATCGTTACGCGGGCATGTAAATAAGCCGCATAGGCAACCCAAGTAATGAATGCCCAAACCTCTTTAGGATCCCAACCCCAGTAACGACCCCAAGCTGCTTCAGCCCAAATCGCTCCAGCGATAACAGCAAATGTCCAAAGTGGAAATACAAATGCAACTAAGCGATAAGTAAGTTGATCCAATACATCTAGTGAAGGTAATTTCAGCGCCCATTCAGGTCGTCCACTAGTTGATTCATACCGATCTAAAAATAAATAGGTTGCAGCAATGCAATTTGCAAGTAAGAAAACTCCGCCAGAAATAATTGCAGCAGCGACGTGAATTACAAGCCAAGTTGATTTAAGAGCCGGAACAAGTGGAGCGCTTGGTACATAAAAAAGGGTGATTGCAGTTCCAAGAGTCAGTAGGACTGCGATTGAGACTGGAAGTCCAAGCCACCTAATTTTATATTTCCAAAGAACAAAAATATATGCACCGGTGAATGCGAGAGCGCCTGTAATTGAGAACTCATACATATTTCCCCAAGGCACGCGATTTGCTGAAACTCCGCGCAGAATTACAGCCGCAAAGAGAAATACAAATCCCAGAACCATCATTACAGTTCCGATATCACCACTTTTTTTGGTGCGAACAAAATCAAATTTAGTTTTTTCTTCTACGTTTTTAACCGAGAACGCAACTTCAACGGCATGTGCAAGGAATGCAATAGCAAATAGCGCCATGGCTGAATAAACTCCATAGTTTGAGAGGTATGCATAATCATTTGAACTCACGGGGCTAGCCTCTCATTTCCTTTACGAGCGATGCAATTTCTAATTCCAAACCTGGCGCTGAATTCTTTGCTAATCCAGCAACTTCAATACCCGATTTATCAACGTTCTCTTTAACCCAAATGCGACGCGATCTTGTGAAGAGCGACATCAAAAGGCCAAGAATTGCGAGGATGGAACCAAGCAATGCATATATCTTGCCTGGGTCTTTAACTATTTGCAGGTTGACCCATGGCGTCCATCCTTCAAGTGTGATTGAGCCCTCACCAAAATTATAAGTTTCATTCAATTTCAAAGTCTTCAATCCGATTCGCTCCATATCCGATGTATCGAGGCGATAAACAGATTGTGGAATTCCTGAATCAAGGCCTAAGTCACCAATCCATATCGAAACAAGTAAACGTGGATCTAAGACTTCAGGATAAGTTGAGAAAGCTCCACGCTCAGAATTACGAGCAAAAGTTGGAACAAATGATCCAATCAGACCCACTTGTGGCTCCATATCCGGAACTTTTATTGCGCCAATTGAAGTTAAATTTCCATCTTGTGGCAAGAAGATTACTGCTCCCTGGTATTTCACTTCACCAGATTTATCTCGAACCGTTACTAAAGGCGAATATCCATTGGCTTGTAAATAAACTTTAGTGCTGCCGAATGTTAATGGCGAATTTACTCTGACAATTTTCGATACCTCTTTTGAGCCAACTGGATCGGCGACATTAACCGTTAGTTTGTAATCACTTGGTGCACCAGTTATTAAGTCATAAGTTGCTTTGAAATCTGTAGCTGTAATAGCGAAAGGATTCAAGGTTTTCTCTGTTTGTAATTTGCCAAATGACATAACATCGTAAGAGGTTGGGATATTTATAAATCTTTCGCCAACATTTATTATGGCGTCACCCTTCATTCCAAATAGCGACCCAATGCCAACTCCTACCAAGATTAAAACTAGTGAGAGATGGAATAGCAGGTTTCCGGTTTCGCGCATGAAACCTTTCTCAGCAGAAATTGAGCCGCTCTCGCGTCTAATACGAAAGTGGTGTTTCTTAAACCAGATTTCTGCCTGATCTAGCGTGCCAAGATTAGATTCGGTATGAAACTCCATTCGATTTAAATTCTTAGGAGTAAGAGGTGGCTTTGCACCGATTCCTTTTAAGTGCTCGAAAGTTCTTGGAAGTACACACCCGATTAGCGAAATAAATAACAGGATATATATGGCGCTAAACCAGGGAGAGCTATAAACATCGAACATATAAAGTTGATCTAAGAACTTTGCGCTACCTGGGTAATTCTTAAAGTAATCGTTAACTTTTAGTGGATTCTGAGAGCGTTGCGGAAAAATAGAGCCCGGGATTGAAGCAATACCTAGGAGTAAAAGCAGGATGAGTGCCGTGCGCATGCTGGTTAGTTGGCGCCATAACCAACGCAGAGAAGAACGGGTATCGAGCTCTGTAGAAATAGACACTTAGACCACTGGCACAAAATCTGAGATAAATCCGCGCAGAGAATTCATAACTTCAGCCCATAAGCCAGTCACTTGAAGAATTCCGATAAGAATCAAGAAAATTCCACCGATTAAAGTTAGATGGTTTCCATGACGGGAGATAAATTTTCTTAGTCGATTAGATTTATCGAAAAATACTCCAACAAGAATAAATGGAATTCCAAGGCCTAAGCAATAAGCAAAACTCAAAATAGCGCCGCGCAGTGCACTTGATTCCTGGAATGAAAGTGTTTGAACTGCCCCAAGAGTTGGCCCAATGCAAGGCGTCCAGCCAACTCCAAATAAGAATCCAAGAATTGGAGCGCCGGCAAGTCCAGCTCGAACTTTCCAAACCGGTTTGAATGATCGATAAAACTTCTGATTGAAGAGAAAAATTACGCCCATAGCAATTGTAATTAAACCCAGAATTACCGAAACAACTTCTGAGTTACTAGAAATTGTTGAACCGAGAGAGCCAAAAAGTGCACCATATGAGATGAATAGAACTGAGAACCCAAGAACAAAGAGCAAAGATCCGAGCGCCGCTCTGCCTCTGCTACGTACTTCTGCCATTCCTGCTGCGTAAGACAAGTAGCCGGGAACCAGTGGAAGTATGCATGGCGAGGCGAAGGAAATTAATCCAGCAATCATTGCAATCAGCGAGGCAATCAGTAAGTTGCCATCGAAAACAATGTCTACGAAAAAATCAAACATTGACTTGGCCTCCAGATACTTTCTCTAAAAGTTCGCGCATTAGTGAGACCGTTACCTGACCACTTATTCGAGCAGCGACGCGACCTTTAGCATCAATAATCAGGGTTGTCGGAATTGCATTTGCTGGGAGTGAGCCTCTAAAGCTAGCAATTACTGCATCATCAATTAACGTCGGGAAAGCTAAATCAAATCTATTTACGAAACTTATAGCTGAACTTAAATTATCTCGGGTTAATATCCCAACAAATTGTATTTCTGGGTTCTTTGAGGCAAAGGTCGAAAGAATTGGGGCCTCGGCCCGACACGGTGAACACCAAGATGCCCAAACATTTACAACTGTCACTTTCCCAATTTCATAATTAAATCTTCCGCCTTCAAGAGTTTCACCTGATATGTCAGGAGCGATTTTGCGAAGAGGTTCTTTAATTAAAACGGCTGCGCCATTTCCAGATACATAGGATTTTTCGCTATCACTTGAAAGTCCACCAGTTGAGCATGAGGTTAGAAGTAGCGTTGTAGCGAGGGCTATTACCAACTTCATTTATTAGGGAGCAAATGTTTAGCGGGCTCGGTATAAGAAACGTTGTTAATCATTCCTTCATCATCTAAGTGCAGGGTGGTTACGGATGCGAGGGTACAAATTCGTTTTCTTGGATCGTGCAACAATCTTCGACCTTCAACTGCAGATCGTAAAATCCAGATTGGTAATTGATGAGAAACCACTAGTGCATCTCTTCCATCTGCTGCATCACGTGCCGCAAATACTGCAGCAAGCATTCTTTCAATCTGTTCTGTATATGGTTCGCCCCAGGAAGGTTTGGCAGGATTGCGAAGATGCCACCAGGATGCAGGATGTCTTAGTACGCCACTTCCTAATTCAAATTTCTTTCCTTCAAAGATATTCGCGGCTTCAATCAATTTTTCATCTGTTGTGATTTTCAAATTATGTTGTTTAGCAATTGGTGTCGCTGTTTCCTGAGCACGTTGCAATGGTGAAGCATGAATTGCGCCAAGATTTAGATCTTTTGACCAATCCGCCACAGCCTGTGCCATCTCTTGACCTCGAGTGGAAAGTCGCCATCCTGGTTGGCGGCCGTAAAGAATTTTCTCGGGATTCTCGACTTCTCCGTGTCGCAGTACGTGAATCGCTTGAACCATGAGGCAATCATAACTTGAACGCTAAGGTTCGGTAATGACAAATCTTGGCAAACGGGTTGCCTTCTTCGATGTCGACAACACAATAATCCGTGGCTCAACGATCTTTTTTCTTGGTCGTGGCATGTACCAAAGAGGTTTTTTTAGCAAGCGCGATATTTCTGCCTTCGTTCTGGCGAATCTGAGGTATCGCTTAACGGGGGCTGAAAAACCGGAAGAGATTGCAAAGTTCCAGAACGCTGCCACTGAATTTATTGGGGGCCATAACGTTAAAGAGATTGAAGCAATAGCATCTGAAATTTATGATGAATTTGTTTCACCAGCGCTTTGGCTCGGAACAATAGAAATTGCAAATCAACATCTTGCAAATAATGAAGAGGTCTGGCTTGTTACTGCGGCGCCACAAGATATGGCAGTTTTAATTGCAAAACGCTTAGGTTTCACTGGAGCACTTGGCAGTAAGGCTGAGGTCATTGATGGAAATTACACTGGAAAGATGAATGGCCTCTTATTGCACGGAAACCAGAAAGCAATTGCTGTTAGGGAGTTAGCATTGAGCGAAAACATTGATCTAGCGAATTCCTATGCATACTCTGATAGCCACAATGATTTTCCACTCCTCACAGCAGTTGGAAATCCGGCAGCAATTAACCCAGATACTTTGTTACAGATTCGCGCCATTCGCGAGAACTGGCCAATCCATGATTTTCGAAAAGCTCGAGCGTTAAAAGCAATTTTTGGTCCAGTACTCGCAAGATTTGCCGCGATCTTGACCTTTCTATCCCCTAGAAGTTAGCGGTCGAGGGAGCATCTAAAACTCGGTAAAGTAGGTCAGTTATGTCTGTTAACTCTTTCGCCGATGAACTGCGTGCTCGCAGCGATGCTGCAATTGCCGAGCTATTTCAAGTGCGCCCAGACTTGCTATCCCCAGTGCCAACTGATTTATCTGCGCTATCTGCTCGGGCAAATTCCACGCCAAGTTTGATGCGCGCTTTGGAATCTCTGAATAAATTTCAACTAGAAGTTTTAACTGCAATTTGCACTTTAAATTCACCATTTTCAAAGGCAGAGTTACTTTCGATTACAACACCAGATGCTGGCGATGAACTGCCCCGCCTTTGGGCTGCAGGCCTTGTTTACAAAGATGGAAACCAATTTAGATTACCTGGAAATCTCCCCCATCTAATCGGAAATGAACCGGCAGGGCTTGGTCCACAATCTCTGAAGAAAATAGATTTCAAAGGCTTAAAAGATATGCCTGCAGATTCAGCTGCCGTACTTGAACGTCTAACTTGGGGTCCACCTCGAGGACAGGTTGCAAGCATTAAATCGCCAGGAAAAGCAATTGGTTGGTTATTAGAAAAAAATTATTTGGCTGTTATGGATTCCAAAACTGTAGTTCTGCCACGAGAAGTTGGAATGTATCTTCGCGGCGGAAAAGTTTTAAAGGAGTTCACGCCATTTTCGAAGAAATTTGCTGGGACTGTGCGCAAGCAACGCGACGTTGATCGTGCGGCAATTGCAAACATCTCTAATTTTTTGAGATGGTGCGAAGAGCTTGCACATCATTGGTCTGATGAACCTCCAACAGCGCTCCGTTCAGGTGGCCTTGGAATTCGTGATCTGAAAAGAAGTGCGGATCATCTTGGGGTACCTGAAAATTGTGTGGCGCTCGTTGCTGAAGTACTTTATTTAGGTGGCTTAATTGTTATAGATACCGATGATCAAATATTGCCGACGAACTCTTTTGATATTTGGATGTCTAGATCTCTTGAAGAGCGATGGAGCGCCCTAGTCACTTTATGGCTAGAAACTTCACGTGTTAGTGGGCTCGTCGGAAAAACTGGCGAGAAAAATATTGCTCCACTTGGGCCTGAACTTGATCGAGCAGGTATTGCATCCATGCGTAAGGTAACTTTGAATATCTTGTCGCAAAATTTAGAGCTAGATCCAGAATTAGAAACCCTTCAAGAAATTATTGCTTGGCAGATGCCGCAAAGATTCAATGCGGAATACATTGAGTGGACCCTTCGCGAGGCCGAATGGCTTGGCCTCACAGGACAAGGAGCGCTCTCTGAATTTGGAATTGCATTTCTCGGTGAAGCCGATGATTTAGGTGTTGAGAGCGCACTTCCTAAACCTGTTGACCATATTTTAATTCAAGCTGATAACAGTGCAATTGCGCCTGGTCCATTAACTGTTGAACTCGCAAACATGATTGGAACAATTGCGGATATCGAAAGTCGAGGCGGTGCATCTGTGTATCGTTTTAGTGAAAGTTCAATTCGACGTGGTTTGGATCATGGTCAAACCGGCGATCAGATTAAAGATTTCTTAAAGAAAACTTCGAAAACTCCTGTGCCACAACCATTGGAATACTTAATAAATGATGTTGCAAAACGCCACGGACGTTTACGTGTTGGTTCGGCGCAATCCTATATTCGTTGTGAAGATGAAGGATTGGTTACCCAAATCTTGCATGATAAGAAGTTAGAATCACTTCGCTTCCGTAAATTGGCATCGCAAGTTCTTGTTTGCGATGTAGAACCTAATGATGTGATTGCAACTCTTCGGGAGGCGAGTTATTTACCTGCTGCTGAGAATGCGAGTGGAATTCTTATCTCTGCACCTGCAATTCGGCGAGCAAAATCCAGACCGAGGCCGCCAAGAGTTTTAAGTGAAACTCATGCGCCAAGTGAAATTGTTATTAAAGCCGCGGTACGCACGCTTCGCACTGGTGAAAAAGCAAGTTCACATAAGCCACGCGAGGTTCCTCGTACAACCGCAAATGAAACTTTAGATTTACTTCATCAATATATTGAAGAGCAGGCAAGTCTCACGATCGGCTATGCCGATACAAATGGCGGGGTATCTAATCGGTTAATTGATCCAATTTCTATTTCACTAGGCACGCTTATTGCTAGAGATCACGCTACTGGTGAGATGCAGAGCTTTAGGATTCCAAGAATCACCGGCGTCAGTCCGGCAAAGTAAGGCAGACTTATCCCATGGCCTTCATTGAAGATTTACAGAAACTTGTTGAACTTGAATCACCAAGTGAAGACTTGAAAGCGTGCCGAGGAGTAGTTGAGCTTGCGGTGAAAATTGCAGATGAGAATTTGAACTCTGCTGCAGAAATCGTTGAGGAGAACGGTCGCCCAGTTTTTTGGTGGGGCAGCAAGAACCCTAGAATTGTTCTACTCGCACATTTGGATACGGTTTGGCCAACTGGTTCATACCTTCCTACGTGGAGCGTTACTGGCGATATCGCAAAAGGTCCTGGAGTTTTCGACATGAAAGCCGGTTTCCTTCAAGCAATATATGCCGTTAAAGAAATTTCTGATGCACATTCAAAAGTTGCGATCATTGCAACTACCGACGAAGAACTTGGAAGCCAGACCTCGAGAGCGTTGATCGAGAGAGTTTCAAAGTCAGCAAGTGCCGTTCTAGTTTTGGAAGCATCACTAAATGGAAAAGTTAAAACAGGTCGTAAAGGAACTGCGATGTATCAAATCGCGCTTCATGGCCGTGCATCACATGCCGGATTAGAACCCGAAAAGGGAATAAATGCGACAACAGAAATTGCCGCAATTGTTATTGAGGTAGCCAAACTTGCTAATCCAGAATTTGGAACAACTGTTGTTCCAACCGTGATGCGAGCTGGCACTACAACAAACACAGTTCCCGCACTTGCAACCCTTGATATAGATATTCGATCCTTTTCAGCCGCAGAACTAATACGTGTTGATAGTTCAATAAAGAGCCTTGTCGCCGCACATTCCGAAGCGAAACTTGAAGTTACTGGTGGAATCAATAGACCACCGCTAGAAACATCTGCAACCTTAGAACTCTATGAAATCCTTGAGAAGGTAGTGAGTGAAATCGGCATGCAACCTATTGGCCATGCATCGGTCGGCGGGGCAAGTGATGGCAACTTTGCAGCAGCCGCAGGTGCTCGAGTTTTAGATGGCCTCGGTGCTGTGGGAGATGGCGCACATGCACCACATGAACAAATCTTGCTCTCTTCAATTCCGTCGCGAGTAAAACTTCTAACTGCTTTTATTAAGGAATTAATTCGTGACTGATGGCCCGCTAATTGTTCAGAGTGATAAGACGCTTCTGCTTGATATTGATCATCCACTAAGTGATGAATGCCGCAGAGCAATAGCCTCCTTTGCTGAACTTGAAAAATCACCTGAACATATTTATACCTACCGCTTAACTCCACTTGGGCTTTGGAATGCACGCGCCGCTGGACATGATGCTGAACAGGTTGTCGATGTACTTCTTAAATACTCTCGTTTTGCAGTGCCCCATGCACTTCTAGTTGATGTTGCCGAAACAATGTCACGTTATGGGCGTTTGCGGTTAGAAGCCCACCCCGTGCATGGTCTGGTATTAGTTTCATACGATCCAGCAGTTCTTAAAGAAGTTACTAGAGGCAAGAAAGTCGCACCCATGTTGGGACTTCAACTAGATGCTGAAACTATCGTGGTGCATCCAGGACAACGCGGATTCTTAAAGCAAGCGCTCTTAAAGCTTGGTTGGCCAGCAGAAGATTTTGCAGGATATGTTGATGGCGAACACCATGAAATTGATTTAGTTCAGGACGGTTGGAAGATCCGCAAATACCAGGAGTTGGCGGCTGAGGGTTTTTGGCACGGCGGCTCAGGTGTTGTAGTACTTCCTTGTGGTGCTGGTAAAACAATTGTTGGTGCAGCAGCCATGGCACATGCGAAGGCCACAACTTTAATTCTTGTTACAAACACAATTGCCGCAAGACAATGGCGAGATGAATTATTGAAACGCACAACGCTTCATGAAGATGAAATTGGTGAATATTCTGGCTCCAAGAAAGAGATTCGCCCAGTAACAATTGCAACTTATCAGGTGATGACAACGCGTAAACAAGGGGTTTATGCCCACTTAGATCTCTTTGATGCAATTGACTGGGGTCTGATTATCTACGATGAAGTTCACCTACTTCCGGCTCCGATATTTAGATTTACTGCAGATATTCAATCGCGCAGACGCCTTGGTTTAACCGCAACTCTTGTTCGTGAAGATGGCATGGAAGGCGAAGTGTTCTCACTTATTGGGCCAAAGCGATTTGATGTTCCTTGGAAGGAGATTGAAGCTCAGGGTTACATCGCTCCTGCTGACTGTATTGAAGTTCGCGTTAATTTAACGCAAGACGAGCGTTTGAATTATGCAACTGCAGAACCTGAAGATCGATATCGTTTCTGTTCGACAACAGCAACAAAACGTAAGGTTGCTATTGCATTAGCGAAGAAACATAGTAATGAACAAGTATTAATAATTGGCCAATACATTGACCAGCTTGATGCGCTGAGCGCTGAACTTGGCGTACCTTTAATTAAAGGCGATACCCCGATTAAAGAGCGAGAAAGGCTATTTGCTCTCTATCGCACCGGTGAAATTAAGTGTTTAGTTGTATCAAAGGTCGCAAACTTTTCAATTGATTTACCGGATGCCACAATCGCCATCCAAGTCTCGGGAACTTTCGGATCACGACAAGAGGAAGCGCAACGACTTGGCAGAATTTTGCGTCCGAAGTCTGATGGAAGAACTGCCAGATTCTATTCAATTGTTGCAAGAGACACTGTCGATCAAGACTTTGCGCAGAATCGCCAACGCTTCCTTGCGGAACAGGGATATGCCTATGGAATTATCGACGCTGATGACATCTTGATTGCTAATCCAGATTAAAGCTTGGACATTGCCAATCTAAATCTCTCTGGGTTAACTCGGAAAAAATCATGTGGTTCATTGTTAATTAAGATAACCGGAACACTCTCGCCATACTTATCTTCGAGTTCAAGATCGCCATCGATTAATTTTTTATTGATTGTGAAGGAAAATTCACTCTGCATCTGCTCTAAAACTTCTAGGGCCACATCACAAAGATGACAATTGCTCCGTGAATAAATGCTTACTTCAACCATTTAATAATTCTATGACAATTACGGATATTGCCAGCCTTTTCTAAGCGAGGAGAGTCCAAACAGGTGGCATCCCGAAGGTTGGACTGCTAGCGTTTTGCCTATGCGTGCCAGATATCTTCTACTAATTGCAGCACTTTTTAGTGGAGTGCTTGCTGCGCCTGCATATGCACTTCCTTCGGAAGTTAAATCGATAGATGCGCCGTGGGTCTATTTTTATGCAGATCAGTCTGGAACGCCACTATTAACAAAAAGGGCCATTCCTAAAACTTTTGCTCAGGAAAAAGCCTTAGTAAAGAGTTCCTTTAGCGTTGATTTTACAAATACTCCAGATATTTATCGTCCGGCAATTAACGCTGCAGTCGATGTTTGGTCTCAGAACTTCAACTCCCAAGTCCCGGTGAAAGTTCAAGTTTTGTGGGAACGTCAGGCTTCAGCAGGAACACTTGCTGCGGCATCACCTGGAAAATTCCATTCAAATTTTAAAAACATTCCAGATAAAGACCTCTGGTATGCATCGGCTCTGGCAGATGCAATTGCTGGTGAAGATATTGAGCCAACAATTGCCGAAGTAAATATTCGAATTAATTCGACGAATGGCCCAATGCTCTACCTTGGAACAGATGGAAATTGTCCAAGTACAAAATATGATCTCGTGTCAATGATTTTGCATGAAATGGCCCATGGTCTTGGCTTTCTATCAAATGCAGATTACGACACACTTTTTGGTTACGGCAGCATTCAACAACCAACACCATTTGATGCATATGCCCAACTTCCAGATGGTCGCCGATTAATGGATCTAGATTCACCATCACTCGCCTTGGGAACTGCACTAACCCAACCACTTCTCTGGTCTGGTGCAAATGGAATTCGCGCTAATAATGGAATTAAACCTCCGCTATATACGCCAAAAGATTATGAGGGTGGATCATCAGTAAGTCACTTAGATGAAGCAACGTTTGAGAACGATCCCAAAAATGCAGTGATGTCGCCAAATTTGAAATTCGGTGAAGTTTTTCATGATCCTGGGCCGTTGTTAATGGCAATGTTCGACGACATGTTGACTAAACCTCCGGCTGGGTTGCCTTTCGGAACTCCAGGAACTCCTCGAAATGTAAAGGCTTTAGTTGGCGATCGATCAGCAATTATTAGCTTTGATCCCCCAACTAATCAGCGGACTGCGCAAGTTTCATCTTACGTAATTAAAGTAAACCAAACTGGAGTAGAAAAAATTGTCACATCAAGCCCCGCAGTTATCACCGGGCTTACTAATGGTTCGGTCTATTCCTTTACCTTAACCGCCAAGAATGCAATGGGTATCTCAACTGAAGCGACAACCAATGGCGTTATCCCACAAGGTGTTTGGCGTAAAACCATCATCGATCCGACGGCCGATGGTAAGTATTTAGCAACAGCAACTTTTGCCGGCAAGACGATTGTTGCTTACTCTGATAGCAAGAATGGACTATTGAAGTTAGCTACTTGGAACGGTAAAAAATGGCTAATCGAAACTGTTGATGGTGATGGAACTAAGAATGGAAAGACAAAGAACAGCGTCGCTGGCAGCGTTTCAATTTGTACAAATAAGGTTGGAAAGACTGATTACCTAAATCTTTATTATGGAGATTTAACAAATAAGGATCTTCGTCGCGCCTCTTACAATGGCAAAAAATGGAGCTTTGAAGTTATAGATGGCGATGGACCAGTAATCCAAGATTACAAGCAGGCGGCAAGGGTAAAGACTGCAAGTGATGTGAGTGTCTCAAATGCCTGCGCAATTACTTCGGCTGGCGAGCAAGTTTTTTATCGCGATGAAAGCCAAGGCATTTTGCTCGGCGCAGTGCGCGATGGTAAAAATTGGCGCTATGAAATTGTCGATGGTGATTCACTTCTTAATGGCAGAACCATGGGTGATGTAGCTTTCCACCTTCAAGCAAAGAGCGCTGGAACTAAGGTCACTGTTGCATATGACTCAATACTTTCCATAAGTAATTCTGATAAGAGTGCGCTTCGCGGTGATGTTCGCATCGCAACTCGCGAGAGCGCATTTCCTGAAGACTGGAAGTATCAAGCACTTCAAGCAAGTAGTACAACCACAATTGTTGCGGGATATGACGTAGCCCTTACCTTGAATTCTAAGGTATTGAATGCAAGCTGGTTGGGCGCATCAGCAATTTCACTTCCAAAACCAGATCAGATTCAATGGAACAAAGTTGGCCTCGAAGCCCTTCCAAATACAGTCAAGACTGATTACTTTGGCGCACCAAGTTCACCTATCGCTGTAGATGAGTCAGCAATTATTTTTGGTTGTGAAGATCGCATATGTGCTTTTAACAAGGTAGATAAGACTTTTAATTTGGTAGCAGCAACTAGCGCCACCTCTGCTAAATCAACGGCGTGGATAACAATTAATAAAGTTAAATTCGCGTTGATAGCAAGTGATGGAAAACTAACCTCGTTTAGAAAGCCTTAACTAAGACATGTTTGTAAGAATATGAACTTCATTATCCAAATTTGTCTCTACTAAAACAACTGCCCCAACTCCTGATTGCCAGAGAATCTTCTTCACTTTTCCAGTAAATGAGTTTGCAGCAAGAGCCTTCCCCGCCTTTGTATATTTCACTATTACCGGTGTCGGAGATTTTGCACGCCAGGATGGAATGCCAATAATTGTTGTTTTTGAGATAAAACTCTTTAAATTATTTACGCCCGCTTTAATGGTCGCTATTGCAGGTGGCTTTTGGGCTGGGATCTTGCCCGGAGTAAATCTGGAAAAGCTACCTGATTGATCTAACAAAATTGAGAATTGTTGAGTTGTTAAATCCTTTGTGACGGTTCCAATTATTTTCATATTAGTCCCATCGAAGTTTATGGCTGAAGGGGCCACCATGCCATCCACATCAAAATAATAGGTTTCAGCGAGTTGTCCTGTAATTCCAACTTTCCAAATTACCAATCTATTTAGAGAATTTGTAGGAGTGGAAACAGGTTCAACAGAGACGGAGTCCAAATTAAGCGTCGCGGAATCAACCACTGAGGTAGCGGTTTCCATCGGCTTGGATGTTGAACCGGCAATCCAAAAATATCCTGATCTATCTTTAGTTACTGCCCTAGCAATATCGTCACTTGCACTTCCTAGTCGCAAATCCCAAAGTCGAACTTTCGATTTATCTAGAGCAGTAATAAAACCATCACTTCCGCCCAGAGTTGGTGTAGTAACTAAATTTGCTAAGCCACTTTCTATAGTTCCAACAATCGCGATAACAGTTGGGTTTACTGTGAAGTCTGAAATCTGATCACCAGACCCTGCTGGAGATATTGAAGTAATTGGCGCCTTAGCTGGCGCTACCTTGATTGCTGCATTTGCACTCGGTGTAAAAAAAGCTAGGGAAAGAACTAAAAGCGCAACGCGAAATTTCACGCTAGCTCCTGGGACCGATCCCGCGCCGCAGTCATTGCTTTCTCAATTACTTCACCAAAATTTGAATCTTTAAAAACCTTAAGAGCCGCAGCCGTTGTTCCGTTTGGGCTTGTAACATTTTCGCGAAGAGTCGTCGCGCTCTTTCCAGATTGCTCCAGCATTGCCGCGGAGCCAACGATTGTTTGAATAGCAAGAGCTGAAGCTTGCTCTTCCGATAAACCTAGTGCGATACCTGATCTAATAATCTCTTCTACAAATGCGAAGAAATAGGCTGGGCCAGATCCACTCACAGCGGTTACTGCATCTTGCAATTCTTCGCCCACAGAAATCACCTTGCCACATGTGGCGAGAAAATCTGTAACAAACTTAGCCTGCTCTTGGTTCACGTTGGCGCCTAGTGAAATTGCTGCCATACCTTGTCCAATAAGCGTTGGAGTATTAGGCATAACTCTGATTACTGATACTTTGTCTGAAGTTTTATCGCTGATGAATTTAGTGGTTTTGCCAGCAGCAAAAGAGACAAGAAGCGCACCCTTAGTTAAATCAGGAGCGATTGCTGCTAACAAATCTGCTAGGTCTTGGGGCTTAACTACCAACAAAACAACATCACTGGTTTTTGCAAGCTCACTTAATTCAACAGCCCGAGCACCATATTTCGAGGAAATCTCGCGGGCTCTATCTATTCGCTTCTCAGTGAAAACAATTTGTGCCTTTGGAAATCTCGCCGACACAAGTCCTGAAATTAACGCCTCGCCCATAACGCCAACGCCAATTAAACCAACTTGGTATTTGGAAGTTGAGAACGAAGATTGCATTGGCATAAGAGAAGCCTACCTAAAGCCGACTTCTCGGATGTGCTTATTTAACAAATAAGCCCTAGGCTCTGCGATTATGCCTGAGGTAAAACCAAATTTCGCTCGCGACTGGGTCGAATTTATAGATCCTGCAAAGCCAGAAGAACTTTACAAATGCGACCTGACTTGGCTCACTTCTTATTGGACATGCATCTATGGAAACGGTTGCTGTGGCATTGATGCTGACAAGCCAGATGCTGGTTGTTGTTCTGATGGTGCTTATTATTCTGATGATGCAGATGAGAAGAGAACGCTGGAAGTTGCGAAGCGTTTAACGCCAGAAATGTGGCAATATTTCGATGAGGCCCAGCCAAAGAAATCCAAGGGCAAGATGCAAATTTCTGAGACTGGCTTAGATAAAGATCGCAAGACCAGAAAAATTGATGATTCATGTATCTTCTTAAATCGTAAGGGTTACAGCGCTCCTGGATTTACCGGTAACTTTGGTTGCGTACTTCATCACTTGGCAGAAAAAGAGGGCGTCCACTTTGTAGAAACAAAGCCAGATGTTTGTTGGCAACTTCCAATTCGCAGAAGTTTTGAAGAGCGAGAATTTGGCGATAAACAAGTCACTGTAAATGTGATTGGTGAATATGAACGCTTAGCATGGGGCGATGGCGGGGAAGATTTTGATTGGTATTGCACAAGCAATACTGAAGCACATGTGGGCCGCGAACCTGTTTATATCTCAAATAAGGTTGAACTCGTTGCGCTTATGGGACAACCGGCATATGACGTCCTCAAAGAGCATTGTGATAATCGAATTGAAGCAATTGCTACAACACGTAAAGAGCAGAAGAAGCGTGAATTACCACTCTTTATAATTCATCCCGCAACAGTTGCAGCAGGCAAGTAATTTAAGCCAGCGCTTTTTGATCGAGTTTTGAAGTAACAATCATGTGTGGAACTGTTAAGGCCCAAACTACAACTAGTAAATACCATAGATAACTACCATCAAGGTTTTTACCGTCAATAAGCGCAATTACTAGAGCAACAAGAAGTGCTCCAAAAAGTGCAGGTAGACCAGGTACAACAACTGCGATAAAAGATCCTTTAACGCTATTGCGCTCGGCTTCTTTAATAGCCTTTGGAAAAATTAAAGTCAGCCTTGATGTGTGGCGCATTGCATGCCAAAACCCAAAGTAGACAGCGAATGCAACTAGCGGTGGCGCAATAATTGCCAACCCAGCTAAAAGAGTTAAATCAATCATTTCTCGATAACGTCTCTCTTTTAACAGAAGAATTGACGTTGCCACGAAGAAAAAACCAACTAAAAACTCAATTTGTGGTGAGACATCCGAAGCCCAACTAATTAACAATGGGTTAATTTCACGGAGCGCACTAGCCGTCGTATCTTTTAATAAGGGTATAAATACTGGAATTGCACCTGAGGAGATAGCGAACATTGTTTGCGTCTTGAAAGTCATCCTGCTCTTCTGATTTAGCCGATCTTTTTCCGCAATAAAAGCGGCATCTCCAAAGCCAAAGTGCAACGCACTCATTACCAATACCAGCTGAAATCCCAATTTGTTCCAGTGCAAAATAGCGAAAACTGCAATTATCGCAACTGCGACGTAGATAAATATCAATAAGTACCACTTAGATTTAGTCGTTGCTGGTAGCGCAACCAAATGATCTATAGCACCATGTGGGATTCCGAGTGTTAGTGCGACTAGGGCAAAGCCAATCTGCCAGCCCAGACTCTCCCCAGCAGTCGTTAAGTTAAGAATCCCAGAGATGAGAATTGCAAGCAGAACCACAAGGGAGGAGAATTTTCGTACTGAGTTAAATACCATCTTGGCGCCGTTCACGGGACTAGTATACGAACAGTTTCGTGATTTGTAGGGAGAGCTGAATTGTTGAAGTTTGGATATTTAGCAATGCTTACCTTCACGGTAGTTGGTTCTTTCTGGTTGGAAATTGTTCTTAAAATTAGGGTGCTCCGCCGGATCAAGCGCGTTCTAATGAGCGTAATTCCAGTTGCAATTCCCTTCCTTATTTGGGATGCATATGCCGTAGCTAATGGCCACTGGAAATTTGATTCAGAACAAATTCTAGGAATTTATGGTCCTTTTAATATTCCACTAGAAGAATTTCTCTTCTTTTTAATAGTTCCGATCGCTGCAATTATGACTATCGAGGGCGTTCGAAGCGTTAAGAAGCACTGGCCGGTAGGTGATGAACCTAAATGATTTACACAGACATTGCACTCGGTGGAGTTATCGCAGCAGTTCTATTTGATTTGTATGGTACTAAAACAATGTTGCTAACTAAATCCTTATTCTGGACTTCTTACGCAATTATTTTACCTTTCCAACTTCTAACGAATTGGTGGCTGACTTCTAGAAACATCGTTATGTATAGCCCTGATGCAATAGTTGGCCGACGAATTTGTAGCGCGCCTATGGAAGATCTGCTCTTTGGTTTTGCTCTTGTATTGTCTGTAATGAGCTTATGGGTTTATTGGGGACGTAAAGGTTTTCAGCCTAAAGATTAATTAATGCCCGAGTAAATAATCGTTGCAACTCCCACAACTATAGAAATCATCTTGGCGCCTTTAGTGTTTAATATTTTCACAGTTGCAGGTATGACAGTCATTATCAAGACCAAGACACCAGGTGAGAGGATAATTAGGCTGTGAGTAAGTACCCCGGGTTCCCCAGTTTGGTAACGTAAATTCAATAGCCCAATAGCAATTAGTAAATAGCCGCCCCATCGATAATTTGTCATATTTAAGGATACCCCTTTAGCGCGATTCAATTAGAAAAAAATTTGGGGGCCCCCCGAAAGGCGCCCCCAAATCTACTTTTAGTTAGATCAGATTAGTGATCTTCCTTCATACCTTCTGCTGCAGACTTCAGACGAGCAATCTTGTAGATTGTTAATCCGAATACGCACTTTGCAAGTACGTCTGCGATTGTGTAACCAATTTGGCGATTAACAAATGCACCTGGATCGGTTGCAGCTGTATCGGTAAGAATTGGAAGTAGGTAAGAAATTGGGTAAACGCCCCATGTTGCGATCAATAGTAGACGTAGACGACCAACTGTTGCTGCTACACCTTCTGGTTGACGTTCCAATGACTTTCCAAGTTCTACGAATAGAACGTAAAGGATGTATAGGAATGGGATTGTTGATAGAACGCCCCAAATTACTTTAGGACCTGATTCTGTTGCGATTTCACCTGGGTAGCCAAGTGCGATCATTGCAGCTGAAGCAGGAACTAGGCGAGCGATTAGTGAACTTGCAGCTGCCTTAGCGAGCGCAAGTACTGCAATAACTTCTACAAGTAGAAGAGGTACGGTCAGGATCCAGTCAACGTAACGGTATGCCTCATTAAAAGCACCCTTTGCTGTTCCAACTGTAACTCCGCCGTCAACTGATGACTCTCCAAATGAGTTGAAGATACGCCAGTAGTGGTACGCAGCAATGAATGTAACCATTGAAGATAGAACAAGTGCATTACGGTATTTAGGTAGTACGCGAGCTTGTGACACCAATGTGTAAACGGTGCATGCAAGCATCGAGATCAAGCCAAATGAGAACATGTTGTACAACGTGCTCCATTGACCGTTTGTTAGGTTTACCATTACTTAGCCTCCGTGGGGCGTTTTGGTTCTGGGCTTCGGGTGAAGCGCCAGCCGCCTAAATTGCACTCCCATATGTGAAGCACAAGTCCTGCGTGGTTAAATGGTAAAGGTGCATGACGTGAAAATCTCGGTTATTTCCCAGAATTTTTCGATTTTTAGGGTAATTCCTGAGCGTGTGGGCGGCTACATATAGCCTTCTGCCATGGCAAAAAAGGCAGCTCCCACTAAAGACCCCTTCCGCTGCACCGAATGCGGATGGACAACCACGAAGTGGGTAGGCCGTTGTGGCGAGTGCCAGGCGTGGGGTTCTGTTGAAGAAGTCGCAGCACCAAAGCGGCTTTCATTAGTAGCCGGCCAAGTGACTTCTGCAGCGCTGCCGATAGGTGAAGTTAGTTTAGAGAATGCCAAAGCGCGATCAAGTGGGGTCAGCGAATTAGATCGAGTTCTTGGTGGTGGCTTAGTACCCGGAGCCGCAATTTTATTGGCTGGCGAACCAGGTGTAGGAAAATCAACTTTGTTATTAAGTGTTGCTGCGCAAAGTGCGCGCCAAAATATAAGTGCACTTTACATAAGTGGTGAAGAATCAGCGTCACAAGTTCGCCTTCGTGCTGAACGTTTAGATGCAATCGATGCAAATTTATGGCTGGCATCCGAGAACGAACTCGGATCGGTAATTGCCCATATAGATTTAGTTAAACCCCAATTACTAATTATTGATTCGATTCAGACAATTGCAAGTACCGCTGTAGATGGTGCACCTGGTGGGGTAACTCAGGTACGAGAAATTGCTGCTGCTCTAATTAGAATTGCCAAAGAACGTTCAATCACCTTAATTTTAGTTGGACATGTAACGAAAGATGGCTCAATTGCTGGGCCAAGATTGCTTGAGCATATTGTTGATGTTGTACTTAATTTTGAAGGTGAGCGCCATTCCAGGCTGCGTTTGATTCGTGCTATTAAGAATCGTTTCGGAGCATCAGATGAAGTTGGCTGCTTTGATATGAATGAAAATGGAATTACTTCACTCCCCGATCCAACTGGTTTATTTACTACAAGACATAGTGAACCCGTTCCTGGAACTTGTGTAACTGTGACGTTAGAGGGACGACGTCCTTTACTCGCAGAAATCCAAGCACTCGTAGGTGCCGCTGTTCCTGATGGGCGAGATTTTGGAAACTCAAGGAGAGTTACATCAGGACTAGATAATCCGCGCACTGCAATGACTTTGGCAGTTCTCGAATTACGTGCAAACATTAGAACTTCTGGCCGTGATGTTTACGTTGCAACAGTCGGTGGTATGAAGATTGCCGAACCTGCCGCAGATCTCGCGGTTGCATTAGCGGTTGGTTCAGCTGCAAAAGGTTTAGCACTCCCTGCAGATTTGATTGCAATTGGTGAAGTTGGTTTAGCAGGTGAAATTAGAAAAGTTACAGGTGCAACGCAGCGCATAAGCGAAGCTGCACGTTTAGGATTCAAGAGAGCGATAGTTCCAGCAGGAAGCGATATTAAAATCCCAGGGATTGAAATTATGGAGGTCGCCCGCTTAGAGCAGGCGATTGCTCGCGTAAAGATTAATTAGCAGAAGGAGCTTGCGCTAAATCGCCAGGAGTATCTGGCATTTCAGCTTTAGGCATTCCCTTAAATGTGAAAATGTCTTTCTCATCTTCAACTGCGGTTCCAACCAAGATGATTTCTCCAGCTTTTAAATCACCAAAGAGAATCTTCTCTGAAAGCGCATCTTCGATTTCGCGTTGAATACAACGTCGAAGTGGACGCGCTCCAAGAAGTGGGTCATAGCCCCTCTTGGCAAGAAGTAATTTAGCCTCAGTCGTTAGTTCAATTCCCATATCGCGAGCACGAAGTCTCTCATCCAAGTTAGAGATCATTAGATCAACAATTTGAATAATCTCGTTCTCTGTTAATTGATGGAAGACAATTACATCATCAATTCGGTTTAAAAATTCTGGGCGGAAGTGGCTCTTTAGCTCATCGCTAACCTTGCCCTTCATGCGCTCATAATTTCCTTGTTCATCTGAAGCATTTGTGAATCCAAGGTTTAACGTCTTGGAAATATCACGAGTACCTAAGTTTGTAGTCATGATGATAATTGTGTTTTTAAAATCAACGACACGTCCTTGGGAGTCGGTCAGACGACCATCCTCAAGAACTTGCAGAAGTGAGTTAAAGATATCTGGATGCGCCTTCTCGATCTCATCGAAGAGTACGACTGAGAATGGCTTGCGGCGAACTTTCTCTGTTAGCTGTCCACCTTCGTCGTAACCAACATAACCTGGAGGTGCACCAAAGAGGCGAGATGCAGTGTGCTTCTCAGAATATTCAGACATATCAAGTTGGATAAGTGCATCTGCATTTCCAAATAAAAATTGGGCAAGGGTTCTAGAGAGCTCAGTCTTACCAACGCCAGATGGGCCAGCGAAGATAAATGAACCACCGGGACGCTTTGGATCTTTTAGACCAGCACGTGTCCGGCGAATTGCTTGAGAGAGGGCTTTAATTGCTTGTTCTTGACCAATAACGCGGCGATGCAGTTCATCTTCCATACGTAGCAAGCGAGCAGTCTCTGCTTCGGTTAATTTAAATACTGGAATACCGGTTGCATTCGATAGCACTTCAGCGATTAACTCTTCGGTCACTTCAGCGACAACATCTAAATCGCCAGCTTTCCAAGTTTTTTCTGCTTCGTGCTTCTCAGCGATCAAAACCTTCTCTTTATCGCGGAAGGCAGCTGCACCTTCAAAGTCTTGAGAATCAATTGCTGATTCCTTCTCTTTGCGAGCATCGGCAATTTTGTCATCATAGGCACGTAGCTCTGGCGGCGCAGTCATGCGACGAATACGAAGCCTAGAACCAGCTTCATCGATTAGATCGATTGCCTTATCTGGAAGGAAGCGATCTGAAATATAACGATCGGCCATTTGTGCAGCGCCGACAAGTGCGGCATCTGTGATGGAAACTTTATGATGAGATTCGTAGCGATCACGAAGTCCCTTAAGGATTTCAATTGTGTGTTCCACGGTTGGTTCAGCAACTTGAATTGGTTGGAAGCGACGTTCTAGTGCAGCATCTTTCTCGAAGTGCTTACGATATTCATCAAGAGTGGTTGCACCAATTGTCTGTAACTCACCTCGAGCGAGCATTGGCTTCAAGATGCTTGCTGCATCAATTGCGCCTTCTGCTGCGCCTGCGCCGACAAGGGTATGAATCTCATCGATAAAAAGAATGATGTCACCACGAGTACGAATCTCTTTTAACACTTTCTTCAAGCGCTCTTCGAAATCTCCACGGTAACGACTTCCAGCTACGAGTGCTCCAAGATCTAGAGAGTAAACCTGCTTGTCTTTAAGTGTTTCAGGAACATCACCTTTAACAATTAATTGTGCCAAACCTTCAACAATTGCCGTCTTACCGACACCAGGTTCACCAATTAGAACCGGGTTATTTTTTGTTCGGCGAGAAAGTATCTGCATTACGCGTTCGATTTCTATGTCACGACCAATTACCGGATCAAGTTTTCCTTCACGTGCTGCTTGTGTGAGGTTGCGACCAAATTGGTCTAGTACTAACGATGTTGATGGAGTTCCTTCTGCAGGTGCTCCTGAAGTTGCAGCTTCTTTTCCTTGATAACCAGAGAGAAGTGAAATAACTTGAGTACGTACTCGATTTAAATCTGCACCAAGTTTTACTAGAACTTGTGCTGCAACGCCTTCGCCTTCACGAATTAAACCAAGAAGAATATGTTCGGTTCCAATGTAGTTGTGCCCGAGTTGGAGCGCTTCACGAAGTGATAGTTCAAGAACTTTCTTCGCGCGCGGTGTAAAAGGAATATGTCCAGAAGGCGCTTGTTGGCCCTGCCCGATTATTTCCTCGACTTGAGAACGAACCGCTTCAAGTGAAATTCCAAGAGCTTCGAGAGCTTTTGCTGCGACGCCTTCACCTTCGTGAATTAAACCAAGAAGTATGTGTTCGGTTCCGATGTAATTGTGGTTGAGCATGCGTGCCTCTTCTTGGGCCAGCACAACAACTCGTCGGGCTCGATCAGTAAAGCGCTCGAACATCGCAGGGCTTCCTCTCTTCTTGCTGTTTACGGTCTATCAATAGGTCAACTCTAATGCGAAGGGCTGTACTGGGGCTAACCCAATTTCGACCCAATTTATGCCCACGAAACTGAGATTTTGCCCAACATTTAGTGGTCAACCTGGAAATTAAAGGGTCTTTAAAGAGTGAGCAGCATTCGGGTATTGCCGAGGGTATTTGGTTTGACGCTCTCGAGATCCAAAAATTCGGCTACTCCGCTGTCATATGAGTGCAAAAGTTCCGTGTAAACATCTGGCGAAACTGGCGTTCCTTGTATCTCAAGAAAACCATGTCGACCAAAAAATTCTGTTTCAAATGTTAAACAAAATATTCTTTTGATTCCAAGTTCGGAAGCCCGCTTAATCAAAACTTCTAGTATCCCGTGTCCAACACCTTTACCGCGCACACTTTTATCTACTGCAACTGAACGCACTTCTGCTAGATCTTCCCACAAGACGTGCATCGCGCCGCAGCCAACAACTTTGCTATCTATTTCGGCAACGGTAAATTCTTGAACGCTTTCATAAAGCGTCACCGTCTCTTTAGTAAGTAAACGACGACCGGCTGCATACTCATCAATAATTGCTCGAATATTTTTTATATCAGAAGTTTTTGCTTGGCGAATTATCAGCGACATAATTATTTAAGATTCTTCCGGCTTTACTAATGGAAAGAGAATTGTTTCGCGAAT
The DNA here is from genome assembly GCA_947505195.1 of Actinomycetota bacterium. Lineage (GTDB taxonomy): Bacteria > Actinomycetota > Actinomycetes > Nanopelagicales > Nanopelagicaceae > AAA044-D11. Next base: position 37,351 of record CANNIM010000001.1, read on the forward strand.
ACCAAGACCAGTCAGAGCCATAAGTAATCGATCGGCGCCCATTCCCATGCCTCCCATTGGCGGCATTGCATACTCCATCGCACGCAGGAAATCTTCATCTATCTGCATTGCTTCGAGATCACCCTTTGAACCAAGTGCTGCTTGTTCCGTCAATCGTTCACGTTGAATCACAGGATCAATTAATTCGGAGTATCCAGTTGCGAGTTCGAAACCATTTATATAAAGATCCCATTTTTCGGCGATTCCCGGAATCTCGCGATGCGCACGTACAAGTGGTGAGGTATCAATTGGATAACCTTTAACAAATATTGGACCCGTTAACTTGCCTTCTGAAACGTGTTCAAATATCTCCTCGGCCAGCTTTCCAGTAATCCACTTTGGATCAATCTTCATGCCTAATTTTTCCGCGATTTTAACTAACTCTGGGCGAGGAGTTAAGGCTGTAACTTCTTCACCAACGCCTTTGGAAATCAAATCGAAGAGAGATGCTTCTTCCCATTTTCCACCGAGATCAACTTCTCTACCATCATGGTGAGCGACAACATGGCTACCAGATGTTGCCATCGCAGCATCTTGGATGAGTTGACGCGTTAAATCTGCAATTGAATTCCAATCACCATAAGCCTCATAGCTTTCAATCATTGCAAATTCAGGTGAGTGGCTTGAATCTGCACCTTCATTTCTGAAGTTACGGTTAATTTCAAAGACGCGTTCAATTCCACCAACGACACAACGCTTAAGAAAAAGCTCGGGCGCTATGCGCAGAAACAGTTCCATGTCATATGCGTTGCTGAGTGTTTTAAATGGTCGGGCGGCTGCTCCACCATGCATGACTTGAAGCATCGGTGTTTCAACTTCAACGAAACCATGGTTGTGAAAAGTTTCACGAAGGGCCCGCATTACATTTGGTCGCAACCTGGCATTGGAACGTGCTTCTGGTCGCACAATTAGATCCACATAACGCATACGAACTCGGGTCTCTTCAGATAGCGGCTTATGATCGACTGGAAGGGGGCGAAGTGATTTTGCAGCCATCTTCCAACTTGAAGCAAGAATAGATAACTCACCGCGCTTTGAAGTTATAACTTCACCTGTGACACTTACTAAGTCTCCTAAATCAACATCTGATTTCCAAAGATCTAATACCTCTTGGCCAACTTTGTCGAGTGAGAACATCGCTTGAATTTCAGTTCCATCACCTTCGCGCAGAGTTGCGAAACATAATTTTCCGGTATCGCGCTTAAAAATTACTCGTCCAGCTACGCTTTCAATAATTCCAGTAGCAATATCAATTGCCAACCCTTTATGAGTTTCACGAATTTCTTTAATGCTCTTTGTTCTTGGAACTTCAACTGGATATGGCTCAGTTCCACGCTCAATAATTGCCGCACGCTTCTCGCGACGAATCCGAAGCTGCTCTGGCAGATCATCTGCATCAGATACCGCTGGCGTATTTTGAGAGTTAATTTCTTCGCTCATAAGGTGTGTAAGTCTATCCTTTAAGCGGGTTAAGAATTGCGTTCATGAACTAAGCGAAGTCCAATTAAGGTCAAATCTGGCTCGTGAAAATCAATAGTTTCACTTACCCCGATTACCAACGGCGCTAAACCACCAGTTGCAATAACACTCACCTCGCCAGCATCTGGATAAAGAGATGTCAGCTCATCTGTAATTCGATTTACCAAACCATCTACCTGTCCCGCAAAGCCATAAATAGTTCCGGACTGCAGCGCTTCAACTGTGTTCTTTCCAATTACGTTTCGCGGTGCTACCAATTCAACTCGCCGCAGTTGTGCTGCCCTTGCTGCAAGTGCTTCAACTGAAATTTCAATTCCGGCGGCAAGCGCCCCACCTAGAAATTCACCTTTTGGTGAAACCACATCAAGATTTGTTGATGTTCCAAAATCAACAACTATGCATGGCCCGTTCTCGCCATAAAGTTCGTGCGCTGCCAGAGTATTAACAATTCGATCTGAACCAATTTCTTTAGGATTATCGACTTGCAGTGGGACTCCAGTCTTTACACCGGGTTCAACAATCGTTGTCTTAAGATCTGGATAAAAATCTGCAATCATTGTTCGAAGTTCTCGAAGTGTTGAAGGCACCGTTGAACAGATTGAAAGTGCAGTTATTTCAAAGCCTTGAACCAGCGCAGAATAACGAACCCACAATTCATCAGCAGTGTCTCTGGGATCGGTCTTTACGCGCCAACTTCGGATTAGCGCTTTGCCCTCAAATACTCCAAGGACAGTATTTGTATTTCCAACATCGATTGCTAGCAACATATTTACTCCATTCTCAAATCTAATCCGATATCCAAAACTGGTGCTGAATGCGTCAGTGCTCCTATAGCCAAATAATCCACGCCAGTCATTGCATAGGCGCGCGCATTACTTAAAATTAACCCACCGGATGCTTCTAACTTTGCTCGGCCAGAAACTATTTCTACTGCGGCCCGACACTCTTCAATAGACATGTTGTCTAGTAATACAAATTCGGCTCCTGCAACTATGACTTCACGGAGTTGCTGTAATGAATCGACTTCGACTTCTAATGGTAAATCTGGGAATTTCGCCTTCACTAAGTTAAACGCTGCAACAACACCACCTGCCGCAAGTACATGGTTATCTTTTATAAGTGCGCCGTCAGATAAAGAGAGCCGATGATTAATTCCACCGCCTGTACGTACTGCGTATTTTTCTAGTTCCCGCATTCCTGGTGTTGTCTTTCGAGTATCTCGAATTGCAACTTTAGTTTCAGCCACAGCATCCACCCAAGATTTAGTCAATGTAGCAATTCCACTTAGATGGCCCAAAAAGTTTAAGGCGCTGCGTTCTGCAAGAAGTATTGCTCGAACTTTTCCACGCGCCGAAATAATAAGCGAATTTGCCGAAACAAATTCGCCATCAGCATGTTCAATCTTGTAATCCTTAATGCCACAAATTTCGAGTAGCGCTGCGACAACTGGAACACCGGCAATTACACCTGATTTACGATTTGAAAATTGCGCAACACCCAATTGATCTTCAGGAATTGTTGCGACAGAAGTGACATCGGTTGCGCCATTTAGATCCTCATCGATGGCGGCCTGCGCAATTCGCGCAATATTCTCTGGGTTTAAACCTGCGCTATGAATTAACTCAATAAGACCTTTACTAAATGTCATTATTTGACCTCTTCCAATTTAGTGCTCCAGGCGCCTTTGGCATCGTAGTTTTGGACTATCCGCTTAGACCAATTGGTGCTGGTCTCGGGAAAATCACTCCGCCAATGCGAGCCGCGAGTTTCCTCTCGCTCGAGCGCTGCTCGCGCAATCGCAGTTGCTAGTAAATATAAATTTGAAACTTCCCATGCTTCGATACAAGGTGCATCACTTGTGCGAGTAGATAATTGATTCAAGGTTAGAAGTGTTTCTTTTAGTGATTGGGCGCTTCGCATAACACCAGCGCCTTGGCTCATTGCTAGTTGTAGCGTCATCTTTATTGCAGGGTTTAACAGAAATTCCTGTGATCGCTCTTCACTTGGTTTACCTTGATCTGCAATATTTTCTACAATATCTGTAGAAATTCTTGTTCCAAATACCAAGCCTTCTAGCAACGAGTTTGATGCCAATCTATTGGCACCGTGTGCACCCGTGCAGGCCGTTTCGCCACATGCATAGAGCCCAGGAATAGATGTCCGCCCCTTTAAGTCAACCTTTACGCCACCAGATGAATAATGTGATGCAGGAGAAACTGGAATCATCTGTTTTCTTGGATCGATTCCATTCTCTAAACAAGATGCAAAAATTGTTGGAAATCTTGCCGAGAAATCTTGCACTTTAGTTGCATCTAACCAAACATGTGGTGAGTTACTTTCTTTCATCTGCTTAAAGATCTCAATTGCCACAATATCTCTAGGTGCTAAATCTCCTTGCTGGTGTTTGTCGGCCATAAAGTGAACGCCTTTATCATTTACAAGTACTGCTCCTTCACCGCGCACCGCTTCGCTAATTAGTGGTTGTTGACCACTCAAACTATCGTCTCGCCACAAAACTGTTGGATGAAATTGAATGAATTCAACATCTGCAATTTCAGCTCCGGCACGCAGCGCAAGAGCTACACCATCTCCGGTTGATACCGATGGATTAGTAGTTTGAGCGTAAACCTGACCTAAGCCACCAGTTGCAATTACAACTGCGCGAGCAAGGGCGCGGCCAACACCGTCTCGGCTTCCGGCGCCAATAACGTGAAGTGTTACTCCACAAACTGCACCTTGATCAGTTTTTAATACATCAATAGCAAGTGCATTTTCAATAACTTCAATTCCTTCATCGTCGTTAACGGCTGCGAGCAAAGCCCGAGAAACCTCTGCACCTGTTGCATCACCACCAGCATGCAAAATTCGATTTCTTAAATGTCCACCTTCGCGAGTAAGAGCGATTTCGCCTGATTCAGATTTATCAAAAACTGCGCCACGAGCAATTAATTTACGAACCGCTTCTGGTCCTTCAGTAACTAAGACATCGACCGCATCGGTATCGCATAATCCGGCACCTGCAATCAAAGTATCTTTCTTATGTTGATCCGGCGTATCGCCAGGTCCGAGGGCGGCGGCAATTCCGCCCTGTGCCCATTTGGTAGAGCCTTCATCTATCTTTGCTTTGGTTACCAATAACACAGATAAATTGCTTGATCGCAAATTTAGCGCTGTGGTTAGGCCTGCGACACCAGAGCCAATAACAATTACATCTGCACTAACAGTCCAACCCGGTTTTCCAGAAAGTAATTTCATTTGGAAACTTCCAATTTAGACATGGCTATATTGTCTAACAATCTAACGCCATTAATCCAGCCAGCAACAATTGCACGAGGTTTCGAAGTAACTTCAGTTGCTACTTCAAAAGTGTCCTCATCAATAATCTCGGCATAATCCAGCAGGAACCCAGGGATTGAAGTCATTTCTTTAATAAGTAAGTGGCGGGCTCGTTCTAGTTCATTCGCTGTCGCTGCAACCTTGAGTGCTAGATAAATTCCTGCTGCCTGTCCCTTTTCTGAGACCGATAGCCGAGAATTTCGAGAAGACATTGCAACACCATTTGCTTCACGAATAGTTGGGGCCGCAATGATTTTAACTGGTAATTGCATCTGATTAACCATCTGTTTGATTAAGAAAAGTTGTTGGAAATCTTTCTCGCCAAATATCGCATATTTTGGTTTCACTAAATCGAAGAAGCGTTTTACAACGGTTAGAACACCGTCAAAATGGCCGAACCTGTGAACACCTTCAAATAAATTTCCGATATCTCCAGCAGAAATTAACTCTGGATCACTCGGATATATCTCCTCGAAAGTTGGCGCCCAGACAAGAGTTGCACCACTTGCTTCTGCAAGTTTGGTATCGCTCTCTAAAGTCTTTGGATAATTTGAAAAATCGCTTGGGTTCTCAAATTGAAGTGGATTAACATAAATACTCACAACAACTTCATTCTCTAACTCTTTGGCAATTTTAATTAGCGATTCATGCCCAGCATGAAGGGCGCCCATGGTTGGTACAAAGGCGACTGGGTGTTTCAACTTTAGATCCATGCTCCAGTCCTTTCCGGGTACCGGGCTCGTGGGTAAAGGTTACAGCGGTTACTCCAAACCTTCCAAAATATCTTGGACCGGGCCATATCCAGGTAGCGCTGCATCTGGATCTATCTCTAGCCAAGGCTTAAGAACAAATTTGCGTTCATGTGCTCTTGGATGTGGAAGTACTAAAACTTGCGAGTTAATTACTTCATTACCAGCGCTGATTAAATCAATATCGATAGTTCGGGGACCCCAATGGACTTCCCTGGTTCGCCCAAGTCGATTCTCAATCTCTAGCGCTCCTATTAACAACTCATGTGGGTCTAATTCACTTTCAGCAATTAACACGGCGTTCAAGTATTTTGGTTGCGCTGGTCCTCCGACAGGATCTGTTTCATGATTTGCTGATAGATGAGTTATCTCAATTATCTTTGCAAGCTCCATCACTGCGCTATCAATATTTAAACTTCTATCGCCCAAGTTTGAACCTAGTGCAATAACAACTCTCATCTTGAACGTTCTATTGTTACTGAGATATCTTTGAAGTTTATTCCAACTGGTGCATCTGGTTTATGCACTGTTACTAATAGCGATTCAATCTGTGGAAATTCAGAGAGAACTCTATTGCTGACACGGTGTGCCAGAGCTTCGATTAATGAGAGTGGTTCACCAGTGATTTCTTCCACAACTATTGTTGCGACACTTGCATAATTAATTGTCTTGGCTAAATCATCACTCTCACCAGCAGGCTTCAAATCCATCGAAAGCTCTAGGTCAACAATAAAGATTTGACCATCACGACGTTCTTCAGGAAATACCCCGTGAAAGCCAGTTGCCGAAATCCCAGTTAATGAAATGCGATCACTCATTTTTGCATCTCCTCAACAACTGCGATTGCATCTCGATGCGGCTTTACTGAATGGGTTCTTACTCCCCAGACTCCAGCCTTAGCTAAATGCGTTGTAAGTGCAATGGATGCAAACTCGCGATCATCTGCGGAATTTGCGCCGAGTAAATCTCCAAGAAAGCGTTTTCTCGAGACTCCTACAAGTATTGGAAAGCCAAGTAGTTGTAATCGATCTATATTTCTGAGCAATTCCCAGTTATGTTCAGCGCTCTTTGCAAAACCAATTCCTGGATCCAAAATTATTTGTTCAGGCGCGATGCCAGATTTTGTAAGGGCGATAACTCGTTCATCCAACTCTTCTTTAACTTCACTAACTACGTTCGTATATGTTGCCGAACTCTGCATATCTTTCGAGTGGCCACGCCAATGCATAACTACATATTGAAGCGCTGGATTACTGGCAATTACTGATGCCATTTTTGCGTCAGCCAAGCCACCACTAACATCATTAACAATTGTCGCTCCGGCGCCAATTGCGGCAAGAGCAATATTTGAACGTGTTGTATCGATACTTAAAGTTACGCCAAGTTCAGCGAGTTCGGTTATTACGGGAATAACTCGATCTCTTTCGGTCTCTTCACTTACACGATCTGCGCCAGGTCGGGTCGATTCCCCGCCAACATCAATTACATCAACGCCCTCAGCGATCATCTCTTTGGCTCTATTGATTGCAGATTCAAAATCAAAATGTCGGCCACCATCTGCGAAAGAATCTGGAGTTACATTCAAGATCCCCATTACGAGAGTTCTTTCGATACGCATATTATCGATTATTTGAAGTTATGAGACTCATGGCCTCAGCGCGAGTAGCAGGATCACGCAATTGTCCGCGAACCGCACTTGTAATAGTTCTTGCCTCAGATTTACGAACGCCTCGCATTGACATACATAGATGCTCGCAATCGATCACAACAATAACGCCAGCAGGGTTTAATACTTCGACCATTGCATCCGCAATCTGTGATGTTAATCGTTCTTGTACTTGTGGCCTTTTTGAATACATATCTACAAGTCTTGCCAACTTTGAAAGTCCAGTGATTCGCCCATTCTCACCTGGGATATATCCGATGTGCGCAACACCATGAAATGGCGTTAGGTGGTGTTCACAATGAGAGAACACTTCAATATCTCTAACGATAACTAATTCGCTATGGCCAATATCAAATGTAGTTGATAGAACTTCTTCTGGTGACTGCCATAACCCGGCGAAGTTCTCTTTAAGTGCTCTGGCAACTCTCGCAGGTGTATCTCTCAAACCATCTCGATTTGGATCTTCACCGATTGCAAGAAGTAATTCAGTTACTGCTTTTTCTGCACGTTTCTGATCAAACTCACCTTTGGCGCCACCATCATGTGGCCCCATCGAAACCGGAGTTATCTCATTCACTTGGTGGAGTTACTTTCTTTCTTGGCTTGCGAATTACTTTTTCCTCTTCTTCAACAACAGGTACTTGAGGTTTTGCAGGTGAAAGCGCAACTGGTGGCAGCGTGCTTGGCTTGCGAGCTTCTGAACCTGTCCATGCTGGACGTCTTGAAACCAATCTAACCTTCTTGAATATCTTCTCAATTTCATCTTTTAATAGCGTCTCTTTCTCCAGCAAGACTTCTACTAAATCGTCGAGAATATCTCGGTTAGCAACAAGAATTTCATAGGCCTCTTGGTGTGCATTCACGATAAGAGTTCGAATCTCGTTATCAATGATTCCTGCGACCTCTTCAGAATAATCTCTCTGGTGTCCGTAAGTGCGTCCAAGGAATGGTTCGCCTTCACTTACTCCGAGTTTGATTGCACCAATTCGCTCCGTCATTCCATATTGCGTAACCATTGCGCGAGCTAAGTTTGTGGCCTTCTCAATATCATTTGATGCACCTGTAGTTGGATCGTGGAAAATCAACTCTTCAGCTGCCCGGCCACCCAATGAGTAAGCAAGTTGATCGAGCATTTGATTTCGGGTTGTGGCATATCGATCTTCATCCGGCAAAATCATTGTGTAACCAAGTGCGCGACCGCGTGGCATGATTGTAATTTTATGAACCGGATCTGTATGTGGAAGAGCATGCGCGACAAGTGCGTGCCCACCTTCGTGATACGCGGTGATACGACGTTCCTCTTGCGTCATCAGCCTGGTCTTGCGTTGCGGACCAGCCATAACGCGATCAATCGCTTCATCTAGCGCAGCATTTGTAATCACCTTTGCATTTTCGCGAGCAGTTAATAGCGCTGCTTCGTTCAATACATTCGCTAAATCGGCTCCGGTGAATCCTGGTGTGCGTTTTGCAAAATCCGCTAATTTAACTGACTTCGCTACTGGCTTATTCTTTGCATGAACTTCGAGAATTGCAGTACGACCTTTTAAATCAGGACGATCAACTGGAATTTGGCGATCAAATCTTCCTGGGCGCAATAACGCAGGATCTAAAACATCTGGGCGATTTGTGGCTGCAATTAAAATTACCTGACCATTTGCTTCAAATCCATCCATCTCAACAAGTAATTGATTCAGTGTTTGTTCGCGCTCATCGTGTCCGCCACCAAGCCCTGCTCCACGTTGGCGACCAACAGCATCAATCTCATCAACGAAAATGATTGCAGGTGCATTTGCTTTTGCTTGAGCAAAAAGATCACGAACTCTTGACGCACCAACACCAACAAACATTTCTACGAATTCAGAACCAGAAATTGAATAGAACGGAACGTTTGCTTCACCAGCAACAGCGCGAGCCAGAAGTGTTTTACCTGTTCCCGGTGGGCCGTAAAGAAGTACGCCTTTAGGAATCTTTGCACCTATGTCTTGATATTTTTGGGGTGACGCTAGAAAATCCTTGATTTCCGTCAGTTCTGCAACTGCTTCATCTGCGCCTGCGACATCTTCAAAGGTGTTCTTTGGCATCTCCTTTGTCTGCAACTTTGCTTTGGATTTTCCAAAGGAGAAGACTTTATTTCCCCCTTGAGCATTCCCCATAAAGAGAAGTAACAAGAACCCAATAAGTAAAAGTGGGAGAATGCTTAAAAGAATTGATACGAAGAGAGATTGTGCTGGAACTTTTACATCCCACTTTTTAGGAGGTGGATTACTTGTCAAAAGTTCAATTATTTGTGGCTCTTCCCCAGTAACAAATGAGGCGTAAATCTTCTTTGAACCTTTTACATAATTTCCAGGTTTTAAAATAACTTCTATTTTCTGATCACGATCTATAACAAGTGCAGAATCAACCTTGTTCGCAGAAATTGCAGCGAGAATCGTTGAGGTTTCAACTTTGGTAAATTTATCACCACTTGAGGAGAGCTTCCCAAAGAAACTGACCAGAACGAGAGATAGAACTATCCAGAAAAGTGGACCGCGTAAGATTTTGCGGACTCGTGCCTTCGAAAATGAAATTTTCTTTTTGGGTGTAATTGGCGGCTTTTTCTTTGAATTTTTCGCGGTCATAAATACATATGTTTCGCTAGTACGCCAATGAAATCAAGATTGCGATATTTTTCATTGAAATCAAGCCCATAACCCACGACGAATTCTGTTGGAATATCAAAGCCCACATACTTAACGTCCACTTCGACCTTTGCGGCCTCGGGTTTACGCAACATTGTTAAAATCTCGACGCTCTTAGCGCCACGTGATTCTAGATTTGCTTTTAACCAACCAAGCGTCAAACCGGTATCCACAATATCTTCAACAATTACAACTTCGCGGCCAGTAATGTCACGATCTAGATCTTTCAAAATACGAACTACGCCACTTGATTTTGTTCCGGAGCCATATGAAGAAACTGCCATCCAATCCATTTCAATATGTCGCTGTAGCGCACGTGCAAAATCTGCCATCGTCATCACGGCACCTTTAAGAACTCCGATTAAAAGTAGGTCTCTTCCTTCATAATCTTTTTCAACTTGTATCGCCAATTCCTTAAGGCGCGCACGAATTTGTTCTTCAGTAACTATTACGCGATCAATATCGGTTCCGGTAGTTGCTAGATCCACGAGGCGATTCTCTTTCTACTTTTATGGCTGCTTTGATTGCGAGTTCGAGAGCGAAAGTCTGCCCGAAATTCGGCCAACCTTCACACCACCAGGGAGAGATGTGTGGCCCTGACCACGCCAATCACTCACATAAGCCTCAATTGGTTCCAAATGTGAGGCAGAAATGCTTCCGATTGGTGCGCCTGCGGCATGAATCGCCCGCCGCAACACCCTGCTCCGAACTGCGATTGGTAGATCGCTAAGGGCTGAAATTTCAATATCTGCTGGGTTTAGTTGAGAGAAAACCGCATCTGCCCACTCATCTAACGCAGTTGCATCTTCACGCAAAATTTTTGCAGATCTTGAGAGGGCATCAATGATTCCTGGACCGATTTCTCTCTCAATTAATGGCAAAATATTTTCACGAACGCGCACTCTAGAAAATTCACTTTTAATATTATGTGGATCGCTCCAAAATTCAATTCCAGCTTCTCTGCAAGCCTCTTCGGTTGTGCTTCTGCCAATAGTTAGAAATGGTCTGATGTAAGGCCCACTAATTTCTTGCATTCCAGAGAGTGATTTCGTTCCAGATCCTCGAGCAAGGCCAAGTAAGACTCCTTCAGCTTGATCATTCTTTGTGTGTCCCAAGAAAAATGTTTTTGCGCCATAAGTTTCCATCGATTGTTCAAAAACTTTATACCGAGCTCGACGTGCAGATGCTTCCAGACCATCGGTAAGGATTACATTCGCTTTACCTAGAAAGATATCGGTGTATCCAATTTTTTCTAATTTCTTACGTGTTGTCGCAGCAGTCTCTGCAGATTCTACTTGCAGTCCATGGTCAACAATTACACCAATCAAATTGATATTAAAATTATCACTCTCAAGCTTTGCAGCAATTGCTAGTGCTAAGGAATCAGCACCACCTGATACACCAACACAAACTTTCGAATATGGTTCTAACTTTTCTAATTTTTGAAAGCGAATACGAACCGCCTGTCGCAGTTCAAGTAGTGCTGGGTTCTTAACGCTCACATGGAGCACTCTATAAAACTATTAGACCCGACCGCCAGATGGCATTAAGCCCTTAATGCTGTACATATTTGAGAAAATCAAGCCTACTTTTCTAGAATTCGCTTCCCACATCATGCCATTTCCAGCATAAATAGTTATGTGGTGAATATTTTGAACTGATCCATCATATGAATAGAAGAGTAAATCTCCGGGCAGAAGTTCACTAAATGGAACGCGCTTTGAAGCAACGAAATAGAGTGCAGCGTTTAGCCGTCCCCATTGCGGCCAACCTAAACCTGCATCTTTATATGCGGCATAAACCAGACCAGAACAGTCAAAAGCATTTGGACCTTGTGCGCCCCAGATATATGGCTTGCGCGCTAAGACTTGTTTCTTTGCATATGCAACCGCTTCAGTTCTAATTGCCTCATTTGAGCGAATTGTTTGTCTGCCCGTGAATCCCTTATTTGGCCAAACTTTAAATTGATTTGGTGTCTTGGTTGCGGTTGCCGCATTTGATTCTTCAAGTAATGCGAGTTGGCGTTGCTGTTCTAAGGTGACGCGGAAATTCTTTGCCTTCGCTAAATCGGCAGCAAGTTTGTTTTGAACTGCACGTAACTTACTTACCTCTTTTGCCTGTGCAGCTTTGGCGGTATCCGCGACTTTCTTTGCTTCGGCAACCTTTGCTGTTGCTACTTCTTGAGCTGCTTTGGTTCTATCTGCTTCGGCTTTTGCAATCTTTGCTGCGGCCTCAGCTGCTTTAAAACGTTTTAACGCAACTGTGTTGGTGTTTCCAATCTTGTCCAGCGTTGTGAGTTGGTCAATTAAATCTTGAGGCCCATTCGCACTAAGTAGAACGTTAATATTTGTGAAATCTCCACCAAGTTTGTAGGCATTTGAAGCCATCATTCCTATTACTCGTGTTGCCTTACCAACTTCGGCTTGGGTCTTTGCCGCATGATCTGCCGCTGCCTGTGCGTTAGCTTTTGCAACTGCCAATTCCTTCAGCGCTTTGTTGTATGCAAATTGGGCAGAGTCTGCAATTACTGTTAGTTGATTAAGAGTTTTAGTTGCTGAATTCAGAACTGCTGCCACTTTTTTTGCCGCTGCTGCCTTAGCTGCTTCTTCCTTCTTCGCGGCTTCGATTTGAGCCACAGTAGGTTTTGGAGTTTTTGCTTGCGAGACTTCAGAACTGAAAGTAGTTAGAGAGATGCCAAATGCAATTAAGGTGGCAATAACTCTCTTGGACATCCGCCAAGGATAAAGGTTGAACCTGAGAATTAGCCGAAATTAGCGCTCTGTGTCGCTAATTTGCGACATCTCTCTTCTTAAACAAAATTGCAGCAATGGCGCCACCAATAATTAAATAACTTAGAGAGATAGCGATTGAATGTTTGTAGGTTAAATCGGGATTTCCGCCTTCACCAAGATTGGCAAAATTAATTCCTGGGAGCCATTTTGCAGTGCTATTAATCAACGCAGCTAAAATGTTCTCTAAAATTAGATTCCATAAAACACCAACTGCAATTGCGCTAATTGGTGATCGAAATAAGAGTCCAAGAATCATGCCAAAAGTTCCAAAACAAAGGGTGGCAAGAAAAATATTCAAAGCGCTCTCGAAGAGAATGTGCATTGCGGCTGAAGTGCCCCATGCGGTTGTGTCTACTTTTGCCCGTCCAGCAAGGGCATATGAAATAGCGATACTTAAAGCGCCTGCGAAGAGGACCATGACGAGTGCGAATAACTTCATCGCAATAAATTTTCCGGCAAGAATTTTCATTCGAGATGGCTGGCGAACTAGGAGATTGCGAAGTGTTCCAAGGGAATATTCCTGGGCTGTTTGAGATGCAAAGATGCAAAGTGCTACAACTCCGAGAAAGGTTCCGACCAACTTAAATCCGTAAACAAGGCCTAGTGCCTCACTTAGCTCTTTCGGTCCAATACTCTCGCCACGTTTGGTATTTCCATCCTCAGAATCAATCATCAAGAAGACGATTGAGGTAAACAGCGCGCTTAAGCCACCAACGGTTGCAATAGTTCCTAATAGAAGTGATGGGCGCCGAAGTTTGCGAAGTTCGGCTATTACCACGCGGATCATTTGTTATCCCCTGTCATTTCAAAGAAAGTTTCTTCTAGCGTTGGTAACACGACCGAGATGGAGGAAAGGGTAATTCCAGAATCGAAGGCCAAGCGATTGATTTCAGCACTTTCTTCTTTCGCGGCTGCAATGTGTAAACTTCCATCAACAATTACTATTTGGTAGCCAGCTTCGCTTAAGGTGTTTGTAAGTTTAGTTAAATCAACCTCATACTCTGGTCTCGCAATAATTATTGGCTTTTGTGCCGAAAGTAACTCTTGAGTTCGACCTGAGAAAATAACTTTACCTTCGCGCAACATGACTAAGTATTCACAAATCATTTCCAATTCACTTAGTATGTGAGAAGAAACAAAGACCGTTGTTCCACCAATTGCTAAATCCCTAATGATTCCGCGGACTTCTTGAATTCCCGATGGATCTAAACCATTTGTAGGTTCATCTAATATAAGTAGTTCTGGATTTGGAAGAAGCGCCGCGGCAATTCCAAGTCGCTGTTTCATTCCCAGGGAGTAAGTCTTAAATTTTGAACCACCGCGATCTGCAAGATCAACTTTTGCAAGCAATTCATCTACGCGAGAGAGCGGAAATCCACCAAGTTCAGCAAGAACTTTTAAGTTTTCACGACCAGATAGCGCAGGATAAAATGCTGGTCCCTCAATCATCGCGCCGACTCGTGGCAAGTATTTTTCTGGATGTTTAATGCTCTCACCTAAAACTGTTGCGCTCCCACCGCTTGGTGTAATTAGTCCAAGCAGCATTCGGATTGTCGTAGTCTTTCCAGAACCGTTGGGGCCTACAAAGCCACAAACCGAACCTGCTGGGACTACAAAACTTCCATGCGATAACGCTGCACGTCCACCATAAATCTTCGTTAAATCTGATGCAGATATAGCCGATACTGCGGTCTTGTTCATGTCGACACCCTACCTACTAAACTTCGGACATGACTCATCAGCATCGACCTTGGGGATATTCCAACTCTTCAAGCTCTTCCGATGGCGATACACCTGACTGGCAGTTACATGAAGAAACACTTGCAGTTAGAGCTGGATTAGCAAGATCAGGTTTTGGTGAAACTAGCGAAGCTATGTATCTAACAAGTGGATACACATATGACAGTGCAGAACAGGCAGTACATTCCTTTACCGATGAAGTTGATCACTTTGTTTATAGTCGATTCGCGAATCCAACAGTTTCAATGTTTGAACAACGTCTCGCAGCAATTGAAGGCGCCGAATTCTGTGTAGCTACTGGCTCTGGAATGTCTGCAATGTTCGCTTCAATCGCCTGCATGGTTGAGACCGGAGATCGTGTAGTCGCTGCGGCTTCAATGTTTAGCTCTTGTTACGTAGTTCTCTCAGAGATATTGCCAAAATGGGGAATCGAAGTTGAATTTGTTAAGGGGAATGATAAAACAGTTTGGGAGAAGGCTTTAAGTAAAAAGGCAAAGGTTGTATTTATAGAGACGCCAAGCAACCCAATGTTGGAAATTGTTGACCTTAAAATGGTTAGCGATCTTGCACATGCGGTGGGCGCTACAGTAATCGTTGACAATGTTATGGCTTCACCTATTTTGCAGAAGCCCCTACTTCATGGCGCTGATGTTGTTATGTACTCGGCAACTAAACATATTGATGGCCAAGGAAGAGTTCTAGGTGGAGCAATACTCGGAGGCTTCGATTACATTCAAGGCTATTTAAATCCATTCATTAGACATACCGGTCCAACGCTGAGTGCTTTCAATGCTTGGGTATTAGTTAAATCGCTGGAGACGCTATCTATGCGCGTGAATAAAATGAATGAGAGTGCTCAGGTAGTTGCTGAATTTCTGGCAGAACAATCAAAGGTTAAAGATGTAAATTACCCTGGCCTAAAGTCACATGCTGGTTACGAAATTGCCCAGAAGCAAATGTCTGGAGCCGGAACAACTCTAAGTTTTGAAATATCAGGTGGAACTTCAAAGTTGTTTGAGGTCATGGATGCCTTAAAAGTAATTGATATTTCCAATAATCTTGGCGATAGCAAGTCACTAATAACTCACCCAGCTTCGACAACTCATCGCCGATTAGATGTAAAAACAAGAGAATCGATGGGGATAACAGATTCACTGGCCCGGCTATCTATCGGCTTAGAGCACTCTTCAGATTTAATTAAGGATTTACAACAAGCGCTGCGATAACAAGCAGTAATGAATAAACGCTCAAGTAAGTTATTGACCACTGGAATAACTTTGCAGCGGCCTTATTGGAATCTGGTCCATCAATTTTTAGTAATTCAAGAGCAAAACCAAGTGCTATTGCAATAGTTATTACCCAACACCACCACGGTAGATCAGCGCTCCAGTTCACACCTAGTGAAGTGATAACCATTCCGATTGTATGAAACCACATCTGCTTTTCTACTGATTTAATGGATGCAACGACTGGCAGCATCGGAATTCCAGCGGCCGCATAATCATCTCGATATTTAATTGCAAGCGCCCAGAAATGTGGCGGAGTCCAGAAAAATATTACGAGAAAGAAGAGCCAAGCGGTAAGTGAGAGTGAATTAGTTACTGCAGCCCAACCAATTAGGACCGGCATGCATCCAGCGATTCCGCCCCAAACAATGTTCTGTGAAGTGCGACGCTTTAACCCAATTGTGTACCCGAATACATAGAAAACTATTGCTGCTGCTGTTAGTACCGTAGCCAGAAGGGTTGTGAAAATCGAGAAGATAGTTAATGAAATTACTGTCAACGCAGAGGCAAAGATAAATGCCTGGGTTTCAGATATCGCACCACTAACTATTGGACGATTAGCAGTTCTAACCATCAAGCGATCTGAATCAACTTCAATAATCATATTAAAAGCATTTGATGCGCCGGCTGCAAGTGTGCCGCCTATTAAGGTCGCAATAGTTAGCCCAAGTGGCGGTACTCCTTTTGCAGCAAGAAATAGAGCTGGCAGGGTTGTTACGAGTAAGAGCTCAACAACGCGCAACTTCATTAGCGCGATATATGGCGAGGCTTTTAGATTTCTCAATCCGCTAACCAATCAACTCTTCGTCCGCAGGTTTCGCTACCGTGGCCAACATTTTATCTATGGTCTTTCGGGCTAAGTCTCGTGAAGTTTCAGTTGGTTTCAAATAATTTGCAATAACTGCAAATACATATTCATTATTGCCAACCTCGACATATCCGGCCAGGGTTACGGAGGTATTTATCCACCCCGTCTTGGCTTTAACTAGCCCCTTTGCCGATTTTCCATATTTCTTAAATCTATCTTTCAGTGTTCCAGATTCTCCTGCTACTGGCAGGCCATCATAAATAGCTTGGAATTCTGGTTCAACCCTTATCTTCCATAGAAGTTCTGCGATTGTACGAGCAGAAACACGATCGTCATGGGAGAGACCACTTCCATCTTTAACACTTAACCCTGCGTAATTGACGTCAAGACCTTTCAATGTTTCCTGGAAAGCCTCGTTCATTCCATCACTGTCTCGAGTAAATCCCATTTCATCAGAAGCATTTCGCGCTAGGCGATCTGCCAAAGTGTTGTCACTCCAGAGCAAGGTAAATCCAATAATGTCACTAAGAGGTGGTGAAGAAATTTCAGCGAGCGGTATTAATTCAGGAAGTGTTTTAACCTCTGCCTTTGTAACTCTCTTGAATTTAACTTTGTTTCCATAAAACGTGCGAAGGTTTTCGATATCTTTAGTAAAGAGTCCATTGAACTCGATAGTCACGGTTTCGGGATCAACTCCTGTTTGGCCGATAGCGCTAATCAATCTCGTGGATAACGCGCGGTGAAATTTGTTGGCGGAGCTAATGCTAGTAGTTAGCCATGGGTCGTACTCACCAAGCAAAATAAAACGTTCTGGGTCTGAAGTTGAATTAATTGAGGTCTTAAAGACCTTATCTGCGCAATACGCCTTGATTGCAGTTACCGATGAGATCAATTTAAGAATTGATGCAGGAGCTCGTGGAACATCAGC
>CANNIM010000002.1 GCA_947505195.1 Actinomycetota bacterium
AAATTTGGGATCTGGTCTACAGAGGCGGCGAGGGTTGCTAAATCGCCAACGCCATTTAGATTTGCGACGGTGTCGCGTAATTTCACAACAGCTTCGGATGCGTCGGATGGCACCATTGCACCACTCTTGATGCGAGCAGCAAGTAGCGCAACTTCGGATGCGACTGCTTCAAACTTGCGAACAAAATATGCGAGCGCCTCTTCCGAGCTCTTGCCAGGATATGAGCCGACAGCTTTTTCACCAGATGGAGTTAATACATAGACAGTGCCATCTTGATCAACGCGACCAAATTTTGAAGGATCTCCGATTAGGGCGGATGCGGCACTTACATTTGAATCGCCAGGTGTTACTGCTTGGGCAACTTCAGTTGGGTTGATATCCATCATGGTAATACTCGCTCGCTTTCATTGCGCGTTAGGTTCGCGGGGTTGCAAACCATTCGTTATGACTTATCTGATTAGTTATGCGTGCGGGCTAAAGATACCCTTAACCGTTGGGATGGCAAAAGTGGTCTTGCGCAATTAGCCCCAATACGGGCCGCTCACGCGTGATGGATAGGGGTGAACCTTTGATTCTTGAGGTGATTGCCGCACCCTATTTCGCTACAAACTGTTGGATCCTTGCACCAACTAAGAATTCTGAATGCTTCATCGTGGATCCAGGGATGGCCAACCCGAGCCTGGTTTCGGCAATTAAAAGCGCCCTGAATAAACACAATCTAAAACCAATAGCAACGCTAGTAACTCATGGGCACTTGGATCACACTTTTTCGGTTCGGCCTTTTGCAAATGAATATGGTGTCCCAACGTTGATTCATACAGCTGATAGAAAATTGTTAGCCGACCCATATCGAGCCCTAAATGCAGGCGGTGAGAGTCAGCAAATAATGGCCGCCTTTGGTGTAACGAAATTTGAAGAGCCAGAAATCGTGCGCGAAGTTCTAGATGGCGAGAAGTTTCAACTCGCGGGTTTTGATATTGAGGTTGGCCATGCGCCAGGGCATACCGCTGGTTCGGCAATTTTCACGGTAAATGATGAGTTCTTGATTTCGGGTGATGTCTTATTTGCCGGTGCAATTGGGAGAACGGATTTACCAACTGGGTCGCCTAGCGCAATGCGTAATTCATTAATCTCTAAAATATTGCCCCTGAATAACGAATTAATAGTCCTGCCTGGGCATGGTCCACAAACTACAATTAGACGCGAGCTATCTAGTAATCCTTATTTGCAGGAAGAATTTCTGCAATCAAAGCCAGGACGGGGGGAGTAATGAAAGAGTTACAGGCCCCTAAAGGCGTAAGCGAATATTTTCCGCCACGCTCCCAATATTTCGAATTTGTTCGTGAAACCTTAATTGAATCAGCGAAAATTTCTGGCTATCAACTAATGGAGTTACCCGTATTTGAAGATACCGAGTTATTTAGACGCGGTGTAGGAGAATCGACCGATGTAGTTTCAAAAGAGATGTATACCTTTGAAGATCGCGGTGGTCGTTCGATAACTCTTCGCCCAGAAGGAACCGCTGGCGTTATGCGCAGCGTTATTGAACATAACTTAGATAAATTAACACTTCCGTTAAAGGTTTGGTATTCCGGTGCTTACTTCCGTGCCGAACGGCCACAAGCCGGGAGATATCGGCAGTTCTATCAAGTTGGAATTGAAGCAATTGGGTTGAACGATCCAGAGATCGATTTTGAAGTTATAGCGGTAGCAGATCGGGCTTTTAAGAAATTGGGCTTGAAATCTTATCGACTGGATATAACTTCTTTGGGCGATGCAAAGAGCCGGGCCAGTCATCGAAGCGATTTAGTTGCTTACATTTCAAAATTGAATTTGGATGAGGCGACCGTCAAAAAAGCTGAGTTAAATCCGCTACGCCTATTCGACGATAAGCGTGCGCAAATTCAAGAGGCGATGGCTAAAGCGCCGCTACTTCTGGATTATTTATCGCAAGAGAGCAAAGAAAATTTCCAGCGAGTTCAAGAGTTGTTGCAAGAAGCAAAGATTGATTTCACCATCAATCCAAGAATGGTGCGCGGCCTTGATTATTACACCGGCACTACCTTCGAATTTGTGAGCGAAAAGTTGGGTGCACAATCTGGAATCGGTGGTGGCGGTCGGTATGACGGATTAATGGCAGAACTTGGCGGCAGTGATTTATCGGGAATAGGTTTTGGACTTGGCGTTGATCGAATTCTTCTTGCATGTGAGGCGGAGGGAATATTCGATTCTTCAATAAATAAGCCACAGTTAGATCTTTTCCTAATCGCTTTAAGTGCGCAGGAGAAGGGCTTTGTTTCAAAACTGGTTAATGAACTTCGCAATTCTGGTATTTCTTGCGACATGGCCTATGGCGATCGTGCCCTTAAGGGAGCTATGAAGTCGGCGGATAAAAGTGGGGCGAAATTCAGCGCGGTAATTGGTTCTGATGAAATTAAATCAGGCCTAGTAGCAGTTAAAGATATGGATTCAGGGGAGTCAAAAGAAGTTAGAATCACCGCCTTAAGTAATGAATTTAAAACCAACTAAGCAATTATCGGAGCGCATTTAAGATGATAAGAACGCATACTGCAGGGTCATTGCGAAAGAGCGATGTTGGCTCAAAAGTTGTTCTCGCAGGTTGGGTTGCAAGACGCCGCGATCATGGTGGCGTTGCTTTTATCGATCTTCGTGATTCATCCGGGGCATCGCAGGTTGTAATTAATGATGAAGCTTTAGCAGGTTCTTTGCGCGCCGAGTGGTGTGTGTTGATCACGGGCACTGTTCGAATTCGCCCTGCTGGTAATGAAAATGCAAATATTCCAACTGGAGAAATAGAAGTGGTTTGTGAGGAGCTTCAAGTTCTAAGCGAGGCTGCCGCGCTCCCATTTCCAGTTGATAGTGGAGACTTAAACACAATCAGCGAAGAAGTGCGTTTGAAATATCGCTATTTAGATTTACGCAGAGAAGGTCCTGCAAAGAATCTTCGACTCCGTTCGAAGGTCACATCGGTAATTAGAACAGTCATGGATGACGAAGATTTCCTAGAGATTGAGACGCCATATTTGACGCGTTCGACTCCGGAAGGTGCTCGAGATTTCTTGGTGCCTGTGCGACTCCAACCAGGCTCTTGGTATGCACTTCCACAATCGCCACAGCTATTTAAACAACTATTGATGGTTGCAGGCATGGAACGTTATTACCAAATTGCTCGCTGTTTCCGCGACGAGGATTTCCGTGCAGATCGCCAACCAGAATTTACGCAATTAGATATTGAAATGTCTTTCATTGATCAGGAAGATATTCTGCAGGTAGCAGAGAAAATTTTGTCCAGAGTGTTCAAGAAAATCGTTGACTTCGATATTCCATTACCTATCCCGAGAATGACTTATTGGGAAGCGATGCGCCGTTATGGTTCTGACAAACCAGATTTACGTTTCGCAAATGAACTTATAGATTGCACTGATTTTTTTGCTGATACGACTTTCCGAGTCTTCCAATCCGCACATGTAGGCGCAGTCGTTATGCCAGGTGGTGCGGATTCTCCAAGGCGTGAATTAGATGCCTGGCAGGAATGGGCTAAGGCGCGAGGTGCAAAAGGTTTGGCTTATATTTTGGTTGGAACTGATGGAGTTCTTGGTGGACCAGTCGCAAAGAATCTCTCAGAAAAAGAAGCGGCAGGAATTGTTGGACATGTTGGAGCTAAGCCAGGTGATGCAATATTTTTTGCTGCTGGAGATCGTGTTTCATCGCTCAACCTGCTCGGTGCTGTGCGACTTGAAATAGGAAAGCGTTGTAACTTAATCAATGAGAAAACATGGAATTTCCTATGGATTGTTGATGCGCCGATGTTTGAACAAATCGATAGCGCTGATTCAAATAGTGGTTGGACTGCTGTGCATCATCCTTTTACAGGTCCAAAACCGGAATTCGCAAATACCTTCGATAAAGATCCAGCTAGCGCACTTGCCTACGCTTACGACATTGTTTTGAATGGAAATGAGATTGGTGGCGGTTCCATTCGTATCCATGATCGCAAAATGCAATCACGAGTATTCGACACGATAGGTCTTTCTCAGGAAGAGGCTGAAAGTAAATTTGGTTTTCTATTGGAAGCGTTCAATTACGGCCCGCCTCCTCACGGTGGAATCGCACTTGGGCTTGATCGTTTATGTGCGCTATTAGTCGGCGCGGAATCAATCCGCGAGGTAATTGCCTTTCCGAAAACGGCTAGTGGCGGAGATCCGCTAACTGGTGCCCCAACTCCAATTACCGCGCGACAGCGTAAAGACGCTGGTGTAGATTTTGAGCCAGTCAATATCCCACAGGAGTAAAACGCCCAATGCAACTTATGCTAAGACGTTTTGTTATCGCAACGTTATTGGCCTGTTCAATTATTGGTTTGACTAGCTGTTCACAATCCCAAATTTATGCCGCTGATAAATCCAGTGGAGTTTACGTAGCCATACCTAATGGTTGGCATAAAATTTCTTCAAAGCAGTTGAATAGCGCAGAAGCCAAATCTACGGCGGACGGAGCGGCCGAAAGACTTGCCAGTGTTGTTTGGCAAGAAGCATATTCAACTTCGCCTGCAACCACACCGCTATCAATCTTCAGTTTAGATGCTCCGGATGGCGCAGTTGTTTATGTTCGCGTTCGAGATCTTGGCTATGACGATTTGAATTCAATTTCCTACAATTCGCTTCGTAACCTAATTCTTCCAATCACAACGTGGCTTGAAGATCCAACTAAGGCAAACTCGAAATTCGTTTTATATGATGATTATGAGCGAGTAGAGAAAATAGCTAGAGGGGTAAGAACGACCTATACTTTTGGCGATCCGAGTGGAATCTCTGAAACTGTGGATCAAACAGCGTTAGTTTCGGATGATCGATCAAGAATTTATGTCTTATTAGTCCGAGCCCCTACAAAGTATTTCAAAAAACATTCCAAAGAACTCCAAGCGATTGGTGATTCGTTCACCGTGAGAGGCAATAAATGAGCGTACAAAGCCGGCCCCGCGATACCGATCGAACTACGCGCATTCACCTATCGTTCTATGATCGCACCAAGTTCTTATTGCTCTTTGCAATTGTTTTCTTCGTCCTAGCTTGGGCCAATATGGCAGATAATCCATTGTTATCTTTCACTGATGCGCTTTCTGCAACAGTAAACACCAAATCTTGGCTACTGGTTCTAGCTGCAGTTGAAATAATTCGACAAGTTCACTTTGCTCTTGCTGAATTACTTGCCCCGTATCATGGCATTTGGGTTAAATATTTTGCCTTTGTTGACCGCATACTTCATAAGTTAAGCGACTGGAACCGTTTCAGATTGGGTCGGGTTATCAAGTGGCTGGTTTTCATTGCACTGCTCTCAGTTGTTCTAGGTGCCATCTATAAAGAGACACCAGTACGAGCGCTATTTTTTGCACCGAAAGCCTTGTGGTCTGCACTTCCAATGCTTGGGCAACTTCTCTTTGCTGTTTTCTTCGTAATCATTCAATTTGGTGCCATTTTCTGGTTCTTGAGTCGTGGTGGAGTAGATACCTATTTTCCTGATGACATCCGTACGAGATTTTCCGATGTATGGGGACAAGATCATGTTCTCAATCGAATTCGCGAAAATCTTCTCTTCCTTGAAACACCTGAGCTAATTGAAAAACATGGTGGATATGTTCCGGGTGGAATCCTGCTCTGGGGGCCTCCGGGTACTGGAAAGACACTGATGGCCGAATCTATGGCGGGCGAAACTGGAAAGCCCTTTGTATTTGTTGATCCAGGCGCCTTCACAAATATGTTCATGGGCGTTGGCATTCTTAAAGTAAAAAGTTTATTTAGGAAATTGCGGAAACTTGCGCTGCGATACGGTGGAGTTGTTGTATTTTTCGACGAAGCGGATTCTTTAGGTAATCGTGGTATCAGTCGACCTCAGATGTACACGAATGAGAATAGTAAGAGCGTTTTTGGTACACCATGCAATGGTGGGAACTATCTATCCGATCCAGGTAAATCATTAGTAACTAGCGCAGCTTTGGCGAGCAATCAATTTGTTATGGGTGGAGCGGGCGGCGGTGGCGGTGGCGGAATGGGAACACTCCAAGCGCTGTTGACCGAACTTTCTGGGCTTAAAAAACCCAGAGGATTTATTAACCGCGTAGTACGACGAGCACTTGGAATGCGTCCAAAGAATCCGCCGAAATATCGAATTTTGGTTGTAATGGCTACAAATATGCCAGAAGCGCTCGATGAAGCGCTTTTGCGTCCGGGTCGAATCGATCGCATGTACCGAGTCGGATATCCAAGTAAGGCTGGAAGAATTAGAACCTACGAGGGGTATTTAGCAAAAGTCTCTCATTCGTTAACTGCTGAAGAGATAGATAAATTAGCGATAATCACGCCGTATGCAACTGGCGCAATTATTAAGGACACAATTAACGAAGCGCTAATCATGGCGATTAGGAATGATCGCACCTCTATAACTTTGGGCGATGTAATAAAAGCTAAGCAGTTGAAGGATTTAGGACCAGCGGAAGATGTTGAATATATCGAACGTGAACGTCATGCGGTTGCTGTCCATGAAGCTTGCCACGGAGTGATGGCGCATTTAGTAAGACAACATATGGCTATAGATTTGGCAACAATTGAAAAAGGTTCTGACTATCTCGGCATGGTGGCAAGCATTCCGCCGGATGATCAATTCACAAGATGGCGCACCGAATATGAAGCAGATATTTTGGTTTCAGTTGCATCACTGGCAGGGGAACGAATGTTCTTCGCGGGCGATAACTCTTCGGGAGTTTCAGGGGACCTGGAGAGCGCAACAACAATCGCTAGTTTTATGGAAGGTCATTGGGGGATGGGTTCCACAATTTCTTCACATGCATCCAATCGCCGTAATGAGGTCGGCGCTCCAGGTGGAAATCGCGGTAAAGAAGACAGCACTAAAAATTTAAGAATGGCTCTTGGGGATCGAATCGAGAATAACCTCTCCTCTTTACTGATTCGCGCCGAAGAGATTCTGAATGAAAATAAGTTTAAAGTGCTTGCTCTCGCGCATGCCCTTGAAACTTATAAAACTATTTCCGGTGATGATGTAATTGCAGTGATGAATGGGGAGAAGGGACCGCTTGTAGATGGTCGCCCATATGCAGTCCAAGGAAATCTAGATTTAATTTGGAATTATCATTTAGCGGCCGTCGTCGCTCATCAAAAGCACGAACGCCCTGATCTTCCGATCCCAGTATTTGAGGCTTCTTAAGTCGCCTATCAGGTAGGCTTGAACTATGGGTCCAGGTGGAATTGCAACAATTATCGCAGCGATTTCGCTTCTCGTAATTGCGCTGGCACTTGGCTATGCCGTTATACGAGTCGGCAAATTGGTTGATCAAGCAGGAGCCGCAATAACTGACTTAACTGCGGAAGTCACACCTCTCCTAGAAGAGGTTACTTTGACCGTTGAATTAATTAATGGACCTCTACAAAGCATTAACAAGGTAACGAAAACTGTTGAAGGTCTCACGACAAAGATTTCAGATAAAACTGAAGGCTTTTTGGATAAGAATAAAATGGCAATGAACGCAGCAGGCGCTCTGCTCGCCGTCTCCAAAATGAAGGCGGAATCCGAAAGTAAGAAAAAAGGGAAGAAGAAGAGTAAGAAAGTCGCGCCCGACGAGGAGTTCGAGTAGTCGCGTGAATTCTGCTGAGATAAGAACTCGTTGGCTTAATTTTTTTGAATCTGGAAATAGCCAAGGTCTAAAACACACAGTTGTTCCATCAGCGTCTTTAATCGCTGACGATCCAAACTTACTTTTAGTTAACGCGGGAATGGTTCCCTTTAAACCATTTTTTCTTGGCGAAATAAAAGCACCATATGAAAGGGCGACCTCGGTCCAAAAGTGTGTGCGAACTCTTGATATTGATGAGGTTGGTAAAACAACTAGACATGCATCCTTCTTTCAAATGTGCGGAAATTTCTCCTTTGGCGATTACTTTAAAGAGGGAGCAATCGCTCTTGCTTGGGAGTTATTAACAAAACCTGTGGCTAATGGGGGATATGGATTTCCAGAAGAGAAACTGTGGGTAACAGTTTTTCAGAGTGACGATGAAGCAGCTGATATTTGGCATAAGAAGATTGGTATTCCAAAAGAACGCATTCAACGGCGCGGTATGGAAGATAATTTTTGGTCAATGGGAGTACCGGGACCTTGTGGGCCTTGCTCCGAAATTTATTATGACCGCGGTCCAGAATATGGGCGCGACGGTGGACCGATTGCAGATGAAGATCGATATTTAGAGGTCTGGAATTTAGTTTTCATGCAAAATATGCGCGGCTCTGGTTCTGGGAAAGATGATTTTCCTATCCTCGGTGAACTTCCCGCTAAGAGTATTGATACCGGGTTGGGCTTAGAGCGCATGGCGGCGCTCCTTCAAGGCGTGGAAAACATTTATGAAATCGATACGACGATGCAGATTCTCAATGTGGCATCAGAGTTAACGGGTGTTAAATATGGCGCGAATGAGAAGAGCGATGTTGCTCTTAGAGTTATCGCTGACCACGCACGCACTTCAATGATGTTGATTGGTGATGGCGTTCTACCTGGGAATGAAGGACGAGGATATGTTCTCCGTCGCATGATGCGCCGCACAATTAGAAATATGCGAATTCTTGGCGCGGGCGACCCAACTTCTCGCGAATTAGTTGCTGCTGCAATAGGTGCAATGGGAACGCAATATCCTGAACTGGTTGAGAATAAAGAGCGCATAACTGCGGTGACCGTTAACGAAGAGGAATCTTTCCTTACAACCCTTAAGAGTGGGACTCAAATATTCGATGTTGCTGCGGGGAGTGTAAAGAAATCAAAATCAACAAAGTTAGATGGCGATACAGTATTTAAACTGCACGATACCTATGGATTCCCATTTGATCTAACTCTAGAGATGGCAAGTGAAGCTGGGCTCTCGGTAGATGAAGAAGGATTCCGAAAATTGATGAAGGAACAGAAGGATCGCGCAAAAGCTGATGCGCGTACAAAGAAGACCGGCCACACCGATGTAAGTGAATATCGAAAAATTCTTGATGCGAGCGGTGCAACAAAGTTCACGGGATATACCGAGACCAGTAGCGAGTCAAAAATTGCAGCAATAATGGTTGACGGTAAATCGGTGCAGGAAGCTGACATCAATACCGATGTAGAACTTATTTTGGATAGAACTCCATTTTATGCTGAAGGTGGCGGGCAATTACCGGATGGGGGTTTGATAACACTTTCGAATGGTGCGGTTGTCGAAATTGATGGTGTGCAAACACCTGTACCAGGGTTATATATCCACAGAGGACAAGTTATATCTGGATCGGTTGATAAAAAGAGCGTTGCAATCGCAACGATTGATATTGAGAGACGTTTAGCAATATCCCGAGCTCATACTGCAACTCATATGGTTCACAAAGCCTTCCGTGAGATTCTTGGGGAGACCGCTACTCAGGCTGGATCAGAGAATTCGCCAGGACGATTTAGATTTGATTTTCCTGCAACGGGCGCAGTTCCTGCAAGTGTTTTAGAAGAGGTAGAAGGACGCGTCAATAATTTACTCTTAGATAATTTAAACGTTACAGCAAAAGTTATGACGCAGCCAGAAGCGAAAGCAATGGGTGCAATGGCACTTTTCGGTGAAAAATATGGCGATCAAGTGCGAGTGGTGAGCGTCGGTGATTGGGCCCATGAATTATGTGGCGGTACCCACGTTAAATCATCTGGTGAATTAGGAGTAGTGAAATTACTTTCAGAAGCATCTATTGGTGCGGGAGTACGACGAGTTGAAGCTCTAGTCGGTCGAGATGCCTACGGCTTTTTAGCCCGCGAACACTTACTATTGAATTCACTCACTGAAATTATTAAGGGCGCTCGAATTGAAGAGCTACCTGCAAGGATTTCGGATCTAATCGATAGATTGAAGAGCGTTGAGAAGGAGCTGGCTACTTTCAAGACGGCACAAATATTAGCTACAGCTTCAGAACTTTTGAAATCCACATCTAAGGTTTCGGGCTTTGAAGTTCTCAGCGCAGAGTTAGAACCGAATATTTCTGGAGATGATCTACGGACTATCTCTCTAGATTTACGTAATCGCTTATCTGATGGAATAGTAATTCTTGCCTCTAAGGGTTCTGATAGATCAACACTTGTTGTTGCAGCCTCTCCAAAGGCAATAAAGTCGGGCATAAAAGCTGGCGCACTTGTTAAGTTGGGTTCAGAAATACTTGGTGGCGGAGGTGGCGGAAAAGATGATTTCGCACAAGGCGGTGGCGCAAACCAT
Source organism: Actinomycetota bacterium (assembly GCA_947505195.1). Taxonomy (GTDB): domain Bacteria; phylum Actinomycetota; class Actinomycetes; order Nanopelagicales; family Nanopelagicaceae; genus AAA044-D11. The sequence goes on from CANNIM010000002.1 coordinate 10,293, forward strand.
TCCGAGATCGCCAACGCATTGAGTGCAATAAGTAAATCAATAGGCCAAATAGCGGGTAAGTAAGTGAGGCCGGGACGACGAATTGCCTTCGATTTCGGTGATGTTCGCATCGGTGTGGCAATTACAGATTCGTCAGGGATTCTTGCATCACCGCTAGATTTCATAGCTAATTCTGCAGAGAAGTTGCGCTCTAACTTAGTAGATCTATATCAAGAATACGATCCAATTTATACTGCGATTGGTTTTCCACTTCATTTATCAGGAAGTGAGAGCGTGAAAAGTGCGAGCGTTACGCAATTTGCTCTCTTAATTAGCGAGATCACACCAAACCCGATCTACTTGATAGATGAGCGAATGACTACGGTGTCTGCCAGCCGTACTCTGCGTGAAGCTGGTTTGAATTCTAAATCGGCCAAAGGCGAGATTGACTCCATGGCGGCGAGCGCGATTCTAGATTCCGCACTGAATCAAGAGCGCATTCAGGGTGCGCCGATCAAGACTTTTGAACCATGAATAGAAAACTTAGAGTGACAGCCTTGGCTCTAGTTGGGCTGCTTTTGATTATTGGTTTTATTCGGCTACAACCACAGAGCGATTTCCCTTCAAATGAACCCGGCAAAGAGATTGAATTTGTTATAGCAGATGGCGAACTTGGAAGTTCAATTGCTACTAATTTGGAGAAGCGCGGCGTTATCAAGAGTGCGGCGCGCTTTGTGGAGGAATTCACTAAAGATCCAAAAGCACAAGGAATAAGCGCGGGATCGCATTCGATCCAACTCCATATCCCAGCGAAGCTTGCAATCTCGCAACTTCTAGATCCAAAACGTTTGAATAACTTATTGTTAGTGAAGGAGGGGTCCACCTTCTCTGATGTACTAAAGCAATTGCGTGCAAATGACCACATCTCGAAGAAGGATATGAGTTACGCAACAGTTGAATCGATATTTCCTAAGGCCACAAAATCTTTAGAGGGCTCACTCTTCCCGGCACATTATTCTTTCACTCCGAATACTTCGATGTCGGAAGCGCTAGCGACGATGGTTAAAAAGGCCAGAATTGAAACCTCCGGAATTGGCCTTGCTGCGGGCTATGACAAATACAAACCCTTCGAGGTTCTAACGATTGCATCAATGGTTCAAGTTGAAGGCGATTTAGAAGATTTTGCCAAAGTGGCAAGAGTTATCTATAACCGGCTGCAGATTGGAATGGCCTTGCAATTAAATTCAACCGTTCAATATGCTGCTAATTCGCGTGGAAAGATTCTCCTCTCAAATAAGGCGACAAAAATAGATTCGCCATACAACACTTATAAGTACGCCGGCCTGCCCCCTACGCCAATTTCTAATCCGAGCCTTGATGCAATCGCGGCAAGCCTGAAGCCTGCAAGCGGGGATTGGTTATATTTCATTACTGTTGCTCCTGGTGATACTCGATTCACCAAGAATTTCACAGAATTCTCAAATTGGAATACGGAGTTCAATAAGAATGTGGCGGCAGGTAAATTTAAATGATTAAAGCTGCGGTATTGGGATCGCCCATAACTCATTCCCTCTCGCCAAAAATCCATAAGAGAGCCTACGAAATACTTGGGATTGCTGGGGATTACACGGCAGTTGAAGTCAATGAAGAGACATTTCCTAACTTCTATGCAGAGAGTTCGAAAGGTAATTGGACTGGCTTCTCCTTGACGATGCCACTTAAAGAGATCGCAATTAGATATTGCACAGAAGTAAGTGAGACTGCTCGTAGGATCAATTCTGCAAACACTTTGTATAGATTAGGAAATGAATGGAACGCGACATCGACCGATTGCTTGGCGTTCGCTAATCTTCTTGAGGTTTCGACTGATTCGAAAGTCGCCATCATAGGTGGTGGGGGAACAGCTCGAGCTGCAGCAGGTGCACTAAACACTAAGGTGGCAGAAATTGATGTGCTGCTCCGTTCACCAGATCGGCTAGTGGCAATGGCTGAATCGGCTCCTGACGTTTTATTGACTCGCCTAGAGATGTCTGCAAACTTAGATTCATATGATCTAATAATTCAAAGTACACCAGCAAATGCTTTCGATGCTCATATCCAAGACCTGAAAAGCGCGCAAGGGGTTTTGGTCGAATGTCTTTATAAGCCCTGGCCAACAGCTTTAGTTAATCGATATACCGAACTGGGAGGTCGCGTAATTAGTGGTCGTGATCTGCTAGTTGAACAGGCGCTATTCCAGATAGAGATCTTCTCCGCACAAACTTTTGACTTTGATTCAATGCGGACACAGTTGTTGGCCCATATCTCAAAGGATTAGAGATATCCACAGGTGGGGAATTTGAAAGACTGTCTCCGCTAAATTGTCAGAATGTTTGAAGTATTTGCTCAGATTGGTTACCTAACCTTTGCTCTCATAATTTCAAAGAGCGATATCACTCGTCGAGTTATCAGCAATAGAAGCTTGCTTTTCTTCGCGATCTTCTCGGTTCTATTAAATATAAAGTTTCTTGGTTTAACTTTTTTAATTAGCGTATGCCTTGCTACGTGCCTATTAATCGCGATTCACCTAATCTTTAGCGGGCGAGTAGGTTCGGGGGATTTAAAATTGTTCTGGGTTATGACGATTTGGAGCCCGGTTTTCTTGGAATGGTTAGTGTTTTTTGCATGGTCTTGGATATTAGGGGGAATTTTTAGCATCGCTTCATCCCTTTATTTGCGAAGGCTCGGTTCCAGCATTCCATTCGCGCCATTTATTTTTCTTGGCTTTCTCGCTTCGATATAGCCCTATTTCAAGCGCGAAGTATCCAACATCTGACACAATAAGAGCCTGCAATCCGCGGTGGCGGATTATTTCAAAGAAAATTAGGGGAGTTGCCGTGATTCGTTGGTTAACCGCTGGTGAATCTCATGGACCTGCACTTAGTGCAATCCTCGAAGGAATGCCCGCACATATTGAAATTACCAAAGAGATGATCGATGCAGATTTGCAACGTAGACGATTAGGTTTTGGTCGTGGGGCTAGACAGACTTTTGAAGCTGATGTGGTTTCGATTCTTGGTGGAGTTCGACATGGAAAATCACAAGGCGGTCCGATATCGCTTCAGATTGGTAATTCAGAATGGCCCAAATGGTCGAAGGTAATGGCACCAGAAATAGTGGATCAAAAAGAGTTAAGCGAATTAGCCAGAAATGCACCACTAACTCGACCTAGGCCCGGACATGCAGATTTAGTCGGAATGCAGAAGTATAACTTCGATGATGCACGGCCAATCTTAGAGAGAGCTAGTGCACGTGAAACTGCTGCTCGTGTTGCACTCGGCGCAGTAGCGCGGGCTTTTCTCGATCAAGCTATTGGAATAAAGATTATGAGCCACGTTATTTCTATAGGTAGCGCTGTGGCGAAAGCGGATTACAAGTTACCAACCTATGCAGACCGCACAGTAGTTGATGAAGATCCAGTGAGAGCTGCTGATAAATCTCTTAGCGCAGAGATGGTTAAAGAGATTGAAAGCGCACATAAAGATGGCGACACCTTAGGCGGAGTTGTAGAGGTTCTGGCTTTTAACGTTCCGGTTGGACTTGGTGCCCACACTCATTGGGACCGCCGATTGGATTCCAAACTTGCAGCTGCGCTAATGGGAATTCAGGCGATTAAGGGTGTAGAACTCGGTGATGGATTTGAATCTGCAAGGCGACGTGGATCATCTGCACATGATGAAATTGAGAAGAACGCTGCTGGAAAAATTGTTAGACGAACAGATCGTGCTGGTGGAACAGAAGGCGGAATCACTAACGGAGAAATTTTGCGGGTTCGCGCAGCAATGAAACCTATTTCAACGGTCCCTAAAGCCCTAGACACAATCGATACTGCCACTGGTGAAGCAGCAAAGGCTATTAATCAACGTTCTGATGTTTGTGCAGTTCCCGCCGCAGGGATTGTCGCCGAGGCAATGGTCGCACTTGTTTTGGCCGATGCAGTTCTTGAAAAATTTGGTGGCGATAGCGTTGGCGAAGTTGCACGCAACTTTAAGAATTACATCGAGAATCTCGGAATCGCATAATGCCAAAGGCGGTTCTCATTGGCCCGCCAGGAGCGGGTAAATCTTCAGTTGGAAGGCAACTCGCAAAGCTATTGCAATGTGAAATTTTGGATACCGATGTAGAGGTCGAAAAACGAAGTGGCAAGAAGATTTCAGATATTTTTACCGAAGATGGCGAGCCGGCATTCCGTGCGATCGAAAAAGAAGTCGTCATCGAAGCGCTAACAGAGGCGAATGGTGTGGTCGCATTGGGTGGCGGATCAGTTTTGGATCCCGAGGTTTCCGAGTTACTAAAAAAGAGTGGCCTACCTGTTGCCTATTTAGAAGTTTCAATCTCACAAGCTGCGCCTAGAGTCGGGTTCAATAAGGAACGTCCTCTCTTAACAATTAATCCGCGCCAGCAGTGGCTCGCTCTGATGGAAGTTCGTAGACCGATCTATGAATCTTTATCAACACTTCAGATAAAAACAGATAATCGTAAACCGATCGAAGTTGCTCAAGAAATTATTTCGGCGCTGGGAATTAAGATATGAAATCTATTTCGATTAAAGCAGAGCGCGAATATTCAGTAAATTTCGATCGTAAATGGCGTGATGCGATTGTTGAGATTGCAAAAGCCCACGAAAAAACGTTAATAGTTGCGCCAGTCGAACTGGTTGCACTTTTAAAAATTGATGCGAATTTTCAAGAGCTAAAGTCGAAAATTGAAATAGTTAGCACCCCCAATGGCGAGGCTGCAAAGTCTCCTGAATTCCTCCTGAAGATGTGGAAGATTTGCGGTGATTTCGGATTAACTCGAAGTGATTCCATAGTAGGTATTGGTGGGGGAGCAACAACTGATTTGGCTGGTTTTGTTGCGGCCACTTGGCTTCGTGGAATCACTTGGCATGCAATCCCAACTTCACTTGCCGGGATGGTTGATGCGGCGATTGGTGGCAAAACTGGAATTAATAGTGAGCACGGAAAGAATTTAATCGGATCATTTTATTCACCAGGATCCGTAACGATCGATGAGAGTTTGTTGCAATCGCTTCCTGCCAGAGATTTCAATGCGGGAATGGCAGAAGTCATAAAGGCTGGTTTCATAGCGGACCCAATTATTTTGGATTTAGCAGACGATGCTAAGAAGAATATCTCGGAATTAATCTGGCGCAGCATTGATGTGAAGGCAAGGGTTGTTAGCGCCGATTTCAAGGAGAGTCGACTGCGTGAAATTCTTAATTACGGTCACACTCTTGGTCATGCGGTTGAAAAATTGGAGAGCTACAAGCTTCGACATGGTGAAGCGGTTTCGATTGGGTTAGTTTTTGCCGCGGAACTTAGCAATCTGGTCGGGAAACTTGGAAATGAAGTTGTGTTGAGGCATCGCGAACTGCTTTTAAAATATGAACTACCGATCGCATACAAGAGCGGAGAATTTCCGAAACTCTTGGATTTAATGTCGAGTGATAAGAAGGCACGTGGGGCTAACTTGAGGTTTATTGGTTTAGAAGGCGTTGCTAAACCCATCTGGCTAGAGAATATAACTAGCGACGAATTAGCAGGCGCCTATGAGAGAATTTCCCTATGAAAATTCTAGTTTTGAATGGGCCAAATCTCGGTCGCTTAGATCTGCGCGATTCAAAGGTATATGGCGATATTGATTTTCCTGCGCTAACTGAACTTATTGTTTCGGCGGGCAAGGAATTCAATATCGAATGCGATGTGAGACAGAGTGATAGCGAAGTTGAAATAATCTCCTGGTTGCATGAAGCGGCTGATAAGAACACGCCGGTGATAATCAACCCAGCTGCATTTACACATTATTCATATGCAATTCGTGATGCCGCCGATATGGTTAAGGCACCGCTGATCGAAGTTCATCTCTCTAATCCGATGTCTCGCGAGGAGTTCCGCCATACCTCGGTAATCTCTGGAGTGGCCAATGGAACGATTGCTGGCTTTGGTCCAGATTCGTATCGCCTTGCGCTGATAGCAATTTCGCGCATGGTTAAATAGCTGGGATAAGTAAAACTGCCCAAACTCTTCAGGTATTCTTAAGGCATTGCATCGGGCGCAAATCGCAGCCAAAGCTTTCTTGGAAATGGAATTTTGATAATGGCAACAACAAATGATTTGAAGAACGGCATGTGTTTAGATATTGACGGTCAGCTCTGGAACGTAGTTGAATTCCAGCACGTTAAACCCGGGAAAGGACCAGCGTTCGTTCGAACCAAATTAAAATCTGTGACTACCGGGAAAGTTATCGATCGCACCCTTAACGCTGGTGTCAAAGTAGATGTTGCGATTCTCGAGAAGCGTGACATGACCTTCTTATACCGAGATGGCGATGATTTCGTTTTCATGGATCAGAAAACTTTTGATCAGATGAATATCTCAGCAACAGTTGTCGGTGATTCTGCAGATTACATGCTTGAAAATTGTGAAGCGAATGTTGCTATCCACGAAGGTAATCCGCTTTATATCGATCTACCAGCATCCGTTGAACTGACTATTACTTATACTGAACCTGGCCTCCAGGGAGATCGTTCTTCAGGTGGAACTAAGCCAGCCACACTAGAGACGGGAATAACTGTTCAAGTTCCGTTATTTATAAAGCAAGATGAGAAAGTCCTAGTCGATACCCGTACAGGTGCATACCTAGGTCGAGCAAACTAGTGAGTGCCCGCCGAAAGGCGCGCAAGCGTGCTTTAGATTTTCTCTACGAAGCAGATATCCGTGGTGCGAGCGCTTTAGATCTTCTCGCGGTGCGGCCAGCGGAAGAACTTTCACAGGGTGAATATGTAATGGAGTTACTTGTCGGCGTAGCGGAACATCACAGCAAGATTGATGAACTTATTACCACATATGCCCAAGGTTGGGACATGGACCGGATGCCTGTAATTGATCGCAATATTCTGCGGATTGCACTCTTTGAACTGCTCTGGGTAGATGGATTAGACGATCAAATCGCCGTCTCTGAAGCGGTGGAAATTGCCACCGAACTCTCAACTGATGATTCTGCAAAATATATCAATGGAGTTTTGGGTCGAATCGTTATCTTAAAACCATCCTTTGCACTTTAATTAGTTTAGGGTTTTGCTAAGAGTAACCCGCGATTTAAGAGCCAATCGTACGACGTTGCCTCATCCTTGTTCAACAGAAGAGCAATGGTGGTTAAATCGGAGTTACGTATTGAAAGTACCTCGCCGTTCCAATCTCTACGTTTTGCACAGATCAAAGTAGCAAAATTCCTAATATTTGTGCTCTCGCTATCACTTGGAGCTAGATTGGTAGTTGCACGTATGTCCAATGTAATTTTCTCTCTGGGAGTAGCCTTTACATCTTTCCGAAGCCCTAGTAGTTCATCCAAGGGGACTTGATAAAAATTTGCGAGAGTTATTGCTTTTTTCACAGATAGGGCGCGGTCACACCTCTCATATGAACCGATGACTACGGCCTTCCAAACACCGCCAGATTTCTCCTCTACCTCGCGGAGCGTCAGACTTTTGGCCTTACGTACTGCTTTTATTGATGCGGCAATCTCTTCTATTGAAAGTTCGGGAATTATTATCATTGGGCGAGAATAGGCACGGGGAGCCGCAGATGGATTTGTCTGTCCACAGGTGGTATCTTTTGCGAGCCCGAGAGGCAAGAAAGTCCTTTAACGATCCGTCCAGAGAGGCGGCGAAGGAGAAAAAATGGCTACAGTCCTGGATGCCGGCGAAATTAGCCGAGCACTAAAGCGCATTGCACATGAAATCATTGAACACAATCGCGGCTTAGAGAGCGTTGTTTTACTTGGAATCCCGACTAGAGGCGCATTTCTTGGCGAGAGAATCGCACAATTCCTTGGAGAAATTCAAACACCAGTTCCGGTAGGAACTTTGGATATAACGCTCCACAGAGATGATCTTAGGTTGCGCCCACCACGGCCATTGCTGCCGACTCTAATTCCTAGCGGTGGCATAGAAGGTAAAGACGTTGTGCTGGTAGACGATGTTCTATTTTCGGGACGCACTATTCGCGCAGCCTTGGATGCACTTGGTGAAATTGGAAGACCCAGAACGGTGCAGTTAGCTGTGTTGGTAGATCGCGGACATCGCGAGCTTCCGATTCGAGCGGACTACGTAGGTAAGAATATTCCGACGGCCGCTACAGAATCCGTGAAGGTCCGTCTTAGCGAGATCGATGGCGAAGATAGCGTTGCGATTGTGGCGGGTGTCTAAGTGAAGAAACATCTGCTTTCGATAAACGATTTAACTGCAGTAGATGCCCTGGAGATATTGAATACCGCTCGCGAACTAGCGAAGATATCAGATGGACCAGTGAAAAAACTTCCTACGTTGCGCGGGCGAACAGTTGTAAATCTCTTCTTCGAGGATTCGACAAGGACCAGAATTTCCTTTGAATCCGCGGCAAAACGCTTATCTGCTGATGTTATAAATTTTTCAGCGAAAGGTTCAAGTGTCAGTAAAGGTGAATCTTTAAAGGACACCGCTCAAACTCTGCAGGCAATGGGCGCGGATGCAGTGGTAATTCGACATGGCGCTTCGGGTGCGGCTCAACGCCTCGCAGATTCCGGTTGGATAAGCGCTTCCGTAATCAATGCCGGAGATGGAACACATGAACATCCAACTCAAGCACTTCTAGATGCCTACACAATTCGCAGCAGGTTTCCAGAGTTTCGGGAGAGTTTTGATGGTCTAAAGGTTGGAATCGTTGGCGATATTCTGCACTCGCGGGTGGCACGGAGCAACGTGTTGTTATTAACAAAACTTGGAGCGCATGTAACACTGATTGCGCCACCAACGCTGATACCAGTTGGTGTTACCGATTGGAAAGTAGATGTTAGTTATAACCTTGATTCCATCATCAATAGCGTTGATGTACTAATGGTTCTTCGAGTGCAATCAGAACGGATGGCCGATTCATTCTTCCCATCGGAGCGCGAATATTCGCGGGGATATGGCTTAGATTTAGCAAGGTTAAATTCTTTGAAGGAGAACGCGATAGTTATGCACCCTGGTCCGATGAATCGCGGATTGGAAATCTCTGCCGAAAGTGCAGATTCTCATAAATCAGTTGTGCTCGCACAAGTTTCAAATGGCGTACTCGTACGGATGGCAGTTCTTTATCAACTACTTGGTGGCGCAGCGCTTGCCGGAGAGGTGAGTGTGTAAATGCAATTCACAATTGGAAATGCCCGGATGCTTGATGGGCAAATCGTTGATGTTGTTATAAATGACGAGGTTATCTCCGAGATTGGGAACGGTTTAAAGGTTGGTGAATTTATCGATGCCAAAAAGAATTTATTGATTCCTGGGTTGGTTGATTTGCACACACATTTGCGCGAGCCTGGTCGAGAAGATTCCGAGACTGTAGCCACTGGAAGTGCCGCGGCGGTAAAGGGTGGTTACACCGCAATCTCAGCGATGGCAAATACTTTCCCGGTTGCAGACACAGCAGGTGTAGTTGAACAGGTTTACAGATTGGGTCAAGAAGCTGGCCTATGTGATGTCTTCCCAATTGGCGCTGTCACACAGGGGCTTAAGGGTGAAGCGCTGGCAGAACTTGGAGCAATGGCAAATTCTAAAGCTAAGGTCAGAATATTTAGTGATGATGGAAAATGTGTTTCAGATCCACTGTTGATGCGCCGGGCCCTTGAATATGTAAAAATTTTCAATGGAATCATTGCGCAACATGCCCAAGATCCAGCACTGACTGTTGGCTCGCAGATGAATGAAGGAATTGTTTCTGCGCGCCTCGGTTTAACAGGTTGGCCAGCAGTAGCGGAAGAAGCGATAATTGCGCGAGATATTCTTTTAGCAGAGCATGTAGGAAGTCGGCTCCATATCTGTCATTTAACGACGGCGGGCGGAGTTGATTTAGTTCGCTTCGCAAAATCGCGTGGAATTAACGTCACCGCAGAAGTGACACCACACCACTTACTTCTTACCGATGAATTGGTGCAAAATTATGATCCTATTTTCAAAGTTAATCCACCGCTCCGTACCGAAAAAGATGTACTTGCGCTACGCAAAGGTTTAGCGGATGGAACAATAGATATCGTTGGCACCGATCATGCACCTCATCCAACTGAAGATAAAGATTGTGAATGGCAGAGCGCCGCATTTGGAATGGTTGGGCTTGAAACTGCACTTTCGGTTGTAGTTAAAGCGATGATTGAGAGTAAGTTGATGAGCTGGTCAGATCTGGTAGATCGGATGTCTATCACCCCAGCTAAAATCGCAGGTTATTCCAAGCACGGCAATCAAATCGTTAAAGGATCTCAAGCAAATCTAACAATTATCGACACAGATAAGACATGGATTGTTGACCGTAATAGACTCAGCTCTAAGAGTAAAAACACACCGTTCGATGGCATGAAATTACCTAGTCAAGTTATTCATACTTTTTTGCACGGGAAGCAAGTACTGAACGATGGCCTAGTTGTGAATGGGGGAAGCAATTGAGTAAAGCTTTCCTCGTCCTAGATGATGGAACGGTATTTGAAGGAGAAAGTTGGGCTTGTGAGGGCGAAACCTTCGGCGAGGCTGTTTTCTCAACGGGTATGACGGGTTATCAAGAGACGCTAACTGATCCTTCGTATCACAAACAGGTTGTGATTATGACTGCTCCTCATATTGGGAATACTGGAATGAACTCAAGCGATGAGGAATCGAAAAAAATTTGGGTAGGTGGTTTTGTAGTAAGAAATCCATCACCAGTTGTAAGTAACTGGCGTTCAGAGCGAACTCTTGAAGATGACTTGATTGCCAATAACGTTGTAGGAATCAAAGGGTTAGACACTCGAGCAATCACCAGGCACCTACGAGATCTAGGATCGATGCGGGTGGGAATCTTCTCAAATACGGAGTTAACTCGAGAAGAGATGATTATTAAAGTTCGAAAGTCCCCGCAGATGGCTGGATCGTTTTTAGCTGATAGCGTCTCAACGCAAGAGCAATATATAGTTCCAGCGATCGGTGAAAAGAAATTCACTGTTGTAGCGTTGGATTTGGGAATTAAAGCAGCCACTCCAAGGTCAATGTCTGAGCGTGGAATAGAAGTGCATGTGTTACCTGCGACCTCTACGATGATAGAAATTGCGTCGCTAAAGCCGGATGGAATCTTTCTCTCAAATGGGCCTGGAGACCCAGCGACAATGGTGGATGCAATCGCGCTAGTGCGGGAAATAATGACGGCCCGCGTTCCGCTCTTCGGAATATGTTTCGGACATCAAATTATCGGACGTGCCCTCGGTTTTGAAACCTATAAATTGCCTTTTGGCCATCGTGGAATTAATCAACCAGTAAAGAATCCTAGAAGTGGTGTCGTCGAGATAACTGCGCACAATCACGGATTTGCTGTTGCTGCACCAGTTGAGGGAAATTTCAATACTATTTATGGCGCAGGTTTTGTTTCGCATATCTCTTTAAATGATGGGGTAGTGGAAGGTCTTGAATTATTGGAGAGTCCGGTATTTAGCGTTCAGTACCATCCTGAAGCAGCCGCAGGTCCACATGATGCGAATTATCTCTTCGATCAATTCGTAACGCTGATGGCGAATGCGCGGGTATCAAATGCCTAAAGATCAATCCATTAAAAGTGTTCTTGTAATTGGTAGTGGACCTATTGTTATTGGCCAGGCTTGTGAATTTGATTATTCCGGTACCCAAGCTTGCCGAGTTTTACGTAGTGAAGGAATTCGAGTAATTTTAATTAATTCCAATCCTGCAACAATAATGACCGATCCAGAGTTTGCGGATGCGACATATATTGAGCCGATCACTGCTGAGATTATCGAGCAAATAATTATCAAGGAGAAGCCGGATGCGATTCTGGCAACCCTTGGTGGGCAGACGGCGCTGAATGCAGCGATGGAACTTTATGAGCGCGGTTCGTTAGAACGATTAGGTGTGAAATTGATTGGTGCGGATATTCCAGCAATCAAGCGTGGTGAAGATCGTGAAGTTTTTAAAACGATAGTTGAAAAAATTGGTGGCTCTTCAGCGAAATCGGTTATTTGTCACACGATGAGTGAATGCATTGCCGGTGCTCAAACTTTGAACTATCCAGTCGTAGTAAGACCTTCGTTCACTATGGGCGGTCTTGGGTCTGGAATTGCATATGATCAGAGCGATCTAGAGCTAATTGCTGGGGCTGGTTTGCGGCATAGCCCAACTACAGAAGTACTTCTCGAAGAGTCCATTATCGGCTGGAAAGAATTTGAATTAGAAGTTATGCGTGATCATAAGGATAACGTCGTGATCGTTTGTAGCATTGAAAATATCGACCCAATGGGAGTTCACACTGGAGATTCAATTACAGTTGCTCCGGCACTTACCTTGACGGATGTTGAGTATCAGAAGCTTCGGGATCTTTCTATTAAAATCATTCGTGAGGTTGGTGTAGCCACGGGTGGTTGCAATATTCAATTTGCAGTAAACCCAGCTGACGGTCGAATTATCGTTATCGAGATGAATCCACGGGTATCTAGATCTTCAGCTTTAGCTTCTAAGGCGACTGGATTTCCAATCGCAAAGATCGCTACAAAGTTGGCTATTGGATATGCGCTAGACGAAATCCAGAATGATATTACGAAATCTACGCCAGCTTCTTTTGAGCCGACTTTGGATTATATTGTTGTGAAGGTTCCTAGATTTGCTTTCGAAAAATTTCCAGAGGCAGATACTAAATTAACAACCACAATGAAGAGCGTTGGTGAAGCGATGGCTATCGGGCGCTCATTTCCCGAAGCGTTACAGAAGGCTCTGCGGTCAGTAGAGAAAAAGGGCACGAGTTTCCATTGGAATACGGCTGGGGTGAGTAGGGAATATTTGCTCTCCGCAATGGCGATTCCAACCGAACACCGATTGCAACAAATCCAACTTGGACTCTATTTGGGTGCTAGCGTCGATGAAGTTTTTGCAGCTACTAAAGTTGATCCTTGGTTTCTTGCGCAAATAGTTGCTATCAATGACATAGCCCATCAGATTAAATCGGAGCCCTCGCTAACCGATCAGTTGTTACGGATTGCTAAGAGCTACGGTTTTTCAGATGCCCAAATATCTGAATTAACCGGTCAAACCCGAGCCGATATCGCGGCAACACGCTATCGGATTGGATTGCGTCCGGTATTTAAAACTGTTGATACTTGCGCGGCAGAATTTGAAGCGCACACGCCATACCATTATTCAAGTTACGATTTAGAGAGCGAAGTTATTTCTCGAACCAAACCCGCAGTTATTATCTTGGGTAGTGGACCAAACCGTATTGGCCAAGGAGTTGAGTTTGACTATTCATGTGTGCATGCCGCATTCGCGCTTAAGGAGGCGGGGTTCGAAACGATCATGATTAATTGCAATCCAGAGACTGTCTCCACTGATTACGACACTTCGGATCGTCTTTATTTTGAGCCACTTACACTTGAAGATGTTCTTGAAGTCATTTACGCAGAAGAGTTAGCTGGCCCAGTAATAGGAGTCATTGCTCAACTTGGTGGGCAAACCCCGCTGGGCTTAGCACGTGGTTTGCAAGATGCAGGTGTAACAATTTTAGGTACCTCACCTGATGCTATTGACTTGGCTGAGGATCGCGGACAATTTGGCGAGTTGCTTGAAATCAATTCCTTAGATGCGCCAACCTTTGGGATGGCCGATACTTTCGAAGAAGCGGTTGCAATCGCTCATCGAATTACTTACCCAGTTCTAGTGCGACCTTCATTCGTGCTCGGTGGACGGGGAATGGAAATTGTCTATGATGATGAGTCGCTAGCGGGCTTTATCCAGAAAGCAACAGAGATAACACCCAATCATCCGGTGTTGATTGATAAGTTTCTTGATGACGCGATTGAAATAGATGTTGATGCGTTATTTGATGGCGAGGAACTGTATTTGGCTGGAGTTATGGAGCATATAGAAGAGGCGGGTGTGCATTCAGGTGATTCAGCTTGTGTCTTGCCTAGTTACTCAATTGGAAGTGCGCTGCGTCAAAAGATACGTGGTGCGACTGAGAAACTTGCTCGCGGCATCGGCGTTCGTGGACTTATTAATATTCAATTTGCGGTTGTTAATAATTCCAGTGACAGTGAAAAGTTGTTCGTATTGGAAGCTAATCCACGCGCATCAAGAACCGTGCCATTTGTAAGTAAAGCAACTGGCAATCCACTTGCAAAGTGTGCTGCTCTTATCGCTACTGGAAAAAAGATTTCAGAACTTAGAGAGCTCGGTTTATTACCAACTTCTGGTGATGGAATTCCAAAGGGAATTTCTGTAAAAGAGGCGGTACTTCCGTGGAATAGATTTCGAAGAGATGATGGAACTGGAGTTGATTCAGTTCTAGGACCTGAGATGCGTTCAACAGGTGAAGTGATGGGCATCGCAAAAACTTTCGGAGAAGCATATGCAAAAAGTCAGACCGCAGCGTTTGGAGCACTACCGCTATCAGGATCGGTGTTTCTGTCGCTATCCGAACGGGATAAAAAATCAGCGTTAGAACCGGCGCGAACTCTTTCGGAACTGGGTTTCAAGTTATTTACTACCCAAGGGACTTATCAATATTTGCTCGAGAATGGCGTTAGCTCCGAAGTTGTTCGTAAGCATTCACAGGGACGAGGAGCAAATGGAGAGTTCACCGCAGTTGATTTAATTACTGAAGGTGTAGTTGGATTAGTAATAAACACTCCGTTGGGTCGTGGAACCAGGTTTGATGGTTGGATGATTCGCACAGCGGCGATACAACGTGGAGTTCCTTGTATAACGACGATTGCAGGCTTTAAAGCAGCAGTCGCTGGAATTTCTGAGTTACAAGGCAAGAGTTTTGGCATTAATTCCATTCAAGAGTGGTTGGCGATAAGCGAATGATGGGGATAAATAAGAACGCTAGCCAGGTTATTGCTGAAATTGTGAGCAACAAGAAGGTTGGCGCTTATCACCACATGGTTTTTGCAGTGGGGGAGTTAGCTAAATTTGCGAAGCCGGGAAACTTTGTTGCGATTGCGGTTGGCGGTGAAAGCAGCTCAATGGTTTTACGTCGAGCTTTCGCTATTTATCGCGCCTTTGACCGAGGTACCAACGGTGGACTCTTAGAGATTGTTGTTGCGCCACATGGTGCAGGAAGTACTTGGCTCACTAATCAAAGCGTGGGCTTCAAGGTTGATTTGATTGCACCGCTCGGCACTGCATTTGGTATTCCAACAGAACCTATTCGCGCACTTCTTGTCGGTGGCGGTTATGGCAGCGCCCCCCTCTTCGGCTTATCTGAAGTATTGAAGAACCGTGGATGTCGTGTCGACATGGTTTTGGGTGCAAGTACGGCGATGAAGATCTATGCGCCGTTAGATGGAAAGCGCTCAGTGAGCAGCTTGACCATCACCACGGAAGATGGAACAACGGGGATCACTGGGAAGGTAACGGATGTCCTACCTGGAATTATCGAAACAAATCAGATAGATATTATTTATTCCTGCGGACCAATGGGAATGTTGGAAGCGATAAATCAGATTGCAGCAGAATTAGGTGTTGTGCACCAATGCGCGGTTGAGGAAGCAATGGCTTGCGGGATTGGTGTTTGTATGACTTGCGTGTTGCCTATTAGGGGCGAGGATGGTGAAATTCGTATGGTGCGCTCGTGCATCGATGGACCAGTTGTTGATGGTTCCAGCGTGATTTGGGGTTCTAAGCGTCAGATCCCCGAAGGAACATGGGGAGCGAATTGATGTTTAATTTCCGCACGAGTTTGGGGCAGGCCGAGTTCGAAAATCCAATATTTACAGCAAGCGGTTGCGCAGGCTCTGGAAAAGAATTAGCTCAGTTCTTCGACCTTACTGAACTTGGGGCTGTAGTTACGAAGTCAATAATGCTTAAGGCGAGATCTGGCAGAGCCACTCCAAGAATGGCAGAAACTCCAAGTGGCATGCTTAACTCAATTGGTTTACAAGGACCAGGGATCGATTTGTTTTTAGAGAAAGATATTCCTTGGTTGCGCGAGCAAGGTGCACGAATAGTTGTGAGTATCGCAGGCGAGAGCGTTGAAGATTACGCAATTCTTGCGCGCAAATTACGAGCAGTGCAAGGGATCTCTGCTTTGGAAGTAAACATCTCGTGCCCCAATGTTGAAAATCGTGGGCAAGTTTTCGCCTGCCAACCGGCCACTGCAAGAGCAGCGATCGAAGCCGTGCGAAGAAATATTGGCGGTGATCTTCCGATTATCGCGAAGTTAACACCGGATGTTACGAGCATCGTCGAGATAGCGGAAGAAGTTGTGGCCGCTGGTGCTGATGCTCTTGCGTTAATCAATACCGTTCTCGGAATGGTCATAGATATCAACACGATGCGTCCGAAGTTAGCCGGAAAAACTGGTGGACTATCTGGGCCAGCGATTAGACCAATCGCAGTAAGGGCGATTTATCAAGTGCACGAAGCGCTGCCAAATGTAAAAATTCTTGGAATGGGTGGAGTTGCATCTGGTCGAGACGCGCTCGAACTCATTCTCGCAGGAGCTTCGGCGGTATCAGTAGGAACCGCAACATTTGGTAACCCAACTGCGGTAATTAAAATTAAGGAAGAATTGCAGAATGAATTGATTGCTCATGGATTTGATTCGCTTCGAGAAGCGGTTGGCTATGCACATCGGAAGGAGGTAAACCTATGAGCGCTAAGTCGCCGATAATTTTGGCTCTCGATACCCAAGATTTAGATACAGCCAAGAATTGGATCTCTGCAACAAATTCGTCAATCTCGATTTACAAAATTGGCTTGGAATTTTTCCTGAAGTTCGGCACAAAGGGGCTAAATGATTTGAAAAGCTCCGGAGAATTTCAGGTGTTCTTAGATTTGAAACTTCATGACATCCCAAATACCGTCGCAGGGGCTGTCGCTTCGGTCAAGGATTCAGGACCAAAGTTTCTCACTGTTCACGCGAGTGGTGGCACCGAAATGATTCGAGCCGCTAGTAGCGCCGCTCCACAAGTTTCTATTACCGCCGTAACAATTCTGACCTCACTTTCAGATGAAGATGTATCAGGAATCGGTTATGCAAAGGGAGCAAAAGAGAGTGCTATCGGACTAGCCCTCTTGGCTAAAAATAGCGGTGCACGTTCCATTGTTTGTTCACCATTTGAAGCGCGCGAAATCCGAAACGCTGTGGGCCCTGAGATTGAAATAATTACTCCAGGAGTGCGACCAGCGGGTGAAGATCAAGGGGATCAGAAGCGAACCATGAACCCTGTTGAAGCAATCGCTGAGGGTGCAAACTATTTGGTGATTGGTAGACCGATTACGGATTTAGCAAAGATATCTTTAACGCAAATGAGTGATGGTGCTGCAAGGATTTTGGATAGTCTGAAATAACAAATGGGAAATAGACCACCTGATCTCTCCCCGCAAGAGCGAAAAGCGGCTGGTGAGAAAGCAGTTGCATCTAGACGTGAACGTGCTGAGATTAAGGCCGCGCTCACGAGCGGTGAGATTGGAATTTTTGAAGCCATAAATGATGGTAGGCAATCGATCCAAAGGATGCGCGTTAGTGAATTACTCGATGCCGCTCCGGGAATCGGCCCGCGTCGGGCGTTCACGATTATGTCGAAGGCAGGGATATCAGATACCCGTAGAATTGGCGGCTTAGGAAGACATCAATTGCAGAGATTAAGAAGTGAGATGATCTTGAATAAAGTTCCAGTAAACCAAGGCGCGCTAATTGTTATGTCTGGTCCTGGTGGGGTTGGCAAGAGCACTATTACTGCGCATCTTCGAAATCATCCAGCGGTATGGGTAAGTACGTCCGTTACTACTCGTGAACCCCGTGAAAATGAACGTGATGGACACGATTACCATTTCATTACCGAAGAAAAATTTGATCAGTTGATAGCGAACAATGAATTTCTTGAATGGGCCCAATTTGCAGGTGCTAGGTATGGAACCCTTAAGGGCGCCGTTGAAAGCGCCCGTAATTTGGGAAAACATGTATTGCTTGAAATCGAGATAGCGGGAGCAAGACAGATAAGAAGGGCTGAACCCGAAGCGCTTCTAGTATTTATCTCGCCACCTTCCTGGGAAGATCTGGTTGAACGCTTAACCAGCAGAGGAACTGACTCAATTGAACGCAGGGCTGCGCGATTAGCACTGGCTGAGGAAGAGATGGCTTGTGCGGGGGAGTTCGATGAGGTCCTGATAAATCACCAGGTCGAGGAAGTGGCCTTAGCACTGCTATCCTTAGCGGCTTCACGAGCCAATCGGCTCAGGTAAAGACAAATAAGAATTGCACCAAATCGTTTAGTTTCGTATGAATTAGAGGAAGGCTCGTTATGACAACCATGGATGGAATCACAAACCCACCGATTGATAATTTATTAGAGGCCGCCGGTTCAAAATACAGCCTGGTTCTTTATGCGGCTAAGCGCGCACGTCAGATCAATGCTTACTACTCACAACTTGGCGAAGGTCTTCTGGAATATGTAGGGCCTCTAGTTGACACATATGTTCATGAGAAGCCACTTTCTATTGCACTTCGTGAAATTAACGAAGGTCTACTCACAATTGAAAATCTTGAGCCAGTTGCTCCTGAAGCAGTAGTTGCTGAATAAATCTTAATTTTTTAGATAACCAATTATTACGATGACACTCTTGGGTCGTGAATTAATCCTAGGAGTCGGCGGTGGGATATCTGCATACAAATCGGCAGAGTTATTACGACGCCTTCAAGATATTGGCTTCGGAGTTACAGTAATCCCAACGCGAGCTAGTCTTAATTTTGTAGGAACCGCTACTTGGGAAGCGCTATCCGGTCGTCCAGTAACTGAGAATCTTTGGAATAATGTTCATGAAGTTCCACATATAAGAGCAGCCCGAAGCGCTAATTTGATTGTTGTTGCTCCTGCCACGGCCGATTTATTGGCAAAGGTGGCCGCTGGTTTAGCCGATGATTTCTTAACAAATGTATTGAGTGCAACAACTTCGCCGGTGGTCTTTGTTCCTGCGATGCATCCAGAGATGTGGGCTAATCCCGCAACTATGAAGAACGTTGCTGTACTTCGTGAGCGTGGGTATTTAGTTATCGAGCCAGATGAAGGACGCATGACAGGGGATGATTTTGGAATCGGTCGCTATCCAGAAGTAAATCGAATAATTTCGGAGCTCTCTACCTATGCCGAACTCAAATCCGATCTCTTGGGCAAGAAAATTCTCGTTACTGCAGGTGGAACTCGCGAAGCAATCGACCCGGTTCGTTATATCGGTAACCATTCAAGCGGTAAGCAAGGTTATGCAATTGCCAAAGCAGCTCGTAATCGAGGAGCTCAAGTAGTACTTATTTCGGCAAATTCAAACTTGCCTGATCTAGCGGGCATAGAAACAATATCCGTTACTTCAACGTTGCAGATGCAGGAAGCCCTCAACTCACGTTTCCCAGAATGCGATTTATTTTTCATGGCTGCTGCGGTTGCCGATGCACGTCCGATTGAAGTAGCTTCGGAGAAATTAAAGAAGGGTAGCTTCAACCGGATAGAATTGGAAACTAATCCGGATTTAATTTTTGAGTTATCTAAATCGCGTCGTTCATCACAAATTCTTATTGCATTTGCAGCCGAAACCGGGGAGATGGATATCGCTGCGGCGAAAATCAAAATGAGCAGTAAAGGCGCTGACTTGCTCTTTTTAAATGATGTAAGCAACGGTTCTATATTTGGATCTGATAAAACAGCAGGAATATTGATCGATAGCAATGGCGCTGTCTTGGAATGTGCACAACAAGAGAAGGACACGCTAGCTGATCTGTTACTAGATCAAGCTCTTACTAAGTTAGGGTAAACCAATGACCAAACGTCTCTTCACCTCAGAATCAGTCACCGAAGGCCATCCAGATAAGATGGCAGATCAAATTTCAGATGCGATCCTCGATTCATTACTTTCGCAAGACGTTAAGAGTCGTGTGGCTGTTGAGACCCTTATTACAACAGGCCAAGTTCATGTTGCTGGTGAAGTTACCACCGACGGTTACGCCGATGTCATGTCGATAGTTAGAGATACCGTTCTTAGTATTGGTTATGACTCTTCAGAAAAAGGTTTTGACGGAAACTCCTGCGGTGTTTCACTCTCAATTGGGCAACAATCAAGTGATATTGCACAAGGTGTGGATTCTGCGCTCGAGAAAAGAATTTCATCATCTTCCGATCCATTAGATCTACAGGGCGCTGGCGATCAAGGGCTGATGT
The DNA here is from genome assembly GCA_947505195.1 of Actinomycetota bacterium. Classification (GTDB taxonomy): domain Bacteria; phylum Actinomycetota; class Actinomycetes; order Nanopelagicales; family Nanopelagicaceae; genus AAA044-D11. Next base: position 30,504 of record CANNIM010000002.1, read on the forward strand.
TTGGTTATGCCTGCGATGACACCCCTGAATTGATGCCGTTACCGATTTCTATGGCTCATAAACTTGCACTACAACTTTCAAAAGTTCGTAAATCAGGTGAGGTTGATTATCTCCGCCCAGATGGCAAGACTCAAGTAACAATTGAATATGCTGGCGATAAGGCAGTAGCGCTAAATACTGTTGTGATTTCCACTCAGCACGCCCCTCACGTCGATCTTGAAAAAACGCTAGCTCCCGAGCTGAAGAGATTGGTAATTGATCCAATAATTTCAGGGCTAAATATCGATACTTCAGATGTGCGAATATTAATTAATCCAACGGGACGTTTTGTTATCGGTGGCCCGATGGGAGATGCTGGACTTACAGGGCGCAAAATCATCGTTGATACATATGGTGGCATGGCTCGGCATGGTGGTGGTGCATTTTCAGGCAAGGACCCATCCAAAGTTGATCGTAGCGCCGCATATGCAATGCGCTGGATAGCCAAGAACGTCGTTGCCGCTGGATTAGCAACTCGTTGTGAAGTTCAAGTTGCTTATGCAATTGGTAAAGCACAACCAGTGGGTCTTTTTGTTGAAACCTTTGGTACAGAAACAATTGCCACAGCGAAGATTGCAGATGCAGTTATGGCCACGTTTGATCTTCGACCAGCTGCGATTATCCGCGATTTGGATTTGTTGCGCCCAATATATGCAGAGACTGCTTCATATGGACATTTTGGTCGTGAACTTCCGAACTTCACTTGGGAGCGAACAGATCGAGCAGCTGCACTCAAAGAAGCGGCATCTAGGTAAATGTAGGTGGCTGAGGTAAAGCCACTGCGTCTAAAGGCGCAACGGGTAGCCAAGAGAGTTGCGATTGCAACGGATTCACCTACAGTACAAATCTGCGTCGATACTGGTGTATTTCATCTTCCGAATATTTTTGATTATTTGGTTCCGGAAGAGATATCAGAACTAATTCAACCTGGTGTTTTCGTTAAGGTGCAATTTGGTCCAAATGAGTGTTCCGGTTACGTTGTGAGCCGAAATCCATCAGATTTAGAGTTAGCAAAGTTGAAACCGATTTTAAAATTGATTTCACCCATCCCATTATTAACTGATGAACTAATTGAAATCATTGCGCTCACGTGTGAACGTTATGCCTGCAAACCCTGGGATGTTATTCGGAGCGCAATTCCGATGCGAATGGCTGGTGCGGAGAGATCATTTATTGGACGGAAACTTCCAAAGGCTGATGGAGAGATTTTAGAGCGGAAGCATGAATTGACCATAACAAATAGCAGTGATGGTCTTGCTCATAAGATAAATGAAATTTTAAGTAGCCTTACAGGCTCCGAACAGTTGCTCGTGATAGTTCCAGATCAACGAGATGTTTCTCAAATTACCAGCGCCAATCTAAATGTAACCCCAATTATTCTGACTTCATCCGAGACGAAATCGTTACGGTATGAAAATTACCTAAAAACCAGATTTGATCAACCTAAGTTAATACTAGGAACTCGAAGTGCAATATTCACACCGCTTTCACCGAATTCAACAATCTTGATATTAAATGATGGCGATGATTCCATGTATGAGAAGAGATTTCCAACGTGGAATGTTAGGGATATAGCGATGTTACGAAGCGGTGATTTCTCACTCCATTTCCTTAGCGCGAGTCCTACCCTAGAAATAGTTAGGTTATCCGAATTAGGATGGATAAAAGCAAAGCGCGAAGGAGCCGATTCTCAGAGTAAAAAGGTTCCGATATATTTTGCAGATTCGACCGTATCGGATATCTCTGTGATTAAGAATGGGTTGAAACACGGAAGCGTTTTGGTCGCAATGGCAGAAACTGGTTATGTGAATGCCATGGGATGCCAAAAATGCCGCAATCAAGCGAAATGTGGTTGTGGCGGAAAATTATATATACCTACAAAAATCAGTTATCCGAAATGCTTCTTATGCGATGAGGAATTTAAAGATTGGCAATGCTCGTGGTGCAACGGGAACATCATCAGGGCTATAAGTAAGGGGTCTACTAGATACGCAGAAGAAATCGGCAAGGCAGTACCTGGAACGAGAGTTCTAATGAGTAAAGGTGTCGCTCGGCTAGATTTTCTTCCCGAGAGCGTCGAACACCTCTTGGTAATTTCTAGTTATGGATGTGAGCCAACCGGCACTTATTCTGCAGTTGTATTAATGTCCCTAGAAAATTTAACTAATCGCGTCGATCTGCGAAGTCTTGAATTTGCGAGACGAGTTATTTTCGAAAATATAAATCGGGTAGCAAAAAGTGAAGGATCAGCCATTCACCTAGATCTTCCATCTACAAATCCAATTTCCCAAGGTTTGTTGCGAAATGACCCTTACCGATTATGTTTAGATGAAATTCAAGAACGGCAAAGTTCAAACTTGCCACCATTTACCAGATTGGCAACGCTAGTGGGGGAGAGTGCCGCAATCCGCACACTTGCACGTTCGCTTGAAGAGAACGAACTCTTTACTGCGATTTCTGTTATCGGAAATCCACTAGAAAAAGGATTGGCTAATCAAACATCAAAACTGGTACTACGAAGTGAGATTGCGCGTTCAGAGGAATTCTCTGAATTCTTCCGTGATTTGTCGCGATATCGCGGAATAAAAGCGCTCTCGCCATTGCAGCTTCGGATGGATCCATTTTCAATTTAGGCAAAATACTATTAGCGGCCTTAGAATTAGGTCGTGCCTGTTCAACCAATTCGCTTATTCGGAGACCCTGTTCTTACAACGCCGGCGGGGTTAGTGACTACTTTCGACAAAGATCTCCGGAATTTAGTTTCAGACTTGATTGAAACCATGCATGAAGCTCCTGGGGCGGGTCTAGCTGCACCACAAATTGGAGTCTCACTACAAGTTTTTGTTTGGGATATTGACGAGGGCGATGGACATCTAATCAATCCAACCCTAGATCTTTCCGAAGAATTGCAAGAGGGGGAAGAGGGCTGCTTAAGTTTTCCCGGTTTAGTCTATGAAACTCCGCGCGCTTTTCGAGCGGTGGCAAAAGGTTTCAATATGCACGGTGAGCCAGTAACGATTGAAGGTACTGAACTTCTAGCACGAGTACTGCAACACGAGACCGACCATTTGAATGGAATTGTCTTTATCGATCGTCTTTTAACATCGGAGCGGAAATTAGCAATGGCTGATATCCGCAACTCGGAGTGGTTTGGCGAAGCCACAGCACTTGGCAACTCACCGATCATCAAATTTAGTCCGCATTCAACTAAAGGTTTGGCGATTTAGAATGCAGATATCTGTAGCTTCTTCTTCGCTTGTTTCTATTCCAATTATTGAGGCGGTTCTCGCGAGTGAACACACGTTGGGTTCAATCATTACTAACCCCGATAAGCCAGTGGGTCGTGGCAAAAAGATTGAGGCAAATGATTTAGCAAAATGGGCGCAGGAGAAAGGCTTAGATGTCGCGAAACCGGCGGATACCTCGGAGCTGAATCGACATTTACTCTCAGCTCAGCCACAACTTATTATTACTTGTGCATACGGTCGCTTGATTCCAGTAGAACTATTGCACGGTCCAAGATTTGGTTGGATTAATTTGCATTTTTCAATACTTCCTAAACTCCGTGGGGCCGCTCCTGTGCAATGGGCGATTCTAAATGGCGAAACTAGCACCGGATACTCAATCTTCAAGTTGGATAAAGGAATGGATACGGGACCGGTTTATCTTTCGAAAGAATTAAACATGTCACCAACAGATACGACTCCCTACTTGTTGGATAAGTTGGGCAAGTTGGCCGCACCTGACATACTCGAAGTTGTTTCTACAATAGGTAAAACCAGACCCTCTCCCCAACCACTTAACGGGGTAACGCTTGCCCCAAAGATTTCGAAAGATATGGCCCGCATTGATTGGTCTAGTCCTACGGAAACAATTCTTCGACAGGACCGAGCCCTATCGGATAACCCAGGTATTTGGAGCGTGTTTGAAGGTGAGCGCATATCTCTCTTTGGTTTAAGTGAGGTTCTAGCGCCGAACTCTTTAATAAGCCCTGGAGATATTGAAGTTGTCGGAGGAGATCTACTGGTTCGAACAGCAGATAGCATTGTTCAGATTAATGAAGTAATCCCTGCAGGAAAAAAGCGAATGAGCGGTGCGGATTTTGCGCGCGGAGCGCGTTTGATTCAAGGATCGAAGTTTGAGTAGTAAAGGATTTTCTAAACCAAAACCCGGCGCCGCAAGGCTTTTAGCCTACGATTTAATCACTCAGGTCAATCGTGGTGGTGCTTATGCAAACCTTCGGTTACCAGAACTTCTTGATAATTCAGATCTTGAGTTGAGGGATCGTGCATTTGTTACGGAGCTCGCATATGGAACTCTACGTATGCAAGGTAAACATGATTACGCAATCTCGAAAAAAGCAGATAGATCCTTTATTGAACTTGATGAGAAGATAATCGATCTTCTCCGACTAGGAATCCACCAAATTTTTGAAATGCGTGTTCCGATACATGCGGCCGTTGGTGAAACAGTGGAAGTAGCTCGGGCAGTCGCTGGTGAATCGAAAGCGAGTTATGTAAATGCAATTCTTCGTTCAATCTCCGCAGATTTAGAGATTTACGATCGGCTAGAAGCGGATTCAACTGTTTCGAGCCTAGAGAAACTTGCAGTTCTCCACTCGCATCCAACATGGATTATTTCTGCCTACTTCGATCAATTGAGAGACTGGGGCGCCGTAACCGAACTCCTAAAGATAAACAATGTTCCAGTCGCACCGCACATCGTTGCGTGGCCTGGAAAATCGACAGTCGCTGAGATTCTTGCAGTCGGTGGCACGAAATTAGAACTAGGAACTTTCGCAGTTCTATCGGATCATTTACCGAATGAATACCCCGCAATCAAGGATAAGCGAGCCGGCATTCAAGATATGGGTTCACAATTAATTTCTGAGATATTTTTTGCTACGAAGGATGCAGCCTCAGAACATTGGTTGGACTTATGTGCCGGACCTGGTGGAAAGGCTGCACTCTTGAATAATTTACTTGATCAAAGTGCTGATTCTTATGACTTCCTTGCAAATGAACCAAGCGAGCATCGAGCAGAATTAGTTGCCCGAGTTATTCCGAGATCTAAGATTATTTCTCTTGATGGTCGGAACTATGCAAGTTTCGGAAAGAAGTTTGATCGTATTCTTATAGATGCACCATGCTCAGGACTTGGAGCGCTACGTCGGAGACCAGAAGCCAGATGGCGCAGGACGTTAAGTGATCTTAAGGAATTACTGCCACTGCAACGAGAGTTGATTGATTCTGCTTATGAGATGTTGAATCCAGGTGGCATTATCGCTTTCGCCACGTGTTCACCGTTATTGGCTGAAACTAAGGGTCAAGTACTGGATGCTCAGTACCGTCACAAGGATCTGCAGATTCTAAATATTTCGGAATTCTCACCTGTAGGCAAAACCGGGGTTAACGATGATGGAACTCTTCAGTTGTGGACTCATATTGATGGCTCAGATTCTATGTTTATGGCGTTGCTCCAAAAAGCAAAGTAATTCTCCTTTATTTTTAAGTATAGTTAAGGGTCGCTAAAGTGGAAAGGGCGGAACTGTGATCCGGATTTGCCCAAGTATTCTCAATGCCGACCGCAATAATCTCGCTTCAGAGATTAAAAGAATTTCTGATACTTCCGACCTCTTACACCTCGATGTAATGGACAATATTTTTGTTCCCAATAAGACATTCTCGTTAGAGGAATCTCGTAAGATTATTTCGGAAACTTCAATCCCGGTCGATGTGCATTTAATGATTGCTGATCCAGATGAGCAGGCCCATTTGTACGCTAAGTGTGGCGCGGCAAGTGTTACCTTCCATTTAGAAGCTAGTAAAAGACCTCATGAAACTATCGCCATGATTGCGAGTGAAGGTTCTCGGGTTGGGATCGCTTTGAAACCTGATACGCCTTTCGAACTCTTGGCTCCCATAATGAGTGAAATTGATATGGTTCTGATCATGACCGTGGAACCTGGATTTGGCGGACAGAGTTTTATGGCGGACATGATGTCCAAGGTTTCACAGGCTCGGGCGGAGATTGATCGTAAATATTTCGGGAAGATCTGGCTTCAAGTTGACGGCGGAATATCGCTTGAAACTATTGCTGTAGCTAGCGCAGCTGGTGCTGACACCTTTGTTGCAGGAAGCGCGGTATTCAAGGCAGACAATCCTGGTGAAATGGTGGAATTGCTTCGGACAGCTGCACGTTCTAATTAGTGAACTTGGTTGGTGCTAAATAGGTTAAAATTTGGGTATGAAAAACTTTGACTCGTTGTGGGAAGAGTTGAATCAATTAGCTTTGGCTAAACCTACTGATTCTCGTACGGTCAAGGAGTTGGATTCAGGAATCCACGCGATCGGCAAGAAGATTATTGAAGAGGCGGGCGAGGTATGGATAGCAGCGGAGTACCAAAGTGATGAAGAGCTTGCACTTGAGATAAGCCAATTGCTTTACCATCTTCAGGTACTAATGATTGCTCGCGGAATTAAATTAGATGATGTTTACAAGAAGCTATAGATAGGAAAACAGTGACGCTCAAGATTGCCGTACCGAATAAGGGTTCACTCGCGGAGAGTTCTGCGTTAATGCTTAAAGAGGCAGGATATCGCCAACGTACAGACCTTCGAGATTTGGTATTTATCGATCCCGATAATGATGTGGAATTTTATTATTTACGACCGAGAGATATTGCGGTCTATGTTGGAAGCGGCGAACTTGAAGCAGGAATAACAGGAAGAGACTTATTGCTGGACTCTGGGGCTGATGCCTCAGAAATTTTGCCACTCGATTTCGGAAAGAGTACTTTCAGATTTGCTGGGCCTTTAGAAAAGAAATTTCGTGAGGTAGATCTAGCAGGCAAAAGAATTGCTACCGCTTATCCTGGATTACTCCAAAACTATTTGGCTGGTAAAAATATGAAGGCCGCTATTGTTCGATTGGATGGTGCTGTCGAAAGTGCTATTCGACTTGGCGTTGCAGATGCGATTGCTGACGTAGTTTCGACCGGTGGAACGCTGCGGGCTGCGGGCCTAGCGATATTCGGTGATGTTCTTCTGCAGAGTGAAGCGATTCTGATCACGCGTAACGGCTCAACCCAACTTCCAGTTATCGACACACTGGCACGTAGATTAAGTGGTGTTGTTATTGCTCGGCAATACGTCTTGGTTGACTACGACATTAAAAGTGTTGACCTGAAACGCGCCTGTGCGTTGACTCCTGGAATCGAATCACCAACTATTTCGCCACTTCAGAAATCAGACTGGAGCGCAGTTCGAGCAATGGTTAAACGTTCTGACATAAATAGAATCATGGATGAGTTGTGGTCGGTTGGTGCTAGAGGGATTCTGGTAACTGACATTCACGCCTGCCGTCTTTAGCAATTAGCTTTCGAGGTCCACACTTTCAATCTCTTTGCGCGTAATTCCCATCAGATATAAAACGGAGTCTAGATACGGTGAAGTTATGGAGCTATCTGCTGCCGCCTGAACGGCTGGTTTCGCGTTGAAAGCAATTCCTAGTCCCGCAATCTCAAGCATCCCCAGGTCGTTAGCACCATCACCGATTGCAATTGTCTGAGAGAGAGCAACCCCTTCTTTAGCGGCGAATTCCCGCAGGGCATCTGCTTTTGCAGCTCGATCAATAACCGCTCCAGTTAATTTTCCGGTTAACTTTCCACCGGAGGTTTCTAAGGTATTCGCACGGTAGAAATCAATATTCAGTTCTTTTAATAGAGGCTCGATTACATTTAGAAAACCACCAGAAACAACGCCGACCTTATGGCCCAGGCGGTGCAGTGTGCGAATCAAAGTTCGAGCCCCTGGGGTAAGAGTTATCTCAGCTTTAACTTCATCAAGAATTGCCACATCAGCACCAGTTAAAAGTGCAACGCGGGCGCTTAGTGAACTGACGAAATCTAATTCACCTCGCATCGCAGAATCGGTAATGGCGGAAACTTGATCTCCAACGCCATATCTAGACGCAATTAAATCTATTACTTCCTGTTGAATAAGCGTTGAATCCATATCGAGTAAGACAATTCTTTTCGCACGTCTGGTAAGCCCACTTTGCTCAACTGCAATATCAATCCCATTCGCGCGAGCTATTTCCGCAAGTTCGCGTTGAATAATTTTAAGGTCGTTCTCATTTGATTCGAGAGTGACTTCAAATTCGATTGCCGTTAGGGGATAGGAGGCGGTGCGATGAATTCGGTCGATATTCCCGCCTTGTTCTGCAATCTTTGTGGCGAGAGCGGCTACTCCAGATGGCAATAGCTTTTGCGATAGCGCCACAATATGCAAGTTTGAGTTTTTTACATCTCGCTTCGATTCATCCGTGAAATCAATAGCCAAATCCAAACCGAGTTGATTGGTTCTCTCTAAGAGATCTTTCTCGATTGCAGATTCGTGGGCCGGATCGAGAGAAATCAATGCCGTAAGGATCAAACGCCCTCTTATTACAACTTGCTCAATATCTAAAATTGCTATGGCGAAGGGTTCTAAGCAAGCAAAAAGGGCTTGAGTAACTCCCGGAGCATCGATTCCAGAAATTAGTATTAGGCCAGTGTGTTCTAATTTTTCTTGGCTCATGGTCCTAGATTAGCGGTTCGGCGCATTAACTTGCTCCCGATACAGGTATCTTTACGCCTGTGGCCCAGGTTCTGCAAGTAGAGAATGTAACTGTTGTTCGTGACGGTAAAACTATTCTTGGTCCAATTGATTGGCAAGTTAATGAGAACGAACGATGGGTAATTCTTGGACCCAATGGCGCCGGAAAATCGACGCTCTTCTCACTCTGTTCTAGTCAGATTCATCCAACTACTGGCACCGTCCATATTCTCGGATCGAAATTAGGCGCTGTAGATGTATTTGAGCTTCGCCCCAGAATTGGTTTCATGGGATCAACCCTCGTAAACCAATTTCCTGAAGATGAAAAAGTTTTGGATGTGGTTTTAACTGCAGCGTACGCAATGTTAGGCAGATGGCAAGAAGCATATGAACTTTGGGATGAATCTAGAGCGCAAGGACTTTTAACAACTCTCGGAGTTCGCGAATTAGCCGAGCGAAAGTTCTTCACTCTAAGTGAAGGTGAGAAGAAGCGAACGCTTATCGCGAGATCATTAATGGCCGATCCAGAAATTCTTTTGCTTGATGAGCCGGCGGCTGGTTTGGATTTAGGTGGTCGTGAGGACCTGCTTCGCCGCTTTGATGCCCTGGCATCCGATCCATACTCACCTGCGACGCTCATGATTACACATCACATAGAAGAAATCCCTGCTGGCTCAACCCATGCGCTCTTGTTGAAATCAGGACATATCGTTGCAAGTGGCGCAATAGGCGGAGTCGTCACTTCGGAGAATTTGACTACTGCCTATGAGATGCCAATCAACGTTGCTGTGACTAATAATCGTTTTACAGCAAACGCAATCAGTTAGAACTGACTGAATGCTTTACGAAAAACTGCCCTCGCAATGGCAGGAAGCTATTCCGGACTCAAAACGCCTTTTGTCTAGAATTGATCTTCCCAAATTACGTATTCCAGAAGATGGTTTAATTTTTAAAGCCTTCGAGATTCCTATTGAATCTATCAAGGTAGTGATTCTGGGCCAAGACCCATATCCAACACCAGAACACGCAATGGGTTTGGCTTTTAGCGTTCCAAGCGATGTCAAGAAGTTTCCGCCCACTCTTAAGAATATTTTTAAGGAGTTATCCGAAGATGTTGGTGTAATTCCCAGCACTGGGAATCTCTACCCTTTACAAGATAAGGGCGTATTTCTTTTAAATCGAGTTCTTACAACCACACCGCATTTAAGTCAGGCGCATGCGAATATTGGTTGGGAGATTTTTACTGAAGCTGTGGTTAAATTTCTATCGCAACGACCAGTTGTTTTTATTTTATGGGGGAAGAGCGCACAGGAGCTTGCACCGCTAATAGATACATCGAAACTGATAATCGGAGTACATCCAAGTCCACTCTCGGCTTATCGTGGTTTCTTCGGTTCCAAACCCTTCAGTGAAGCCAACGTCAAGCTGGCAAAATTAGGCGTTAACGCAATCGATTGGAAATTTTAGAGACCAAGCCCAAATTCGTTGCAATTGAATTACCAATGAAGAGGGCGAACATTGCAGTCCCGATGCCGAGCGATCCCCCTAGCAATTTTCCAATGATGAGAACGGTTAGCTCAACGCTCAGCCTTGCTCTTGAGATTCTGATCCCGGTATGTCGGTGAATTGATGTCATAAGTCCGTCTCTAGGTCCAGCTCCCATTCCACAAGTTATATATAGAGCCGAGCCTGCACCAACTAAACCAATTCCGATTAAAACGTAGAGAATCTGCAGAAACAGAAAGTCACGAACCTCTGGCACATGGTCAACACCAATCTGAATGAATACCGCAATAACCGCAATATTGCTTAGAGTTCCAAGACCGGGTTTCTCTCGTAACGGCCACCAGAGCGCAAGAACGCAGATTGAAACCAGGGCGGTACTTTCTCCGATCGTAAGTCCAGTTTGAAGCGACAGACCTTCGGCCAATACAACCCAGGGGGAGTTTCCAATTGTTGATTGAATTAGAAGTGATTCACCTAGACCGAATAGCGCTAATCCCAAAAACAAAACAACACCAATTCGTGGGGTCAAAGCCCAACGGTTTTTTGCTGTCCAGGGCGTGATCGGGATTGTTCGTGCCGGTTTCAGGAAGTGAGTAATTTTCTCGCCAGCGCCTCTTAAATTCACTGTTAGAGTCTACCGATTCGACCGGAGGTTTAAGCAGATGTTTACGGGTCTTGGAACAATAATTAATGTTCTTGCAATACTTGTTGGTTCAGGGATAGGTATTTTTGCGGGTTCGAAATTTAAAGAAGAAACTCGAGAGCTGATCACAACAGCCCTCGGCTTTGTAACGTTATTGGCTGCCGCAGATGCCATTCGTCATTTGTGGAACAAAGATTTTATAGGGGCGCTTCCGAAAGGCTGGGCAATTCTTGCGGTTCTTGCTTCGCTTCTGTTGGGTGCACTAATTGGAAACGCTCTTGCGATTGAGAAGCGGCTGGAAGTCGTTGGCATCAGTTTGAAAAATCGATTTGATCCGAATGGTTCAAGCCCATTCGTTGATGGCTTTGTATCAGCATCACTTTTATTCGTAATTGGCCCAATGGCAATACTCGGTTCAATTAGTGATGGCACGGGCGCGGGGATTGATTTATTAGTTCTTAAGAGCATTCTTGACGGCGTCACCTCAATCGCATTTGCGGCAACTTTAGGTTGGGGAGTTGCAGTATCGGCACTGCCTGTTGGGATTTATCAATTTGCCTGGACCAGTGTTGGACTAGTTCTTGGCGCAGTGTTACCGGATTATCAAATATTAGCGATGACCGTTACCGGTGGAATTCTGCTCCTTGGAATAGGTTTGCGCATGCTCAAAATAAAGCAAGTGCCGGTAGGAAATCTCCTACCAGCACTATTCCTTGCCCCAATGATTGCAGCGTTACTACATAACTTTAACTAGCGAATTTAGAACTTCTTGGCATCAATTACAAAGCGATACTTCACATCGCTTTTTACGGTCCGTTCGTAAGCCTCATTTATATATGAAGGTTCGATTACTTCAACATCGCTCACAATATTGTGTTCACCGCAGAAGTTGAGCATTTCTTGGGTCTGTGAAATTCCACCAATCATTGAACCTGCAAGAGAGCGGCGCTGAGCTAGAAGCGTTGGTGTACTTATTTCATATGGTTTGCCCGGCAAACCGATCAATACTAATGTTCCATCCAATTTCAAACGTTCTAGGAATGGCGTCAAATCCATATCCGCAGAAACTGTATTTAGAATCAAATCGAAATCTTTGGCCATCGCTGCCAAAGTTGCTGGGTCCTTTGTTACGACGAAATCATGCGCTCCCATCTTCTTTGCATCCGCCTCTTTAGAAGGAGAATGCGAAAAGACGGTTGTGTGTGCGCCAAGAGCGACTGAGAATTTAAGTCCCATGTGCCCAAGCCCGCCAAGCCCAATGATTCCGACCTTCTTACCTTTTCCGGCTCCCCAATTCTTAAGTGGTGAATAGAGCGTTATACCTGCGCATAGAAGTGGCGCGACTCCAGCCATATCTAAATTTGCGGGAATAGTTACGGCGTAATCTTGATCGACAATAAAAGTATCGGAGTATCCGCCTTGTGCAACTGTTTTGCCATCGCGTTCGTAACCATTATAGGTACCAGTCATTCCCTCGATGCAGTATTGCTCAAGTCCTGATTTGCATGAGTCACATTTACGGCAAGAATCTATGAAAACACCGACACCTATGCGGTCGCCAACTTTAAATTTTGTGACTGAGCTTCCAATTTCTGTTACAACGCCGGCAATTTCATGACCTGGCACCATAGGAAATATTGCTGGCCCCCACTCTTCGCGGGCTTGATGGATATCTGAATGGCAAATTCCGGCATATTCAATTTGTAGCGCAACATCTGCTGGTCGCAATTCACGTCTAGAAAAGGTAAATGGAACTAAGGCCTTTGATGCTTCTAGAACTGCGTATCCCTTTGACTGCATTTTTCTCCCTTTGGTTAACTTATTCATTCTATGGTTTAACGAGTTGCGATTTTACTTCTCGTGTCCGAGAGGGGACTTGAACCCCTAATCCCTTGCGGGAACTAACACCTCAAGCTAGCGCGTCTGCCAATTCCGCCACCCGGACCGATGGAAATCATTGAGTGGCGCAACGATACCAATCGCACGCGCATCATCACAATTGAGGCAAGATAGGGCCTATGTTAAAGAAGGCAAAGAATGCGAAGACAGAAAATATGGCTATTACAGGCCCAATTGATATTGCTCTCTTGGAAGAGGAATGTATTTCAATCTCCCAGGAAATGATTCGGATTCCAAGCGTTAATTTTGGTGACGGAGTTGGCGATGAGAGATCAATGGCGGATTATGTTGCCAAGAAGCTCGCCGAAGTAGGAATAGATTCAGAGCAAATTGTCACTGGAGAAAATCGCGTAAATGTTGTAGCAAAAATTGTGGGAGTGGATCAAAGTCGACCTGGCCTTGTCGTGCATGGACACCTCGACGTAGTTCCAGCGAGTGCTGACGATTGGACCGTAAACCCATTTGGTGGAGAGATTAAAGATGGCTATTTATGGGGTCGTGGCGCAGTCGATATGAAAGATATGGATGCGATGATTCTTGCGATAGTTCGCGCCTGGAAGCGATCTAATTACCAGCCTCCAAGAA
>CANNIM010000003.1 GCA_947505195.1 Actinomycetota bacterium
AATTCGTTGCCACCAGCTTTAGGCGTATCTTTTCTAAAGGTGCGAAGAATATTGCCACTTTGATCCACAACACCACCAAGAACTTTGGTGCCACCAATATCTATTCCTATGGCCAGATCTGAATTTGCCAAATGAAATTAACTCTCTAGTTTTGCTTTTAATTGATTGAGTGCAAGGTCGATCGTTGCACGTTCTGCCTTCTGTCGCATCATCGCAGGTACTGGCATTGAGAGTGCGACCGTTAATTCATAAGTAACTGTCGTGGTGTCATCACCATTATCAATTAATTTATATGCACCAGTCATCTCGGTTAAGAGATCGGCGTCATCTAATTCAAAGGTAATTTCGGCTGGCGCTTTGCTCCAGTCATAATCCAGAATGACGCGGTCTTTCATAACCCCAGCATCAATTGAAATCTTCGCCTTAGTTGCGCGGCCGGTTTCATCACTGGCCTGAACTTCAACGCTCTTTATTGCAGTCGACCAGGTTGGATAACTTGCAAGGTCGGTTAGGACTCCAGCTACATCGGTAATTGGGGCTTCAATTGTTATCGAATTCTCAGAAATATTGCTCATGCCTAAACTTTACCCAAAATATCTTCCAAAAATACCTACCTCGGCGATAGCCTTCGACTTATGGATCAATACACCGTCCCAGCAATCGTCCCACCAGCAACCAAGGGCAATCTCTCCGACTTAGTCGCTGATCGCGCAGCAAATGAGCCAAATCGCATCACGCTATCTCGGCCGCTAGGCCAAGGTTGGCAGGGCGTCAGCGCTAAAGAGTTTGATGATGAAGTTCGTGCGGTAGCGAAAGGCTTAATCGCTGCAAATATAAAAGCTGGCGATCGAGTCGCAATCATGGCTAAGACTCGATATGAGTGGACAGTTTTAGATTTCGCAATCTGGTATGCCGGAGGCGTTTCAGTTCCAATTTATGAAACTTCAAGTGCTGAGCAAGTCGAATGGATTCTCGCCGATTCTGGAGCAGTTGCAATCATTGTTGAGACTCCGCAACATCGTGAAATTGTGAATCCCGTAATCACATCAGCATGTAAATCGATTTGGACCATAACTGATGGCGCACTCGATGAACTTTCAACTCTTGGAAGCAAAATCTCAGATAGCGATGTTGAGACTCGCAGAAACTCTCCTACTCCTGATTCACTAGCCACTCTTATCTACACATCTGGAACTACTGGAAAACCAAAAGGCGTTCAGTTAACTCATGGAAATTTCATGTCAGAATGTGGAAATGTTGTTCAAGGTGCAAGTGATCTATTCTTAAAACCTGGTGGTTCAACACTTCTATTCCTTCCAGTTGCACATGTCTTTGGCAGAATGGTTCAGGTCGGTGCGATAACTGCCGGGCTTCACCTCGCACATTGTGGCGACATCACAAGACTTCCAGCAGATCTTGGAACATTTAAGCCAACATTCGTCCTTGCAGTTCCAAGAATTTTCGAAAAGATTTATAACGGCGCAGAAGCTAAGGCTGAAGCGGCCGGCAAGGGCGCTATCTTCCGCAAAGCGGCAGCAATTGCAATCGCTTATAGCGAAGCACAAGATTCAAAAGAGAAGAACGTCGGACTTATCTTGAAGCATGCCATCTTCGACAAGCTCGTTTATTCCAAGATTAGAACTGGAATGGGCGGACGTGTTGAGGCTGCAATCTCTGGTGGAGCTCCGCTCGGCGAGAGGTTGGGTCACTTCTATCGTGGCGCCGGAATAAACATTTTGGAAGGTTACGGCTTAACTGAAACAACTGCGGGTGCAACGTTGAATTTAACTTCTGCGCAGCGTGTCGGTTCTGTAGGTCGCCCGCTTCCTGGAACAACAGTAAAGATTGCTGAAGATGGCGAGGTACTTATTAAAGGTGCAATCGTGATGAATGGTTACTGGCAGAACGATGCTGCCAACAACGAAGTCTTTACAAGTGATGGCTTCTTTAAAAGTGGCGATCTCGGAACCATTGATCATCAAGGTTTCCTTTCAATTGTTGGTCGCAAGAAAGAGTTGATTGTTACATCGGGCGGAAAGAATGTTGCCCCAGCAGTTCTTGAAGACCGAGTACGAGCACATCCACTCGTGAGCCAGTGCATGGTTGTTGGAGATAACAAACCATTTATCGCCGCTCTAGTAACAATTGATCCCGATGCAATAAAGGGTTGGATCGTTGCGAATAAGAAAGAGGGCGCAACGATCGCTAATTTAACCAAGGATCCAGATTTACTTTCTGTAATTCAAACCGCTATCGATGAGGCCAATAAAGCTGTAAGTCGTGCGGAATCAATTCGAAAGTTCACAATCTTGGCTACTGATTTCACAATTGCGGGTGGCCAATTGACAGCCAAACTTTCCATGAAACGACATGTTGTCGGCCAGGAATTTGCAGAGGAAATCGAAGCTCTCTTTACGTGAAAACCGCTCGTGATTTACACGACGATATAAGCGAGGAACTTTTGGCAATCTGCAATATTTTAGATTCAGCGGCAGGAAGAGCGAACTTATCCTCTGATGATCGGACCAAATTTCGTTCGATTAGAAACCAAGTTACCAAACTCTGCGATCTACTTAGTGCAGATATTCCACTGATAGCGGAAAAATCGAAGACCGTATTCTCGATTGAGATTCGCAAAGCCATTTCCGAGATTAATAACTCGCTCGATAGTTTTGGTGAACTAGGTGAAACGCTAATGGAATTACGAAGTAACTTGAACTTTCCTAAGTACTTTCTAAATGAATCTGGTAAGAATCAGAAACCTCTTACTCCTCTAACTAAACGAGAGCGCGAAGTTTTACTCCTCTTGCCTCGCGGTATTACGGCCAAAGCTATGGCGAGTGAACTTTTCTTGACAGAAGCAACAATTAAAAGTCACTTGGCATCCATTTACCGAAAATTCGAAGTTGTCAATCGCACCCAAGCCATTGCTATCGGAATTGAGAATAAACTTTTAGCTTTTTAACACTTCAGCGAATTTCTTGCCCCATAAATCCCAATTCCAATTGTTCTCTGCCCAAATACGACCAGCAGCGCCATATTGCTTAGCTTTAACTGTGTTCGAGAGAAGTTCAATACACGCATCCGCAATCTCATTGACGTTTCTTCCATCTACTACTAAACCGGTCTTACCAATTTGAACTGCATCTGGCGCGCCACCTGAATCTCCAGCTATTACTGGGAGTCCACATGAACCAGCCTCTAGATAAACAATTCCTAGGCCTTCGACCTCTAAACCAGCAAGCCTAGATCTCGATGGAGATACAAAGACATCACCGAGCAAGATGTGTCTTGGAAGTTGGTCGTAGGTAATTCGTCCAAGCATTTGCACATCATTTGATAGTTGAAGTTTTGCAATCTTCTTCTTTAAGAACTTTTCACGGGGCCCACCGCCAATTATTAGAAGGAGCGCATCTGGGATTGACTTTCTTATTATTGGCATCGCTTCTATTAACTTGTCTTGCCCTTTGCGGTGAACCAGACGACCTACACAAATTAGAGTTGGTCGATTATCAATGCGGTATTTCGATAGTAAATCTGCTGGTTTGCTTCCAGGGATAAAGAATTGCGTTGAAATTCCAGGAGCTATTTGTACAAGTGAAACTCGATCTCCAACTGATTTCGAAATTGCAGATTTAGTGAATTCTCCGAGGTAGGTAAGAACATCACAGGAGTTTCCAATTCGTCGCATCGCTAGATTGAAGAGTGGAACTTTCGCCCACCAGACTTCATGTCCATGAGTTAGCGCCACAATTCGTGTGGCCCCAGCCTTACGGAGGTTTGGCGCCATTAAAGCAAGCGGCGCCGATGCACCAAACCAGATTGTCTTTGAATTATGAACTTTCATTATTCGCTTGACTGAACTTATAACTCTTGGGGTTGGTAACAATATTTTTGAGCGGTCGCGATAAATTGTGACACCAAATTTATCCTGCAGTCTAAGGTCAAATGCAGCATCTCCAGATTGCGAAGAGGTATAAATCGCTATCTGTGAACCATCTAATTTTTCAAGTAATCCAAGAATGAAAGTTTCAATGCCGCCAGATCTTGGTCCCAAATCATTGGTGACAAGAAGAATCTTGCGGTCATTAGATTCGGCGGGCACCGTAAAAACTTAGTGAACCGAAGTTTGGAGTGAATTTCATTATCTTCACCTGAGAGCCAGGTTTAGGTGCATTCACCATTCTTCCTTTACTTATATAGATTCCTACATGCGAGATATATCGATTGCGGCCAAAGAAGACCAAATCCCCTGGTTTCAATTGATTGAGTGCAATGCGTTTGCCATATCTTGCTTGGGCGGCTGCAGAATGGGGCAGCGAGACTCCAGCTGTACCAAAAGCTCTCATCGTTAATCCGCTGCAATCCCAGAGCGTTGGTCCTGCTGCTCCATAAACATATCGATCGCCCATTTGTTTAAGTGAGAAACGGAGCGCAATTGAACCTCGACCAGAACCAAGATTTGATTTCGCTGCAATCGCTTTAGATGCTCTTTGATCTGCGCTCTCGGCATCTGCGTTCAATTTTGCGAGCCGTGCGCGTTCAGCTTTCGAAAGTGAATTAAATAATTTCTCTGCTGACGCTAGCTTGTCCCTTACTGATTTCTCTTGTGCCAGATATCTATCTTGCGCCCTCTTAGCCAGAGTTAACTTGTCATTTACTGTCAATGAGGTAGCAGTCAACCTCTGTTTAGCAACACTATATTTTTTTAGCGCAAGTGATTGTTTTCTTGTAACGGACTCTAAAGATCCCGCCGCTGCTAAGAAGAGTCTCGGATCTGATGAAAAAAGAAGTTCAAGGCTGCGACTCATTGAGCCATTCTTATATTGCTCATTCGCTATTGCGCCAAGAGAGTTCTTAAATTTCGCAACAGTCGCGGCATCATCAGCCACTTGGCGTTGTACGGATTGGAGTTTCCGAGTCAACGAGGCATATTCAACTTTAGCCGCTTGTGCTGCTTCTCCTGCAGTCGCAGCCTGTTCTTGCAAAATCCGAATCTTGGTTCGCACATCATTAAGTGAAGGTGCGGCGCTGGCCGTTGAAATAGGCAGGAGCGATATTGCCATTACAGCGCTAAGAATCTGCGCAGCCAACTTAAGCAACTTCATCGGAGAAGGGTAACCAGTGGGTATACCCGAGTTCAAATATTTCGGAGATTTACGCTTGTTTCTAGGCGTGTACGACTAATTCACATAGCGAAGTGGCGGGACTAACCCTTTCTCAGAGAGAACTGAGAGCGCATTAATTTGGCTCTTTGAAATTTCACTTGCTGGCGCAGCAGTGATATTTAGAAGTACAGATACAACGCAATCATCACAGGAGATGTCGCGCATGGTGCAGGTTTGGCAATCGATGATCATGTCAAAAATGATAAATCAGACCACTGACACTACGGTTTGCTTATGAGCATCGTTGCCAAGCGAGTTATGGCCAACTTAGTTATTGGAAGCGATGGCAGCACCACGTTAAGCGGTAACTCCAAAACGCTTAGCTCCCCGCAAGACCGGCTCCGATTTCACGAACTACGGGCCCAAGCTTCAGCCATTCTTATCGGCGGCAACACCGCCAGAAATGAACCGTATGCGAACACTCCGCTCCCCCTAATTGTCATTTCCAAAACCGGCGAGATTCCAGAGAGCGTTTTAGCCAATCATTTACTCCACCTCTGGCAACTAGATCCAGTGAGCGCGCTTCAAAGGGCCCGCACTGAGTTTGGTGAAAATATCTTGGTTGAGGGTGGAATTGAAATCCTCAAAGAATTACTGGCAGCCGAAGTAATAGATCAACTTTATTTAACAATTAGTGCAAAAACTGGTGGCGAGAATATCTACGATCTAAGTGCGTTAACCAGAAATTTCACAGTTGAGTCAAGTGAAAAAATAGAGGGTGAAACTTTCTTGAAACTAATCAGGAATTAGCCAATCGAGATCAAAGAGACGCCGGCCACTGCAAAGAGAATCCCTAAGTACTGAACTTTATGAAGTCGTTCATTTAAGAACTTAAATGCCAGAAGAGATGTAACGATTGGAAATAGCGCACCAAAAACCATCGCTACTGAAACTAAGCCTTTAGTGGTTGCTACTCCAAGCATTAGGTTTGCCGCAAAATCTGTTATACCGATAATGACTAAAATTTTAAGATCAGAAACCCTAAAGCCACCAACGGTGCGAAAACGAAGTGCCAGAAAAATGCACATTGAAACCGATACAACGCGCATCGATGTCATTGTCATAAGCGAACTCGTCTTTGATCCTTGAGCCATAAAAGCTAATGCGATTCCAAAACCAAGTGCCGCACCTAACCCATAAAGAAGTGGCTTAATCGGTAAACCTTTAACGATGTCCGGGCCCGATGCACAGAATGCACCTAAAAGTGCAATTCCCATTCCTAACACTTGTATTGATGTTGGGCGCTCACCTGAAATAATTGCAACAGACAATGGAATCACCGCACTTAGCGTGCTGATCGGTGAAACAACTCCCATTCGGCCAGTTGCAAGTCCAGAATAAAAAGAAACCAATCCAAAAAATCCTGCGATACCCGCGCCTGCGGCTGGGAGAAAATAACCATTCCAACTTAGATTCGGTGCAATAAAAGAGCCGGTGACAATAACTAAAACAATTCCGGTGACTAATCCAAATGCTTGGGATACGCCGGTTACGGCGATTGCTTTAAATCTTTTGGTCAGATTTCCAGCCAGATAATCTGCAGTGCCCCAGAGAACGCTGGAAAAGAGAGCGAGTATCGCAGCCATTGGAAGAGGTTAATACAGACCACAGTAAAAGTTGCTCGCGCCTTCCTCAGTAACAAGGATTAACGCCTTACCCTTTTCACATGGACGTGAATTTTGAGGAAATTACCGCTTCGATTCGCGCTATCAAGCCAAGATCTGAAATTCTCTTAGAAGAAGTTCCCGCCCCGCAAAAACTCGCACCTTATGCCTTTGCAATGACTGCGGATGTTTTAGAAGATGCCGCAACTGGACGTTTTGTTTTGCTCCATGATCCAGACGGTCAAGAGGGCTGGTCTGGTAAATATAGATGCGTCACTTTTGTTCGCGCTGCAATTGATAATGAAATGGCTGCAGATCCGATGCTCTGTAATATCGGTTGGGCTTGGTTAATGGAATCACTTAAGGCAAATGGTTGTGATTACACCGCACCTAGTGGAACAGTTACAAAAGTTGCAAGTGTTTCTTTTGGAACGCTAGAAAACTTGGATGAAGATAGCGAATTAGAAGTGAGAGCATCTTGGACACCAACATCAGGTAAAAACATTGCAGACCACATTCGCGCCTGGGTTGAGCTCTTAGAAATGTCGGCCGGCCTTGCACCGATTCCAGATGGTGTAACCCAGCTAAGTCGCAGTAGATAATGGCAGAAGCTCTTCTTGCGCCACTAAGTGGAGTTCCAGATTTAATTGAAACTTCTGAAGCTCTTGCTGAAATGACTTCGCAACTTTCGCATGGCACAGGACCAATCGCAATTGATGCAGAACGTGCATCTGGTTACAAATATTCAGCGCGAGCATATTTGATTCAAATCAAGCGAAACGGTGGCGGTCTACATCTAATCGATCCGATTGCAGTTGGGCAGACTCATTATTGGAGTGAATTAAATGACGCCTTCGCAGATCAGGAATGGATTATTCACGCTTCTACGCAAGATTTAGCCTGTCTGCGAGAAGTCGGAATCAACCCACAAATCATGTTTGATACAGAATTAGCAGGGCGTATTGCTGGTTGCGAGCGCGTCGGTCTTGGGCCACTCACTGAACAACTTCTGGGAGTGACGTTAGCGAAAGAACATAGCGCTGTTGATTGGTCAATCCGGCCATTGCGTCCAGAGTGGCTCAACTATGCTGCTTTAGATGTTGAACTTTTAATTGAATTGCGGAACGAGATTGAAAAACTCTTAATTGCGGCTGGAAAGTTAGAATGGGCTAAGGAAGATTTTGCTGCAATTCTTAAAGCGCCCGCGCCACAACCAAGAAAAGATCCTTGGCGCCGAGCATCTGGAATTCATAAAATTCGTGACTTAAATGCGCTAGCAATCATTAGAGCGCTATGGATCGCTCGAAATGAATTTGGTAAAGAGATTGACCTAGCGCCCGGGCGGGTATTCAATGATGAAACTCTCCTCGCAATTGCTACCAAACCTCCCAAGGGATTTGGTGATTTCAAAAAGGCGCTTCTACGTCGAACTCGATTAACAGATATGCCATTTGAAGAATGGTTTAAATTATTTGAAGAGGCTCAAAACCTTGAAGGCGAAGACTTACCTAAATTGCGCCTTCCCTCAGAAGGTCTGCCACCTGCGAAGATGTGGCAAAGTCGAAATCCAATTGGTTATGCCCGACTTACACATGCCAAGGCCGCAATTGCAGAGTGCGCTGCTGCTAACGTCATACCTCCTGAAAATTTGATATCCCCCGAAGCCGTCCGAAGGGTTTGTTGGCCAACTCCCCCAGAAAGTGATACCGATCGTCGCGCATTTGTCACTAACGAGCTGGTTGAGTTTGGGGCTAGACCTTGGCAGATTGAGCTCGTTTTAGGCCCGTTAACGGCTATTTTGAGCGAGAAAGAGCCACTTGTCGTCGAGGTTACCGAGGGTGAAGGTGACGAACCTGAAACGCCCACCGCTGAAAGTGACTAATTACGCAACATTTGAGTTGCGTAATTAAGTCTAACAATCTAGCCTCTTCCACATGTACAGCACATTTTTAATAGCTCTGCGTGAAGGCCTAGAGGCCGCACTTATCATCGGAATCCTTGTTGCTTATTTGGTTAAATCAAACCAGCGCAAATCACTTCCCGCGCTTTGGACCGGAGTCAGCGTCGCCATTGTGGCTAGCCTGGTTTTTGGTGCTTTCTTATCTTTCACTTCCACTCAACTTTCTGAAGCCGGGGAACAAATGTTTGCCGGAACAACTTCACTTGTTGCGGTAATTCTTGTTACCTATATGGTTTTTTGGATGAAGCGAGTTGCACGCGGATTAAAGAGCGATCTGCAAGGAAAAATTGAATATGCAATGCCACTAGGCAAAATAGCTTTGATCTCTGCAGCCTTCTTCGCAGTTGCACGCGAGGGCCTAGAAACAGCGCTCTTTGTATACTCTAACTTTAAAACTGTTTCTGACGATTCCTCTCCTACGATTGGATTAATTCTCGGACTAGCACTAGCGGTTCTGTTAGGTATCGCAATTTACCGCGGCAGCTTAAAGATTAATTTAGGAAAATTTTTTACAATCACAGGTATCGCACTAATCGTTATCGCAGCTGGAGTTCTTTCTTATGCGATTCACGAATTTCAAGAGTTTGGCGCACTGCCGGGTGAAGATTCATATGTTTGGAATTGGGTTAATGCCGATCCAACGATCACAACGCTACTTTCAGGAACTATCGGAATTAGCACCAAAATCTCCTGGTTGCAGTTGGTCGTCTGGGCGATTTACTTAACCGTGACCTTGCGCGCATACTTAGCACCGAAGAAAGTTCTAGTCTCTAACGCTTAAATTTCGGGCCTTCTTCCAATTTTTCCTACTGACGGGTAACATTACGGGAACATAAACCGTATTTCAGTAGGAGCCATTCATGAGTGAGCGCGTAGTTCTAGTTGATGCCGTCCGATCCCCTTTTGGTAAAGCTGGCAGTTTGTACTCTGAAACCAGAGCCGATGACATCATGGTGCGAATCTTGCGCGGCCTCTTAGAGCGAAATCCAAAAGTTTCACCAGCGTTAATTGATGATGTTGCAATCGCCGCGGCTACTCAAACTGGCGATCAAGGTATGAATATTGGGCGAAGCGTCTCTCTGCTCGCAGGAATTCCAAATAGCGTTCCAGGTTATTCAATTGACCGTTGGTGCGCGGGTGCATTAACTGCAGTAACAACAGTTTCCGGAGCCATCGCAATGGGACAGTATGACTTTGCAATTGCTGGCGGCGTTGAACATATGGGACACCATCCAATGGGTGAAGGCATGGATCCAAATCCTCGTTACTTAGCTGAAAAATTAGTTGATACCGATGCGCTTCAAATGGGAATGACTGCTGAAAGATTGCATGACAAATTTCCACATCTAACTAAAGCTCGCGCAGATGCGTATGCAGTTGCATCACAGAATAAAACTGCTGCTGCCTACTCGTCCGGAAAAATTCAACGAGATTTAATTCCGGTTGCAGTTCGATCTGTAGAACTCGGATGGGGCGTTGCCACAGTTGATGAACCTCCTCGTCCTGGAACAACAGTTGAAGCACTCGGTGCGCTAAAGACACCATTTCGTCCAATGGGAAATGTGACTGCTGGAAATGCTGCAGGGTTAAATGACGGTGCAACCGCAGCAATCCTTGCTAGTGAATCCAAAGCAAAGGAACTTGGTCTAACTATCAAAGCTAAATTAGTTTCATTTGCATTTGCTGGAGTTGAACCAGAGATCATGGGATATGGGCCAGTCCCAAGCACAATCAAAGCGCTCTCAAAAGCCGGTTTAAGTATTGAAGATATCGGCCTATTTGAAATCAATGAAGCTTTTGCTATTCAAGTGCTCTCGTTCTTAGATCACTTTGGAATTGCTGACGATGATCCCAGAGTGAATCTCTATGGCGGTGCTATCGCAGTCGGACACCCACTTGCATCATCAGGCGTTCGTTTGATGATTAATTTAGCTCGTGGTTTTGAAGAACATCCAGAAGTTAAATATGGCGTGACCACGATGTGTATCGGGCTTGGTATGGGTGGAACAGTAATTTGGGAGAACCCACATTTTGCTGGAAAGGCTGGCAAATAATGAGCGAAATAAAGTTACCGGAAGGCGCACCGGACGAAGTAATAACTGCTGCCCATGTTAGAGAGATTGATTTAACGCTATTTGGGCACAACGGAAGCATCTCGCTGATTACTTTAGATAACGGTATGGACCACAATCGTCCTAATACTTTCGGTCCACAATCACTTGCCTCTTTAAACGAAGCGATCAAAGTTGCAGAAGCCAGTTCATCAATCGCAATTGCAATTACTGGAAAGCCATTCATCTTTGCAGCTGGCGCCGATCTTTCGGCTCTATCATTTTTAAATGATCGCGAACAAGCCCTAGCAATTGGAAAACTTGGCCACGATGTTTTCCGTAGGCTCGGCGAAAGTTCCAAGCCAACATTCGCATTTGTAAATGGCTTAGCTCTAGGTGGTGGGCTCGAGGTCGCCTTACATTGCAGATATCGAACTGTTGCAACTACAGCATTTACCGCGCTCCCTGAAGTATTTCTTGGCTTAGTTCCTGGCTGGGGCGGCGCAACTATCTTGCCTAAATTGATTGGACCTAAGAACGCAGTTCAAGTAATCATTTTAAACGCGCTAAATAACAACACAATGATGAAGTCGAAAGAAGCATTAGCCCTTGGTGTTGTTGATGCAGTATTTGAGCCAGCAGATTTCATCGAGAACTCAATCAAATTTGCAGTTGCAGTATTAAATGGTTCGATGAAAATTGATCGTAAAGATTTTACAAAAGATGAAAACGAATGGACCGAGGCTATTAATACTGGCAAAGCTGCCGTAGCCAAGAAATTCGGGGGCGCAGAGATTCCGCAAGCGATAAAGGCCCTAGATTTAATCGCAGCCGCAAGAACAAATACTTTGGGTGCTGGTTTTGGCGCCGAGGATCAGGAGCTTGCAAATCTTACGATGAACGATCCGCTCCGTGCCTCCTTATATGCATTTAACTTAATTCAAAAGAAGCGAAAGAAAGTAGAAGGCGCACCTAAGCCGGCCCTGGCTCGTAAGGTAAGTAAAGTTGGCGTGGTTGGTGCCGGCCTCATGGCCTCCCAACTCGCTCTAATTATTCTGCGCAATTTAAAGGTCCCAGTAGTGATTACTGATCTTGATCAAGAACGAATAGATAAAGGCCTTGCATATATCCGCGGTGAACTAACGAAACTAGTCGAGAAGAAACGCATGAGCCCAGAGAGTGCAGCACGACTCTCATCTCTGGTTTCTGGCTCAACAGATAAATCAATTTTTGCTGACGCCTCATTCGTAATTGAAGCAATATTTGAAGAGCTCGAACTAAAGCAGAAGTTATTCAAAGAGCTTGAAAAAATTGTTTCTACCGAGTGCATTCTGGCTACAAATACCTCTTCGCTATCAGTAACGAAGATGTCCGAAGGGCTTGCAAACCCGGAACGAGTTATTGGCTTCCACTTCTTTAATCCTGTTGCAATTATGCCGTTGCTCGAAATTGCTAGAACGCCAGCGACGGATGATGCGACAACGGCGACCGCAGTTGCAATCGGAAAAGAACTTAAGAAAACAATGGTTATCGTAAAAGACTCCCCAGCATTCGTTGTTAATCGCCTACTAACTCGATTCATGGGCGAGATAACTGATGCGATTGATGAAGGAACTCCCCCAGATGTTGCAGATTCGGCAATGAAGCCGCTCGGTCTGCCAATGACCTCTCTTGAACTTCTTGGATTAGTGGGACCTGGAGTGGCGCTACATGTAGCAGAAACACTTCATAAAAGCCTTGGTGATCGCTATCGCATTTCTCCAACAATGCAGGCCTTCGTAAAAGAAGGAGTTAAAACTTTCTACATCAAAGATGACAAGGGTGGATTGAATCCAAATCCCGCTGCACTCACACTAATTAAAGCGGGCAATAAAGCATCGACTTCTGATCAAGTTCGAATCCGAGCGTTAAAGGCTTTAGCAAGTGAAGCACGCCTGATGCTAGATGAAGGCGTTGTATCAACCGCGGCTGAAATCGATATTTGTATGCTGCTTGGTTGTGGCTGGCCACTTCATCTTGGTGGAGTTTTGCCTTACCTAGATCGAACAGGAATAAGCGAAGAAGTTAGCGGTCAGCGCTTTCATCCGGCTGGCGTTGCTTCGCTTTCGTAATTTCATTTACTAAATTATCTTTAAGTGAACTGCTCCAGGCTACTAATTGATGAGCAATATTCTGCGCCGTCATTCCTAGATCTGCCAAAATTTCTCCACGCTTTGAATGCTCGATAAATTCAAGTGGTACACCTATCGAATGAATCGGAACATCTAAATCAGCATCTCTAAACATTTCTGAAATGGTGCTCGCTATTCCACCATGTCGAATTCCATCTTCAACTACGACAACCGATATATATCGTTGTGCCATTGTCAGCAAGCTCTTAGGAAGAGGCTTAACCCAACGCGGGTCAACAACAGTTACCCCGACGCCCTCGCGATAGGCCTGTGAGGCGGCTTCAACACAAATCTTTGCCATTGCTCCGACGCTGACCAATAGAACATCTGCGCTCTCACCGCGATATAAGACATCGATGCCATCACGACGCTCGAACGCTGGAATATCGGCACCCACCGGACCCTTAGGAAAACGAATCAAAGATGGTGCATCTGAAATATTAAGCGCTTCATTTAACGTTTCTCTAAGAATTGCACCATCTCTTGGTGCGGCAACATGCAGAGTTGGAACTATTCCGGTTAACGCTAAATCCCAAATACCGTGATGTGAGGGTCCATCATCGCCAGTAATTCCGGCACGATCCAGAACAAAAGTTACACCGGCCTTATGCAGCGCTACATCGAGAAGTAACTGATCAAATGCACGATTCAAGAATGTCGAATAAATGGCAACGACTGGATGCAATCCGGTGAATGCTAGCCCAGCGGCACTTGTTGTTGCATGTTGTTCAGCGATTCCTACATCGAGCGCGCGCTTTGGGAATTTCTCTGCGAACTTGTCTAAACCAGTTGGTCCAAGCATCGCTGCTGTTATCGCAACAATATCTTCACGCTTGGTACCAATTTCACAAATCTCATCAGAGAAAACACTGGTCCAATTAGGGACCGACTTAGCAACTGGGATGCCAGTTTCAGGATTTACTACCCCAACTGCATGAAATTTTTCTGCGGAGTCATTGATTGCAGGTGCATGACCTCGGCCTTTTTCAGTGATTACATGAACTAATACCGGTGCGCCAAAATTCTTTGCCTGCAAAAGCGCGCTCTCCATTGCTTCAATGTTGTGGCCATCAATCGGGCCAACGTATTTAAGACCTAAATCTTCAAACATTCCTTGTGGCGCAACAATGTCTTTTATGCCCTTTTTAACGCCGTGCAGAGTTTCATAAATCGGACCACCAACAACTGGAGTCTTTTCAAGGACGCCCTTGCCCCAATCCAAGAATTTTTCATAGCCACTTGTTGTGCGAAGGGTGGAGAGATAGGTTGCAAGTCCGCCAATAGTTGGTGAATAAGAACGTTCATTGTCATTTACAACAATTACCAGTTTCAATTCGTCGCTCGATGCAATGTTGTTTAAAGCTTCCCATGACATACCACCTGTGAGCGCACCGTCTCCAACAACACAGACAACGGTCTTATCTAGATCGCCTTTAATTAAATTTCCGCGAGCAACGCCATCTGACCAAGATAAGGAAGTAGATGCATGTGAATTTTCAACGACGTCATGTTCGCTCTCCAAGCGATTTGGATATCCAGAGATTCCCCCACGTTGGCGCAATTTATCAAAGCCAGATACCCGGCCAGTCAATAATTTATGAACATAACTTTGATGTCCGGTATCGAAAATAATCGTGTCTTTCGGAGATTCAAATGTTCTGTGAATCGCAATCGTTAACTCAACTACGCCAAGATTTGGCCCTAGATGTCCACCACTTTTAGAGACTTTTTCAATTAGAAAGTCGCGAATTTCGGCTGATAATTCAGCTAACTGTGAATGCGAAAGCTTCGCCAAATCTGCAGGCGACGCAATACTTTCTAGGTGCTTCAACATCGTCGTAGTCTAGAGCAAGCCCTATTTTTTAGAGTAGTGAACGCAGCACAAATTGCATGATGCCGCCATGGCGGAAGTAATCGGCTTCTCCTGGGGTATCAATTCGAACTACCGCCTCGAAACTCGCCTCGCCCGCAATCACCTTAAGAACCTTTGGAACTCCCCCACTGTTTAGCGCTTCGATTCCAAGGACAGAAAATTCTTCACTGCCATTCAATCCAAGTGACACCGCATTTGTTCCGGCAGGGAATTGAAGTGGCAGCACTCCCATTCCAATTAAGTTTGATCTATGAATTCTTTCAAATGATTCTGCAATAACTACTTTAACTCCAAGCAACGCAGTCCCTTTAGCGGCCCAGTCACGTGATGAGCCAGATCCATACTCTTTGCCAGCAAGAATTACTAATGGAATCTTTGCAGCTTGATAGGCCATTGATGCATCGTAAATAGTTGATTGTGCGCCACCATCTAAGAAATTCTTTGTGAAGCCACCTTCAACTCCATCAAGCAACAAATTCTTTAGGCGAATATTTGCAAATGTTCCACGAATCATCACTTCGTGATTACCGCGACGAGATCCATATGAGTTGAAATCTGCGCGATCAATTCCGTGCTCTGCCAAATATTTTCCAGCAGGTGAATCAGCTTTGATATTTCCGGCAGGCGAGATGTGATCAGTTGTAACGGAATCGCCAAGAATTGCCATCACACGTGCCTTTGCAATGTCTTTCAATGGTTCTGGATTTCTCGGCATGCCCTCGAAGTAAGGAGGTTTGCGCACATAGGTAGATTTAAGATCCCAGTCAAAAACTTTTCCAGTAGGTGTATCGAGAGATTTCCAACGATGATCGCCTTCAAATACAGTTGCATAATCTTTAGTGAACATCTCAGATGAAATCGAAGAATCAACAACGCTCTGGATTTCCGCACTCGTTGGCCAAATATCTTTTAGATAGACCGCATTACCTGCTAAATCATTACCGATTGGATCACTTTCAAAATCATGGTCCATGGTTCCGGCTAGCGCATATGCAACAACCAGGGGTGGTGAAGCCAGGTAGTTCATCTTTACATCTGGGCTGATGCGCCCTTCAAAGTTTCTATTTCCAGATAGGACCGCTGTTACCGCTAAATCATTTTCATTTATCGCTTTGCTAACCTCAAATGGGAGTGGGCCGGAGTTGCCGATACAAGTTACACAACCATAACCAACCAAGTTAAAGCCAAGCTGTTCCATATATGTAGTCAAGCCTGCACGATCATAATAGTCTGTCACAACTTTTGATCCTGGGGCGAGAGTTGTTTTCACCCAAGGTTTACTGCGTAAACCTTTTTCAACGGCCCTCTTTGCGAGAAGGGCTGCGCCAATCATGACACTTGGGTTCGAAGTATTTGTGCAAGATGTAATAGATGCGATTACTACTGCGCCATTTGAAACTGAGGTAGCGCTGCCATTAAGTGAGATATCTACCGGTGATTTTGCAGTCTTATCGGTGAAATAAGTAGGAACGATTTTTTCGAAAGCTGCTTTTGAATTAGAGAGTTCTATTCGATCTTGTGGGCGTTTCGGTCCGGCGATTGAGGGAACAATTGTTGCTAAATCTAATTCCAGAGTTTCAGAGTAACGAGGAACTTCATTTGGGTCATGCCAAAGTCCGACGCACTTTGCATACTCTTCTACCAAAGCAAGTTGCTCAGCACTTCTGCCAGTGAGAGCCAAGTAACGAATAGTTTCCTCATCAATTGGGAAAATTGCACAAGTTGAACCGTATTCCGGTGACATATTTCCGATTGTTGTCCGATTTGCCATCGGAAGCGCAGTTACTCCGGGGCCACAAAATTCTACAAACTTTCCAACGACGCCATGCTTGCGAAGAGCTTGCGTAATTGTGAGAACTAAATCAGTGGCTGTTGTACCTACTGGAAGTTTGCCGTTTAATTTAAAGCCAACTACTCGTGGAATAAGCATTGAAACAGGTTGGCCGAGAAGCGCTGCTTCAGCTTCAATCCCACCAACGCCCCAACCCAATACACCTAGACCGTTAACCATGGTCGTGTGTGAATCAGTTCCTACTACGGTATCTGGATATGCACGGAGCACACCATTTACATTTCGCGTCATAATTACTCGCGCCAAATATTCAATATTTACTTGGTGAACAATTCCAGTTCCAGGTGGAACAACTTTGAACTCATCAAATGCGCTCTGTCCCCAGCGCAAAAATCTATAGCGCTCTTGATTGCGCTGATATTCAATATCGGTATTCTCTTCAAAAGATGTTGTGGTTCCAAATTTATCTGCAATAACAGAGTGATCAATCACTAGCTCTGCTGGAGCGAGTGGGTTCACCTTTGCGGGATCTCCACCTAAATCGACGATTGCTTCTCTCATCGTTGCTAGATCTACGATGCACGGAACTCCAGTGAAATCTTGCATGATTACACGTGCGGGCGTGAACTGAATTTCAGTATCGGGCTCAGAATCTGGATTCCAATTTGCAAGTGCTTCTATTTGAGCAGAAGTTATATTCGCGCCATCTTCAGTGCGGAGTAAATTCTCGAGTAAAACTTTTAAGCTAAATGGAAGCGTCTTTGCCGCTGGCAACTTAGTGATATCAAAGATTTCGTATCTCTTACCTGATACTTCAATTTCAACCTTAGCGCCAAAAGAATTTTTACTCATGGCCGCATCTTAACCGAGGGTAAAGCGAGCCACACATTCCACGTGGTGGGTCATCGGAAATAGGTCGAAGCCAACGATGTGATCTAGGTGATAACCGCCCTCTTCGAGTTGCTTGGCATCTCTTGCGAGCGAAGCAGGGTCGCATGAAACATAAACAATTGTCCGTGGCTTTTTAGCCATCATCTGCTTGACAACCATTTCACCGGCGCCGGTACGTGGCGGATCTAACAAAATAACATCAATCCGATTAATCAGTGGCAGCTTCTGTTCCACTCGACCGGAATGAATCATTACATTTTTCTTCTTGTCGAAAATTTTAAGTGCATCCTGGGTCGCTCGATGGCTTGATTCAATTAGGTGGACTTTGCCGATGTCGCCGACATCTTCCGATATTGGGGCGGTGAATAAGCCAACGCCACCATAAAGATCGCAGACTTGATCTCCGGGGCGAAGTGCCAATAAATCCATAACTAATTTTGAGAGTGTCTCTGGCGCTGCTTTGTGGCTCTGCCAGAAAGAGGTTGGTGATATTTCAAAAGTATGTTCACCAACTACCTCGTGCAATTGTGTTGGTCCAGAAATACTGCGTCCACCTCTGAAAACATTTCGCTCGCCAGAATTGGATACTGCAACTTCTAACCGATCGTCGCCTTTCCAATTTCGCGAGAACATTGTTGGATCATTTATAGCCTCAACAGCAATTAGGCACTTATCAATCTCAGTAACCTCTTTGCTGCGCGCAGAGAAGAGCCCAGGCTTGCCATTCTTTGAAATCGAAAAGTCCATTCGGGTCCGCCAGTGCAGACCATCCTTTGGTTCAACTGAAATTACATCAAGATCGATTTCGATTCTGCCAAGACGGGAGAATTGTTCACGAATTACCGAACGCTTTAATTCACTCTGTTTTGTAATATCAATGTGCTGGAAATCGCAACCACCGCAACCACCAGGAACTGCATACTTGCAGGGTGGAACTACGCGATCTTCAGATGCCTTAATAATTTCTACTGCATCGCCACGTGCTAATTTCGAAGATACCGATGTTATTTCTACGACAGCTTCTTCTCCAGTGATTCCATAACGAACAAAAATTACCTGGCCCTTATGGCGCGCAATAAAATGGCCGCCATGCGCAATGGGTCCAATTTCTACCGTTATCCGGTCGCCTACTTTTAATAAACTTTCGGCGTTTCCTATTTTGGATTCCATAGATGAACCTTAAGGGTGTAAGTTGTACTTCGTGCACGTAGTGATTATGGGTTGCGGTCGAGTCGGTTCTGGTTTAGCCATAGATTTAGAGGCAACCGGCCATTCAGTATCAATAATTGACCAGAATCAAGAGGCATTTCGCAGATTGGGTCCAAATTTTAAAGGCGAAACAATCGCTGGCGTCGGCTTCGATCGAGATATTTTGCTCGCAGCCGGAATCGAAAAAGCCGATGCTTTCGCTGCAGTTTCCAATGGTGATAATTCAAATATTCTTGCGGCGCGCGTTGCTCGTGAGACTTATGGCGTTAAGAAAGTTGTTGCACGTATTTACGATCCTGCTCGCGCAGAAATTTATCAACGTCTTGGTATTCCTACTGTGGCCACAGTTCTTTGGACGACAGATCAGATTATTCGTCGACTTGCCCCAGAAGGCTCACGTTCAGAGTGGCGCGATGCAAGTGGCGCAGTTCAATTGTGCGAAGTACATGTTCACAGTGATTGGTTTGGACAACCGGTCTCACTTATTGAAACTTCTACAAAAGTCCGAGTTGCATTCATTACTCGATTAGGCGAAGGAATGATTCCTACTGAAAACACCGCGCTCCAAGAGGGCGACTTGGTTCATGTAATGGTTACGGATTCTGATCTCGCAGGGGTCGAAGCCACTCTCGCTAAATCTCCGAAAGAGGCTTAATCAATATGAGAATTGCGATTGCAGGCGCAGGTAATGTCGGTCGTTCAATTGCGCGCGAACTTATAGAAAATGGACATGAAGTTCTTTTAATTGATCGCGATCCAAAGGCGCTAAAACTTGAGAGCGTTACAAATGCGGAATGGCTTATGGCTGATGTGTGTGAAATTTCATCGCTGGATAATGCAAAGCTAGATACCTGCCAAGTAATGATCGCTGCTACCGGTGATGACAAGGTAAATCTCGTTGCTTCACTTTTAGCTAAGACTGAATATGGCGTTCCTAGAGTTGTAGCACGTGTAAATCACCCAAAGAATGAGTGGATGTTCGACTCCTCATGGGGCGTAGATGTATCAGTTTCAACTCCAAGAATCATCTCTGCAATTGTTGAAGAGGCTGTTTCAGTAGGAGATGTTGTTCGTCTATTCTCAATTCGCAAGGGTGAAGCAAGTTTGGTAGAAATTACCCTTCCGGAAGCAGCAAAGTGTTTGGGTCGCACTGTTGAAGAGGTACAACTACCTGAGAATGCAACACTTGCGGCAATCGTTCGCGACGGTCAAGTAATAACTCCACATGCGCATGATGTTTACTCTGCTGGAGATGAACTTCTCTTTGTTGCTACCGCTGCGGCTGAAGAGTTATTGAAGAACTGCTTTATCTCAAGTAATTAATCGGCCTTTGCAGTTGGAACTGATCTAATCACGATCCAAGTTCCCCATAGCGTCGCCAAGTAAAGTGGGAATCCTAAGAAAATATTTGCAATTCCCAGAGCATTTAATTGATTGGCTTTAAAGAGCGGATACTGAACCACTAGACGAATAGCAAATAGTGCAAACCAGATCCAAGTCGCCTTCTTATAGGCAGCCATACGAGCCGGATTTTTCCGCCAATTTAAATTCTCTCCCAAGATTGGACCCAATAGAACTCCAATTAGCGGCCACTTAATTAGAATTGAAATTAAATAGACCAGCGCGAAGGCCGAGTTTTTCCAGAGACTTGGAGCGTAATAATCTTTCGCTTCACCAGTCTTCCAAGCGAACCATCCGCAGAAAGCGATTCCGATAAAACCAGAGATTGAATGCGTCAAGGTATCGCGTTTGATTAACCGCCAAATCATTAAAAGCGCAGCAGTTGCAATTGAGATATACAAACAGGCCTTCAAATTATGTGTGATGTTATAAGTAAGTAGAAAAATCAGTGATGGAATTGTGGAATCAATAATTCCCTTCTTGCCACCAAGAGCTGTTACAACTTTCGCCTTTTCTTCTTCTTGCATCAGCCTTTACCTCCTGTAGAACCGAATCCACCAGCACCACGATCAGAACCAGGCAGGGTTTTAACTTCAACAAATGCTGCGTGCTCAACTCTTTGAATAACCAACTGCGCGATTCGATCACCTTTTTTAAATGAGATTGCCTCTTTTGGATCATGATTGATTAAAATTATTTGAAGCTCACCGCGAAAACCAGCATCAACTGTCCCTGGGGAATTAACCATTGTGACGCCATGTTTTATTGCCAAACCAGAGCGCGGGTGA
This sequence comes from Actinomycetota bacterium, assembly GCA_947505195.1. Lineage (GTDB taxonomy): Bacteria > Actinomycetota > Actinomycetes > Nanopelagicales > Nanopelagicaceae > AAA044-D11. Next base: position 20,909 of record CANNIM010000003.1, read on the forward strand.
ACTAAGGCAACATAACCGTTTGGAAGTGCGATTGAAATTCCAGTTGGAACTAGCGTCCGCTCCCCTGGTTGCAGAGTTACATCGATTCGAGAAGTTAAATCAGCGCCAGCATCGCCAGGCTTTGCATAACTAGGCATCGGAATCGAAGAATCCAAGCGGGTAATTAAAATTTCAACGCTCATGGATTAATTTCAAACTCTGGATCAACAAAAGCAAGAAGCTCAGGATGCGCAGTTACGTGATCCAAGTAGGCCTTAGGTGCATTGTCCAAGAAGTGCTGCATCGGAACTACTACAAAGAGCGCTGCTGCTCTCACTGCAATCGGACCATTAACTGAATCAATCCGACCGACAGCGCTGCAATAAACTTTACGATTAACCTGGCCGGTAATTGCCGCACTTATATGTAGAACTGTTCCTAGCGGAACCGGAAGCAGAAAATCGGTTTCCAGCCTTGCAGTAACTGCAGGAGAGCGAATCAACCACATTAGTTTTCCGAGAGCCTCATCAAAAGCAAGAGATAAGAGTCCGCCGTGTGCAAGCCCAGGTGCGCCTTGATGATCTTCGGTAACGGTAAATACTGCAGTTAAATTCTGACCATCACCTGCATGTGCAACTAAATGCAGACCAGTTGGATGCAATTCTCCGCAACCAAAGCAATGTCCAAAGTGAGAAGGTATTTTTGTACCAGGTAGTGGCGCCTTGGCATGGCGAGGTGGAATCTCTGCACCCTCTGGCGGCACCGTACTTGGAACGCGACTCATGAGTGAAGCCTAACCTGCGATGATGTTTGAGCAAATAAACGCAACGGTTATGCCGTAGCGTGCGCCTGTGGGAAAAATTAACAGACATAAAGATTTGGACTACGGGATTCCCATTTATCAAGAGAAGATGAATTGGAGCAAATCGCTCTGGCTCTTTGCGATATTTATGGCAGCTTCAGTTTCCTTATCAATATGGGCGGCGCTAGGAAATGGAGCCGCGCTTGGTGTCTCCTTGATTCAACTCATCCTTCTAATTTTTGCTGCCAAGCGAACTGCACTGCAGATAACCGTTACTAAAGGCTGGTTGCTAGTTGGACCGGCAGCCATAGAGCGAGCTTTTATCCACAATTTCAAAGCGCTGGAATCCGCAGAATTTAAACGCGTTCGAGGCGTGGATGCCGACCCTGCAAGTTATTTAGAAATTAGATTTTGGGTAAGTACTGCAATCAAAATTGATTTGAGGGACCCAAAAGATAAAACGCCCTACTGGCTAATAAGCACCAATAGAGCGAATGAGTTAGCTAAATTACTTAACGTTGCAGAACACTGACCTAGGCACAATCCTTACAAACTGCTTTTGCGCCCTCACCTTTTGCGAGTTGTGAAGCGTGATGAACTAAGAAACATCTTGAGCAAGTGAATTCATCTTCTTGCTTTGGAACTACTCGAACCGTTAACTCTTCGCCTGAAAGATCAGCGCCTGGAAGTTCAAGATTCTCGGCCGCATCCTCTTCGTCAATATCTACTTGACCAGATTGAGCATCTGCTCTGCGAGCTTTGAGTTCTTCAAGTGATTCTTCATGAAGTTCTTCATCTTGCTTTCGAGGTGTGTCGTAATCCGTTGCCATGACACCTCCTCTTAAAAATTACGGCAGCAATTCTTATAACTGCCAACAGGGCGGATAGTGTCGTATAAGTAGTCCGCTTACCTAATCAACTCTCGGCGTGTCGAGATTATTCCCGCCTACAGCACTCATCCTGCTGGATTCTTGATTAATCCTTAAGGCGGATTGGATTCTGCCCTCTAGCAACTAAACGATCGAAGTGAGCATCGCGTTTTTCAACAAATTTAGAGACATCAGCTTCTGCTGCAGCGATATATGCAGCCAACTCATCGCGAGCGGCTGCGCCCTCGGCTGTGAAATCTTCACGGTTGAAGATATTCCAAGCACGTAGAACTGGAGCGACTACATCTTCTAAATGAGATTTTGGATCATAAATACCAGCAAGTGCAATCTGCACCGACTTTCTTCCCCAACCTGGCATGCCCGCACCTGGCATTTGGAAATTCGTTACAACATCTTTGATTGCAACCATTGCAGCGTTTGGCTCCATATCAATCGCAGCACCTAAAAGATTGCGATAGAACAACATATGCAGATTTTCATCGAGCGCTACCCGCGCCAACATTCCTTCGCAAATCGAATCATTTGAAATTCGCCCAGTATTGCGATGTGAAATTCGAGTCGCTAGCTCTTGGAATGTTACATAAGAAACAGTATGCAACATATCGTTGTCATAAGGAGTTTGATAGCCCACCATCATGTGGGCCATACGTAAATCTTCAAGCTCATTTGGATCAACGCCCCGAGTTGCCATCAAATAGTCACGCATAACAATTCCGTGACGGGCTTCTTCAGCGGTCCAGCGATTAATCCAGGTATTCCATGCACCTTCGCGGCTCATCGAAACTGCAATTTCGGTGTGGTAACTCGGCAGATTATCTTCAGTTAGTAAATTTAAAATTAGTGAATCTTGCGCAATCGCACTTAGCTTTGAATCTTTTGCTTCCCAGGCATCACCATTTAGAGGACCAGCAAATGTTCGACCCTCACTCCATGGTACGAATTCGTGTGGGTACCAATCTTTTGTGGTTGCAACGTGGCGCTCTAATTCGACCTCAACAACTGGTTCTAAATCGCGAATTAACCGCGCTTGAATCTTCGGATCGATTGATGCCATTGGTGGAACTTAGCGCAGGCCTCTAGTTACTCGCGAGTTAAAAACCAATTAGTTGGGGCGATTCTTGGTGCGAATTCGTGCCTGCTCTAATCGCCACTTCGCAATTTCACCATGATTTCCCGACAGTAGGACATCAGGAACGCTTAATCCGCGCCACTCTTTTGGCTTTGTGTAATTTGGATATTCCACCAAAGCCCCATCATCTGATGTCAAAGTGTGTGACTCTTCATCAAGTGAGGCTGGGTTACCAATAACACCTGGCAGCAAGCGAATGATCGCTTCCATAATGACAAGTGTCGCTACTTCTCCGCCACCTAAAACATAATCTCCGATAGATATTTCACGAACTTTGAAGTTTTTCTGAGTAGAGTAAAAATCACTTACCCGAACATCGATTCCTTCGTAGCGCCCGCAAGCGAATATCAAGTGCTTAGATTTTGTTAGCTCAATCGCAAGCTCTTGGGTTAACTTCTGACCGGCCGGTGTTAAGACTATTAATTCATGGACTTCATTAGGAACAAGTTCTGCAACCGCATCAATTGCACTGCCCCAAGGTTCTGGTGACATCACCATTCCAGCGCCACCACCATAAGGTGTGTCATCAACTGAACCATGAACATCACTTGTTTGGTCTCGAAGATCATGTATTCCAATAGAAATTAGACCAGCTGCTTGCGCCTTACCAATCAGTGAAAGATTTAACGGAGCTAAATATTCAGGAAATATTGTGATTACATCAAAGCGATTAACGTTATTCATCTAATAATCCAATTGGTGGGACGATAACGATTCTGCGATTTTTAACATCCACGATAGGAACTATAGCTTTTACGAATGGGATCAAAACTTCACGACCGTTGTAATCAACGGCGAGCACATCTTGGCCCGGTAAATTGATTACATCGGTTACTAGACCGATTTCAAGCCCCGCTTCCGTTGTGACTTGGCATTGAAGCAACTGTTGAACATGGAAGTCATCTTCAGTTGAGTCTGCATCGATATCTACATCGGCAAGCAATAAAACATTTTTAAGTTTTTCAATTTCGTTGCGATCGCTAATTCCAGCAAACCCCAGCAAAAGAGTTCCGTTGTGGTCTCTAACTGATGTAATAGTTAGTGGACCAAAAGTTGATGGCTCCGTCGCAAGGACAGAGCCAATATAAAATCGATTTTCAGGTTGATCAGTGCGAACTTCTACTGTCGCCTCACCAAGAACTCCATGTGCGCGACCAATTCTGGCAACGACAAGTTGCACTATTAGCGAGCCTCGTCAGCCTCGATGAGATCTACGCGAACTGAACGACCAGCAATTGCACTAATAACTGTGCGAAGTGCACGTGCAGTGCGACCATTGCGGCCGATCACTTTGCCAATGTCATCTGGATTAACTCGAACTTCTAGCGTTGTCCCACGACGATGATCTTTAGTTGTAATAACTACATCATCAGGATTATCAACAATCCCCTTAACTAGATGTTCTAGCGCTTCATCAATCATTGTTATTCAGCTGCCGCTTCTGGAGTAGCTTCTACTTCTGGAGCCGGCGTTTCAAGAGTTTCAGTCAGATTTGTTTCATCTGAAGCTGGAACCACTGCCTCATTCGATTCTGTCTCAGTTTGGACAGGAACCTCTGCCTCGACAGTTTCGGTTACGGCTTGGACAGGTGCTGCCTTTGCAGCTAACTTCTCAGCAGCCTTCTTCTTCATAGTTGTCGCGCCATCTGCTGGCTCGTTCATTGCATCTTTAACAGCTGCTTCGTATGCAACGCGCTTGTGTGGCTTCTCAGCAATTTTCTTAAGTGTTCCCTCTGAACCAGGAAGACCCTTAAACTTCTGCCAATCACCAGTAATTTTTAATAGCGCTGCTACTGCTTCAGTTGGTTGTGCACCAACAGATAACCAGTACTGAGCACGGTCTGATGTAACTTCAATCAGTGATGGCTCTGAACCTGGTGAGTAACGGCCGATCTCTTCAATTGCACGTGAGTTACGAGCCGCACGTGAATCTGAAACTACGATACGAAAATGTGGGGTGCGGATTTTTCCCATACGCATTAATCTAATTTTTACGGCCACGAAGGCTTTCTCCTTGTTTTAAGCGGAATTAATTTCGTTGTGACAGTGGGAGCGTCACTCAAAAAATAAAACCTATTTGAAAATATCTTTCACCTCTTGGCGAAGATCGCTTGGGGGTAGAGGGCCCCTTGCAGGAGGCCAATCTTGCCAGCCACAAGCGCATAACCCAAATTGCGATTTTGCTCTGGATATCAGCTCTCGAGCGCCCGCTTCGCTGGGTTCCCAGAGCGTGATTTCTTCTTATTTTGAGGCACTGAAACTTTAGGCACATTAGGCAATGTGGGCATACCCGGAGGCATCTGCATTCCCGGAGGTAACTGCATCCCACCCTTCCCAGTTCGCATTTGCTTCATAACTTTTTGGGCCTGGCTAAATCTTTCTACCAATGAATTCACATCGGAAACTTGGCGACCACTTCCGTTAGCAATTCTAGATCTCCTTGAACCATTTAACACTTTTGGATCTCGTCGTTCCGTCGGAGTCATTGATTGAACGATTGATTGCGTCTTAACAAGTTCACCTTCATCGAACTGTTCTAACTGCTTCTTCATTGCGCCAGAATTTGCACCAGAATTTGCAACAGGAAGCATGCCAAGTAGCTTGGTCATAGAACCCATCTTCTTCATTGCTTCTAACTGAGAGAGGAAGTCATCTAGCGTGAAATCTTCACCGCTAGCAAATTTTGTCTCTAACTTTGCTGCAGTTTCACTATCAAAGGCTCCCTTGGTCTGCTCTGCAAGAGTTTGAATATCACCAAGTCCAAGTATTCGCGAAGCCATGCGATCTGGATAGAAGAGATCAAAATCTGTGACTTTTTCACCGGTCGCGGCGAACATGATTGGTTTACCCGTAACTTGCGTTATTGAAAGCGCGGCACCACCTCTCGCATCACCATCTAATTTACTTAGAACTATCGCATCAAAGCCAACGCCTTCTTGGAATGCTTGTGCGGTTCGCACTGCATCTTGTCCAACCATGGCATCTACTACATAAAGAACTTCATCGGGCGAGATTGCATCCCGAATCCGTTTTGCCTGTGTCATCAATTCTGCATCGATACCAAGTCGACCTGCAGTATCAACAATTACGATGTTATGTAATTTATCTTGGGCAAAAGCCAAGCCGTTCTTGGCAACTTTAACGGGATCGCCAACACCGTTACCTGGTTCAGGGGCGAACACCGGAACTCCGATGCTTTCGCCAACAACTTGAAGTTGAGTAACTGCGTTAGGGCGCTGTAGATCTGAGGCGACTAATAGCGGAGTATTTCCTTGATCTTTCAAATATTTTGCAAGCTTGCCTGCCAGCGAAGTCTTTCCTGCGCCTTGAAGGCCGGTAAGCAAAATAACTGTTGGCGGTTTTTTCGCCAATCTAATCCGTCTGGCACTTCCCCCAAGAATTTCGATTAGAAGTGAGTTAACAATTTCGAAAACAGCGTTTGCTGGGTTTGTAGATTTATTTAGATCTTCAAGTACTTCATTTGTTCGGACCTTAAGTTGCTCAATAAAAGATTCAACTACAGATAGCGAAACATCAGAATCTAGAAGCGCGCTACGAATTTCTGTGGCTATCTCATCGATATCACCAGATTTAAGTCTGCCTTTACTGCGAAGCGAGGAGAAAGCGCCTTGAAACTTCGCCGATAAGGATTCAAACATGGCAGGAGATTACTAGTTAAAGGTGTGTGGCTAAAATATTTTCAACTTTTGTGGCGAGCAATTGGGCGCGCTCCCCAGAAAGTGGCTGCCCTGAAAGATCGGTCACATAAAGGGTGTCGAATGCTTCGGCTCCAAGGGTAGAGACAATTGCAGATTTGATATCGACTCCAAATCTCGAAATTGCCCGAGCGAGGTTAAATAGAATGCCAGGGCGATCATGCATTCGCACTTCAATGATTGTGGCATTTGTTGCTAAATCATTCGCTGCAAATACAACTGGCGGCGGTGTGGGAATTCCGGGGTACTTTCGATAACTATCGATCCGCTCTTCAATTTTTCGCCCTAGATCTAACTCACCTGAGAGCGCTTTCTTTAATTGATCGGTTAACTTTTCAGCAGTCGGCGCTGTCGCATTGGCATCCAATTCAACAATCCAGCGCATAACAGCGACTCCATCAGTTGTGCGAGTTTTTGCTGAACGAACATTGAGCCTTGAAATTGTCATGAGACCTGCAACTGCTGAGAGAAGTCCGGTTTGGTCTTTCGCGATAATCTCAATTTCAATTTGTTCTGTATTCGATTCATCACTAATCAATCTGATTACCAAGTCCTCCGTAATCGGTGCACTCGGAACCAAATCAGGTTGGGAAACGGGTTTCACTCCAGCCATTGAAGCTAAACATTTTGAAACTAAATTCGAGACCAAGCCTGCCTTCCAATCACTCCATCCGCTCTTTCCTGTTGCCTCACCATCTGAAATGCTCAATGCATGTAGCAGTTGAAGGGTTTCTGGATCCCTAATCTTTTCAACAACAAATGTAATTGTTGCGGGATCGTCTAAGTCACGACGTGTGGCGACAGCCGAAAGAAGTAAATGTTCACGAACTAGTAGTGCAATTTCTTCGCAATCTTTAGCGCCAAATCCCAACCTCTTGGCCAAAGGTCTAATCAACTCCTCACCATATTCAGAGTGATCTTTGCCAGGAAAGCCCTTTCCAATATCGTGGAAAAGCGCTGAAACCAAGAGAATGTCAGGACGTTTTACGGTTCGCATTAAAGCTGCAGCGTGCACTGCTGTTTCTAGCATGTGACGATCAACGGTATGTCGGTGCAGAACATTTCGCTGTGGCAAGAATCGCATGTGCGACCATTCTGGAATCCATTTTTCAATAATTCCTTCTTGGTCAAGGGCTTCAAAGACTCTAATCATCGGCGCACCGGCACCGATTAATGAGACCAAATCATCAAACATACCTTTAGGCCATGGTGTTGGGATTGCCGAAAACTTTTGCGCCAACAACAAGCAAGAATCTATTGATAGCGGAAGGCCTCGCTGTGCGGCGGTTGCGGCTGCGCGCAATCCAATTCCGGTATCTCTTTCAATTTCATATCCATCTTCAATAGCAACTTCGGAATTTAGAATCACTAAACCCTTATCTACACTCTGAGTTTTCCGCTTTCGAAACCAACCTTGGCTCTCGAGAGAATCGATGCGATGCCACGATAAGTCCATCAGATAATCGACCGCTCTCGCCGCCTTCGCTACCTCGAGCATCAGCGCATCTGCATCTTTGAATCCCAGCGCATCTGCCACGCGATCTTGTTCGGTTAGTAAGAGCTGATCACGAGATTTTGAATTATCGCCATGCAAAACATCTCGAACATTTGAAAGCAGTGCCTCCGACTCCGCTACGCGAACAAGTGAGACCGTAACCACCCCTGAGGTTTCAATTGCTCGAAGAGCGTTGATATCACGTAAGCCGCCACGAGCTTCTTTGAGATCCGGCTCTAATAAAAATGCTAACTCGCCCGATCGAGATGCGCGCTCTTGAACTATCTTTCGTAACTTAGGAAGGTGCTTTCTTCTGTTTCTGCGCCAATCTTCACTTGCATCAGATGCAACGGCGCCTGTTAACTCGGCGCTACCAGCGATGTGTCTGATATCCAATAACCCAAGGGCAACTCGAATATCTTCCTGAGCAATTTCGTGGGTTTCGCTTCGAGTCCGTACTGAATGATCAAGTGCTATTTTCTGATTCCAAAGCGGATAGAGAAATGAGTTAACAAATTCCGATAGCGTTTTAGGATTTTCACTGCCATCATGCAAGATTAATAAATCAAGATCAGATCCTGGAGATAGTTCACCTCGGCCATATCCGCCAACTCCGTTCAGCGAAACTGCATCGGGTTTTGCTAAATATTCTTTAGCACATAATAAAAACGAAACCCGGAGCTCGTTATCAACCTTGTCAGATCGATCACGACGCTCACGGGTTCCCACGGAGTTAAGTTTACTTACGAGTTACTAAATTGCATCCGTTCCGCGTTCGCCAGTACGAACTCGAACGATATTATCTACTGGTGAAGACCAAACCTTTCCATCACCAATAGCGCCAGTTGATGCCGCTTTCACGATTACATCAATAACTTTATCTGCCTCTTTAGCATCGACTAGAACTTCTAGTCGAATCTTAGGAATTAGATCAACGGTGTATTCAGCGCCACGATAGACCTCAGTATGTCCACCCTGACGACCAAATCCACTTGCCTCTGAAACTGTCATTCCAGTAATTCCGAAAGCAGTGAGCGCTTCCTTTACATCTTCCAATTTGAATGGCTTGATGATTGCAGTAATTAATTTCATATTGATGAACCTCCTCGTGATGAGCTGTACATTTCATAAGCTGATTCCGCATGTTCATTTAAGTCGATGCCTTCAACTTCTGCATCTCTCTTAACTCGGAAACCGATAGTTTTTTCAATTACGAAACCGATTATCAAGGTTACGATAAATGAGTATGCCGCTACAAGGCCAACGCCTATTGCTTGTTTGCCAAGTAACGCGGCGCCGCCGCCATAAAGCAAGCCATCTACACCAACGCTGTTAACAGCACTGGCACCGAAGAAGCCGACGGAAAGTGAACCCCAAATTCCACCAACTAAGTGCACTCCAACAACATCTAGAGAGTCATCGAAGCCGAACTTGTACTTAAGTCCGACTGCTAATGCACAGAGAATTCCAGCTATGAAACCAATAACAACTGCTGCCCATGGTGCGACGAAAGCACACGCAGGAGTAATTGCTACGAGTCCGGAAACTGCACCAGATGCTGCGCCAAGTGATGTTGGATGTCCGTTGCGAATTTTTTCGACAAGGATCCAACCGATAAGCGCACCAGCAGTTGCAACTTGGGTGTTTATGAGCGCAAGCCCAGCAATTCCATTCGCTGCGAGAGCTGAACCAGCATTAAATCCAAACCAACCGAACCAGAGCAGACCTGCACCGAGCATTACGAGTGGAAGAGAGTGCGGACGCATTGCCTCTTTGCGCCAACCAACTCGCTTTCCTAGAACTATTGCAAGTGCAAGACCAGCAGCGCCAGCATTTATATGAACTGCGGTACCACCAGCAAAATCTTCGAGACCCTTACCGGCAAGATAACCAACACCTGTTACATCATCGCCAACTTTGTGACCAAATGCGAAGACCCAGTGTGCGACTGGGAAATAAACAACTGTCGACCAGATCGCAACAAATACTGCCCATGCCGAGAATTTCGCACGATCAGCGATTGCACCAGAAATAAGTGCTGGTGTAAGGATTGCGAACATCAATTGGAATGCCGCAAAAACAAGTAGAGGAATTGGGTAGACGCCACCATTATTAGTGAATTCATTTACCTGAGAACCAAGACCAGATAATGAAAATCCACCATACCAAGGTGAATCAGATGTGTGACCAAAAGCTAATTCATAGCCATAGAAAACCCAAAGTATGCTCACGACTGCGATTGTCACCATAGACATCATCATCATATTTAAAACACTTTTACTTCTAACCATTCCGCCATAGAAGAATGCAAGACCTGGTGTCATAAGAAGTACAAGTGCTGTACTTGCCAACATCCACGCCGTGTCGCCTGAGTTTAGAACTACATCCATTTGCAACCACTTTCACGATTTTATGAAATAGGCCTCGTCATTGAGATGGGGGTAGATTGCTTGTTCTGAGTTACACGTAACAGCCTGGCAGGTTACAAAATGGTGAAAGCTTCGGCCTTTGTGTTACGAACTCGTTACATCTCCCCCGTATTAGCGGAAAAGGCCGTTCAAATAACCTTCAGCGCTAAACGATTCGAAATCTTCTGCGCCCTCCCCGGTCCCGATGAACTTTATGGGGACTCCGGTCTCTCGCTCGATCGCGAGGGCAATTCCACCTTTCGCCGAGCCATCCATTTTCGTCAGAATTAATCCAGTTATTGCCACGCTATCCATAAACATCTTTGCTTGAATAATTCCATTCTGTCCCGTTGTTGCATCAACTACTAGAAGAACTTCATCAACAGGTAAAACTTTCTCTACAACTCGACGTATTTTGCCCAGTTCATCCATGAGATCCGATTTCGTATGCAAGCGACCAGCTGTATCAATAATTAAGTAATTTACTGCATCATTTTTCGCTCTTGTCGTAGCATCAAATGCAACTGAAGCGGGATCGCCATTCACAGGACCTGTTATAACTTCCACTGCTAGGCGCTCTCCCCATGTCTGTAACTGCTCTACTGCTGCGGCGCGAAAGGTATCGGCAGCTGCAAGCAAAACTGATTTATTCGCGCGCTTCAAATGTGAAACTAATTTTGCAGTCGATGTTGTCTTTCCCGTTCCATTTACTCCGACAATCATTACTGTGGTTGGCCGATCTGCATTGAAAGCAATTTCTCGATTGTTCTTACTCAGCCAACTTTGAAGCGATGCGGTAACCGCTTCATCGATCTGATCAACTTTAGATTTCTTTGCGATCTCAACTATTTCAGCTGCGCTCTTGGCCCCTAAATCAGAGGCTATAAGCGCCTCTTCAATTTCTTCCCAATCACCAGTCGATGAAGAACCGGCGCGAATCTTGGAGAAGATCTTGCTAAAAATTGCCATTTTAATAACTAGTTAAAACTAGTTTGCGCTTTCAGATTCCCGAATGCGTTGTGAAATTACCTCAGAAACCCCATCACCGCGCATTGTTACGCCATAAAGTGAATCAGCAATCTCCATCGTACGCTTCTGGTGGGTAATAACAATTAACTGTGATTTTTCGCGAAGCTCCTCGAAAACGCCAAGTAAACGGCCTAAGTTTGTATCATCGAGTGCAGCTTCAACTTCATCCATTACATAAAAGGGGCTTGGCCGTGCTTTGAAAATCGCGATAAGTAAGGCAACTGCGACCAGTGAACGTTGGCCACCAGATAGGAGTGAGAGTCGCTTGACTCGTGTTCCAGGTGGTCTTGCTTCAACATCCACACCAGCAGATGTCATATCTTCCGGATTTATAAGAATTAATCGACCATCGCCACCAGGGAATAACCTCGCAAAAATTATCTCGAATTCGCGAGCAGTGTCATCAAATGCCTCTTTGAAAATTTGTTGCACCTTGTCATCTACCTCTTTAATGATGTCGAGTAGATCGCGCTTGGTCTTCTTCAAATCTTCTAACTGCTCAGCCAGGTAACGTAGGCGCTCTTCTAGAGATGAATACTCTTCTAGGGCTAGTGGGTTAATCTTTCCAAGTAGCGCTAGTGAGCGTTCAGCTTGTGCCAGACGCTTCTCTTGTTGATCGCGACGGTAAGGAATCAAATCTCCTGGAACGAAGTTACCCTCTTCATCTTCAACAAATGTCGGAACATCATTTGATGGACCATATTCATTTACTAGAGTAGAAACATCGACACCAAGCTCTTCAATCGCTTTCTGTTCAAGCGCTTCGATCCGAAGCCTCTGCTCCGCGCGAGCAATCTCATCACGATGAACACTTGAGGTAAGTGCATCAAGTTCAGAAGTTAGTTCACGACTTCTAACCCGCAGAGCCAGAATTTCACTCTCGCGTTCAGAACGAGATATTTCTAAACGTTCGCGTTCAGTAGAAGCTTTAGCAATTGAGGATTCAATTTGAATTAACGCTTCATATGCTGCATCTGCAACGCTTTGAGCGGTAAGCGCAGCTACGCCACGTTGTTCACGGCGACTTACTGCGCGAACTGCAGAGTCACGTTCATTTTGGGCAGCAGCTTCAAGTGAATTAGCACGAGCGACAAGTGCTGTGACACGTTCTTCTAAAGTTCTTAAATTAAGGCGAGCTTCGACTTCTGCCGATCTAGATGCGGAAACTCTGGAACGCAAATCTTCTAAATGTGTTAAATCTGGATCAGCAGGCGTTTGGTGAGATTCAAATTGAGCTATAGCCGCGTTCAAATCTGCTTCATCTGATTCTCTTTGGATATTTGCTTCAGCCAAAGAAGTTAATACTCTTTCCACTTCACCTTGTGCGCTCTTAACATTCTGCCCAGCAACAGCCATTTGCTCGGCTAGGCCAGAAATTTTTGCATCTGATTCATTCATCTTTGCGAGAGCTAATTCAAAGATATTTTTGCGAGATGCCATTGTTTCAGTTGCCCGAACCAGCTCAAATTTGATTCGATCACAACTATTTGTTACCTCTTGTAATTGACTTTCTGTCTTCTCTATTAGCGCTGAAATTTCTATTGCAGAACTTTGAGCACTAGAGCCACCGCGAACTCGGATTCGGCTAAGAACATCGCCATCTCGCGTGATTGCAATTACTGAAGGATCGGCGCGCAGTGCGCTCTCGGCTTCTGCTAAATCTTCAACTGCTACAAAGCCTGAAAGCAGTGAGGCAATTGCACTTGGAACTTCAGTTGATGAAACCAAACTCGATAGCGAAGTAAAACCGCTTGGAACGGCGCGATTTGAAGAGGTAAAACCGCTGTCACCATCAATTACCAATAACTCAGATTGACCGGCCCCTTCACGCTTTAACATCGTTAGCGCTGAAACTGCTGAGGAAATATCTGAAACAACTACTGAATCAGCAAGAGGTCCGAGCGCTGCTGAAACTGCGACTTCCCAACCAGGAGCAACGTTTATTAGAGAGGAGAGACGACCGCGAGTACGAGTTCCACTTGTTAACACAACACCAGAGCCATCACGATATACCAAGCTCTCTTGCAATGCGCGCAGTCGGCCATCCAAACCAGACCGAGTTCGCTGCGCTTCGCTATCTTTTAATTCAAGTTCATCCAACTCAGCTTGTGCAACTGCTAGCGCGCTCTTTGCCGATTCAAAATCTGCATCTAATCCAGGTTCATTTGCATCTACAGAAGCAATCTGAGTTTCAAGTAGCGCAAAATCTTCCTGTGAATTTCGCAGACGACCGGCCGCTTCATCTTTG
>CANNIM010000004.1 GCA_947505195.1 Actinomycetota bacterium
ACCCTTGGACAACGCCACTATGACGTTCAAATTATGGGTGGAGCCGCACTTCACCAAGGCAACGTTGCAGAAATGCGCACTGGTGAAGGTAAGACTTTGGTTTCTACACTCCCTGCCTATTTAAATGCGCTAACCGGCAAAGGTGTTCACGTTGTTACCGTCAATGATTATTTGGCAGAGCGCGATAGCGAGTGGATGGGCCGTATCCATCGTTTTCTTGGACTTAAAGTTGGAGTAATTCTCTCTAACATGTCACCGGCAGAACGTCGTGAAGCTTATGGCGCAGATATTACCTATGGCACAAACAATGAATTTGGTTTCGATTACCTTCGTGACAACATGGCTTGGACTCTTGTGGATTGCGTACAACGTGAACACAATTTTGCAATTATTGATGAGGCTGACTCCATCCTGATTGATGAGGCTCGTACACCCTTAATCATCAGCGGACCAGCAGATAAACCAACAAAGTGGTACGTGGAATTTGCAACTATCGTCCAAAAACTTGATCGCGATGTCCATTATGAAGTAGATGAGAAGAAGCGCACTGTTGGCGTTCTTGAACTCGGTGTTACAAAGGTTGAAGAATTACTAGGAATAGATAACCTTTACGAATCTGTAAATACTCCAATGATTGGCTATTTAAATAACGCAATTCGCGCCAAAGAACTCTTTAAGCGCGATAAAGATTATGTTGTTATGACTGGTGAACTATTAATCGTTGATGAGCACACTGGCCGCATGCTTTCAGGCAGACGCTATAGCGAAGGCTTGCACCAAGCGCTAGAAGCTAAAGAACGTCTAGAAATTCAAGATGAAAACCAGACGCTTGCAACTATTACCCTTCAGAATTACTTCCGCCTTTACAAGAAGCTTTCAGGTATGACTGGAACTGCAATGACTGAAGCCTCTGAATTGATGCAGATCTATAAATTAGGTGTTATTCCAATTCCGACTAATCGTCCAATGCAACGCGTAGATCAAGCAGATTTAATTTATAAGACAGAGCAAGCAAAGTTCGTTGCATCTGCAGAAGATATTGCAGAGCACCACAGAAAGGGCCAACCAGTATTGGTTGGAACTGTTTCAGTTGAAAAATCTGAAGAGCTCTCTTCTCTACTTAAGAAGCGCGGAATTCCGCATGAAGTATTGAATGCTAAGCAACATGAACGTGAAGCGGCAATTATTGCCCGTGCGGGAACTGTTGGCGCAGTAACTGTTGCAACAAATATGGCCGGTCGAGGTACTGACATCATGCTTGGCGGTAACCCAGAATTTATGGCGGACTTTGAATTACAGCGCCGTGGCTTAAGCCCAGTTGAAACTCCAGAAGAGTATGAAGCTGCTTGGCCTGAAGAATTAGCAAAACAGAAAGATGCGGTAGCAAAGGAACATGAAGTTGTAGTTGGATTTGGTGGGCTCTATGTACTTGGAACAGAGCGTCACGAATCGCGTCGTATTGATAATCAGCTTCGCGGTCGTTCCGGCCGTCAAGGCGATCCCGGAGAGTCTCGTTTCTACCTCTCACTTCAAGATGACTTAATGCGCCGATTTAATTCAGGGCTTGTTGAAAGATTCTTGGGTGCCGCTGGCGTTGCAGATGATGTACCAATCGAATCCAAGATGGTTTCAAATGCGATCCGTTCGGCTCAGACCCAAGTGGAATCCCTTAACTTTGAAATGCGTAAGAATGTTCTGAAGTATGACGATGTTATGAATCGCCAACGTGAAGTCGTTTATGGCGAACGACGTGAAGTTTTAGAGGGCGCAGATATCCAAGAGCAAGTAAAAACTTTTATTGTTGACACAATCACCGCCTATGTTGAATCAGCAACAAGTGATGGCTTTGGCGAGGATTGGGATCTTGAAACCTTACATACTGCGCTAAAAGCGCTCTATCCGATCTCATTTACTGTTGAAGAGTTAATTGCTGAAGTCGGAGGCCGATCCGGCCTTGATCAAGGATTTATCTTGGATCGAGTTCTAGGTGATGTTGAAAAAGCCTACGAGGCTCGTGAAGAAAATCTCACTCCTACTGTTACCCGCGAGCTTGAACGCAAAATCTTGCTTTCAGTACTTGATCGCAAATGGCGTGAACACCTTTATGAAATGGATTATCTGCAAGAGGGAATTGGATTGCGTGCGATGGCGCAACGAGATCCACTTGTTGAATATCAACGTGAAGGTTATGACTTATTCGCAGCCATGATGGATGCAATTAAGGAAGAGCTAGTTGGTTATCTATTTAACGTCGAAGTAAATGTTGAAGAAGAATCTGGTGGAGTTGAGGCAAAGGGTCTTAGTCCAGCAATTAAACCCAAGAACGAACTTCGATATTCAGCATCTGATGAAGCTGGTGGCGTAGTTTCAACTGGTGGAACTTCTCGCAACGCTCCATGTCCTTGCGGTTCAGGTCGCAAATACAAACGTTGTCACGGCGCTGCTTAAATTTTATAAAAGAATTATAAAAGAATTATAAAAGAACTAGTTCGGTGCAGAGCCAACGTTTGTCTACACCTTCAAATCTTAGGATTAAGGATCGAACTCGTTCACCAATTCGCAACGTAACTGTAGTTTCAGCAACTCCTTCAATGGGCTGGCTAATGTAAATCTTTCGAATTTTCGGTGCGACTTTTATAGTTGAAGATTTCACTAATAGTTGTTGATGAACCTGCCTATGGCACCATCTTGCGAGTTGATTTGCAGATCGACGTCCGCCCCAAATTTCAACGACGCTTAATGCGAATTTAGTCACCCACTCTTGAATTTCTGGAAGCTCAGATAGTGGTGATGGTTGAGCCAAGAATTCTGGATCTGAATAATCCTCTACATCTCTTCCAAAATATTCCGGAGTTGGCACTAAATATAATTTTGTTGGGACCAAGGTTGGTTTTGCTGGTACTGGCTCAATATAAAAAGCCAGCATTGGATGAGACCAAAGCGATTGATCAATCGGTGTTGGAGATCCCGGTACTCCGTAATTAAATACCCGATGAGAACTATTTCTTGCTTCTGAACTAATGAGTTTTTCCATGGCCTTACTTTGTGCCGTTAACACCCCCACCACTTCCTCCGAAAGGATGAATTAATTGAGCGCCCATGTGTAACCACTATAAGTATTTCTGTGGATTAGCCCAACTAGTGATGAAAATATCTCGGTATCCATAGCCCATGAGAAAAATAGAGAGCATTACGAGTATGAATAACCTAAGCCTAGATTCCATTAAAGAGATTGCTTTAAAGCGAGCAACAGCCAAGACCTACTTTGCAATAGCGCTCTTGCTTCTATCGCTTTTTGCGGCCTTTGCAATAACAGGTAAGGCAAATAGGTCGGTGGCAATCTGGTCAGCAAGTAGTGATTTAGTCGCAGGGGACTTGATCACCAAGAGCAACATCAAAGAAGTTAAAGTATTTTTGCCGGAGAGTTCATCTAAGTATCTATCGGCCAATTCAAGAATTGAAGACCAGATAGCAACTAGAAGAATTGCTAGTGGTGAATTAATTCCATCCTCCGCAATTTCCACAAATTTTGAAGGAGAGAGCATCCGCAGTGTTCCACTTAAGATCTCACGCAATGATCTCCCAAGTGACCTTACCTCTGGTCAGAGCGTCGATATTTACTCATTACCCCAGCCAGATTTGAATTCTCAGAAGATTCAGAAAACAGAGCTAATTTCCGAAGCAGTGATTGTAGAAAGCATAGATATCAAATCGCGCGAAATGGGAGGTGACATCGGCATAGTTCTTAAAATTCCCGAACCTGATGTTATATACCTTCTCTCTTCAGTAAATAGTTCAAGAATTGTGGTGGTTAGAAATGCGGTCTGAGATTCCACAACTAGAGGTCGTAACCGCAATTAGTGATGCGGATTGCGAAGACTTTGTCTCCCAACTTCTCTTTAGTCAAAGTTGGAGCATTATTTATCGAGCAATAGATATGTCAGGGCTTGTAGATTTCTTAGAGGCAAGAACTGGCGCCCTGAGAACTGTCGTTATTTTCAAGAGTGATTTACCAGATTTTAATGTGGAACTTTTGCAAGGGTTAGCTAATTCAAAAGTGACACACATCTGTATTGATAATATCGAGACCAATTCACATAAGCTGATGACATATATAAGAGGCCAGCTTCGACTTCCACTAATTTTTGAGAATGTAATTCAAAAAGGTGGATCTGCTGAAGTAGTTCCCAATGCCGCGCTCAAGGTTCGGAAACCTTGTGTAATAACAATTACTGGAACGGTGGGTGCTCCTGGTAGAAGTTCTGTAGCCCTGAATATTGCAAACTTCTTGGCTGTTGAATCTATGGTAAGTATTTATGATGCCGATATTCGGGCTCCTGCACTTGAATATTTCATTGGCCGAGCAGAAAGAAACAATGAAAAATTAAACCTTGTTAACTTAGCCTCACACGAAAAAATAGTGGAACTAAAGATTGGTGACACCTCTCGAATAAGTGTGGTGGATTTAGGACCACTGCCACCGTTGGAAGAAGTTGTTAATGATCGGCGCTGGCAGGCCGGCTTCATTAATAGAACTTTGGAAGAAACGACGACTCTGATCTACTTGTGTAAATCAAATGGCTTAAGTTTGATCAGGCTAGAGCAGTTCATGTCACAATTTCCAACGCTGCTTCGCAATTTGCCAATTATCTATATTTTGAATCAATCTGGAAGCACTCGAGAAGATAGAGCCTTAGCCAATCGATTTAAAAAGATGTGTGATGGTGAGACTTCCTTCGTATTGCCCATTAATGCCCGAATCAACACAAATTTAGTCGAGCCAACCAAACGAGAAACTGGATTTGGCAAGGCAATCTCAGAGATTGGTAGGATCGCACAGGAAGTTAATCAACGGATTAGTTAATAGATTAGAAGAGAGGGGATTAAATCATGTTATCAATAGATGAAATGATTCTCTCTAAGACTGCTCTAACTGATGAAGATCGCGCTCGGTTGATGGAACTTCTCGCAGAATGGCAGTTGCTTTCTGACCTATCTTTTGCGGATTTAATTCTCTGGATTCCAAAGCGCAAGGATTATCAATCTTGGCCAGATGGACATATCGCAATGGCACATATTCGCCCAACAACAGCAGCCACAGTTTTCGCACATGATGTGATCGGCGATGTAATTACTTGGGGGAGTAATCCAAGAATTGATGGAGCGCTCTCGACAGGTGAGATTGACCGGGATTCTGAAGCCGAACTTGTGGGAGAGATATTAATAAAGGAAGAGACTGTTCCAGTTTATTTTGGCGGAAGAGTTATTGCCGTGATCTCACGCCACCGAAATGCTGATCTCATGCGGTCACCATCTCGGTTAGAGCTAAATTATCGCGAGATTGCCCACAAGATTTATCAGATGGTTGCAGAAGGAACTTTCCCAATCCAAAATAGTTTTTATAGATCGGAATCAGCTCCTCGTGTTGGCGATGGCTTAATTCGCTTAGATGCATCGGGTCTCATTACCTATGCCAGTCCAAATGCTAGATCAGCATTTAATCGTGCTGGATGGAGCGATGAATTGGAAGGACATCTATTAGGTGATGTCATAGAAAGCGTAAAACCAAATCTAAGTGTTCCTACAGATGAATCTTGGCGCAGCATCATGAGTGGGAAGAATTTGCGCCGTGAAGAGTTTGAGAATGAAAGTGGAATATTTGATTTATTGGTTATGCCGCTAGTTGCTGGCGAAGACCATATTGGCGCCATC
Source organism: Actinomycetota bacterium (assembly GCA_947505195.1). GTDB lineage: Bacteria > Actinomycetota > Actinomycetes > Nanopelagicales > Nanopelagicaceae > AAA044-D11. The sequence continues at coordinate 5,713 of CANNIM010000004.1, forward strand.
ATTCTGCTTCACAATGTGACAGAGTTGCGCCGTCGCGATCGAGCGCTTGTAACTAAGGATGTAACAATCCGCGAAATCCATCATCGGGTTAAGAATAATTTACAGACTGTTTCAGCACTTCTTAGATTGCAATCTAGGAGAGTAGAAGATGCAACTGCGAAGAGCGCTTTAGAGGAGGCGGTGCGACGAGTTGCATCAATCGCAATCGTTCACGAGACGCTCTCGAATAGTTCTACAGAATCAGTCTCTTTTGATGAAGTGTATGACCGCATCGTTCATAATGCGATTGAGCTAAGCACGCACAAAATTAGCGTTAAAAAGGTTGGTTCTTTTGGAACTTTTGATTCGCAGGTTGCAACTCCATTAGCGCTGGTTATTACTGAGCTCATTCATAATGCGCTTGAACATGGACTTGCAGATTCTGGAGAAAATTTGCGGGTTGAAATTGTCAGAAGTACTAAAAATTGTGAAGTAAAGATTATTGATGATGGTATCGGGCTACCAACTGACTTCAACTGGGATCAGTCTTCAAACTTAGGGCTTCAGATTGTTAAAACTCTTACCGAAAATGAACTTAAAGGAAGCATCCAATTAATTCGCGTTGGAAGTGAGACCCAGGCCGTATTAAAGTTTTAGAGAAGTTACCGAGCTAAAAACTAGAAGCTGTTCTGGTTCTCAAGTTGGCGTGCACGATTTCTTGCAGCACGTCGTTTAAGTGCGCGACGCTCATCCTCTGAAAGTCCGCCCCAAACTCCCGCATCTTGACCGCTCTCAAGCGCCCATGCCAGGCATGGCTCTTTTACGATGCATCGATTACAAACTTTCTTAGCCTCTTCTATTTGAGCCAGGGCTGGGCCAGTGTTGCCGACCGGAAAAAAGAGTTCCGGATCTTCATCGCGGCAAGCAGATTCATGGCGCCAATCCATAGTTCAGGGCTCCTTCTAAATAATTATTCGTAAATCGGGGGAAGTAATACTCAGTAAATTCAATTTAAAGAGTGTTACATAAACTTGTATTAGGGAGCATTCTCCCGTGTAATGCGCAACATAACAAGGACATTTAGGAATTGATTATGTGATTTGTGCCCCCGGCGGGAATCGAACCTGCGCACCCGCCTCCGGAGGGCGGTGCTCTATCCACTGAGCTACGGGGGCCGATTTAATGGTTATAAATGGCATAAATGGATTGAGTGAACTCTACCTGCAAATTATCTGAAATGATTCTGCAATGAATTTAACAGGTACCACTCAGATCGAAATCGCATACTTTGCAACGGGGTGCTTCTGGGGCGCCGAGCGCAGATTTTGGCAGCTAGATGGCGTAATAGAAACCAGCGTTGGTTACATGGGCGGGGTCGGAGAGAATCCCAGTTACGAAGAAGTTTGTACTGGTCGCACAAATCATGCAGAAATTGTCTTGGTGATGTTTCAGCCAAATCAAATTTCATATCGCAGATTACTTGAAGAGTTCTGGGTGATGCATGATCCGACCACGCTAAATAAACAGGGCGGTGATATTGGTACGCAATATCGAAGCGCGATTTTTACTACGACCGATGAACAATTAAAAGAGGCGCTCGCAACTCAAGTGATTTATCAATCACTCTTAACCGCAGAGGGCATCGGCCCGATTGTCACTCAAATTGAGAGCGCTGCTACACATATTTATTGGCCAGCCGAGGAGTATCACCAGAAATACTTGGCTAAAAATCCAAATGGGTATGACTGCCATTCAAGCACTGGAGTTGCATTTAAACCATAGATTTAGTCATAGATTGTGGCGTCTAAGTGTTAATTATTAGAAAATAGCGTATTTTACGAACCATGAGCGCACATGTTTGGGAACTTACCCTCGGAATTCTTTTATTAGTTTTAGCCTTCGACTTTGCTATGGCTTACAGGCAGCGAAATGTTGAGACTTCACTTTCGACTGCTGTTAAATGGACGCTTTTTTATATCGCACTTGCAGTTGGTTTTGGAATTTCACTTGGCCAGTGGGCAGATTCACAAGCGCAAAATGAATTCTTTGCTGGTTGGTTAACCGAATACTCACTTTCATTCGATAATCTCTTCGTCTTTGTCTTGATTCTTGCGCGCTTGAAGGTTGCTAAAGAGAAAGAACAACTAGTTCTACTATTTGGAATCGCAGCGTCGCTCTTATTGCGAGGCGGATTCATTGCACTTGGATCTGTAATCGTAAGTAAATTCTCGTGGGTCTTCTTCTTCTTCGGTGCATTCTTGATTTACACCGCATACACGCTAATTAAAGAGAGCGAAGAAGAGGAGTGGGAAGAGGGCAGAATCATCTCCTACCTTCGCAAGAAGGGGGCCTCAACATTTACCCTGGCACTTGTCGCAATTGCAATGACTGATGTGCTCTTCGCCTTCGATTCGATACCAGCAATCTTTGGCCTGACTAAGGATCCATACATAATTGTGACGGCTAATATCTTTGCCCTAATGGGATTGCGCCAACTTTATTTCTTAATTGGTGGCTTAATGAAGAAGTTGGTTTATCTGACCGAAGGCCTAGCTTTGATACTTGCATTTATCGGTATAAAACTCCTCATCGAAGCGCTACATTCTCAACATTGGGATCACATCGGAAGTTTTGAAATTCCACATATTTCGCTGCAAGTTAGCTTAGGTTTTATAATTGGAACCCTGACATTAACCGCGGTATTGAGTTTGTTAAAGACTCGTAAAGAGTAAAAGCTTTAGATGATGTCAAAACTAACCGCACTCCCACTTTCAAAACTGAAAGAACGCAAGAGCGACAAATGGCGAAGTTTTCCAGCCGATGTTTTGCCGCTGCCAGTTGCAGAGATGGATTTCGAAATAGCAAAACCAATTAGAGATGTTCTAGAAGAGATGATTCAGGGTTCAGATACTGGTTATCTTGGGCCAGTACCAGAGCTAGGAATTAACTTAGCCAAGTTTGCTAAAGCCCGCTGGGGCTGGGATGTAGATCCAGCACAGGTCTTCACTGCAACAGATGTTGGTGTTGGCATGGTTGAAATGGCCCGAACGATAGTTAACCCAGGTGATTCAATCATGGTTAATTCACCGGTCTATCACAATTTCAAAAATTGGATCTCAGAATTGAAATGCCTTCTTTATGACGCCCCACTTACTAAAGATGAGTTGCACTACACACTCGATTTAGCGGCAGTTGAGGCCGGATATAAAAGTGGCGTAAAAATTCACTTCTTGTGCAACCCACATAATCCAGTCGGAACTGTTTTTACCAAGGTTGAACTTGCTGGCCTTGCCGATCTTGCAAAGCGTTATGACGTAACGGTTTTCAGCGATGAAATTCATGCGCCTCTTACATACAAGGCATCTGAGTTCACGCCATTTCTTGATGTGAGTGAAGTTGCTCGAGAAGTTGGTATTTGTGTTACTGCGGCCAGTAAGAGCTGGAATTTAGCCGGCCTTAAGTGCGCAACGATAATTACTGGCCACCCAAAGCAGTTAGCTCGCGCAAATTCCATGCCGATGGCCGTTCATTATCGCGCCTCACTTTTTGGCGCAATCGCCTCCGCAACCGCCTATGAATGTAGTGATTGGTTAGATAACGCAATTGAAACGCTGGACAGCAATAGAAAGTACATCGCTAATTTGTTAACGCAGAAGTTGCCTAGCGTTGGCTATCGCGTTCCCGATTGTTCTTACTTAGCCTGGCTTGATCTAACATCGTTAAATCTAGGCGCTGACCCAAGTGAGGAATTACTAAAGAGAGCTAAGTTAGCGCTCAATTCTGGGATCAGCTTCGGCCCCTCATCAGGTCAATTCGTTCGTCTAAATTTTGCTACGAGCGAGGAAATTATTGACGAGGCGATTTCAAGGATTGTGTCGCTGACCTAGCGCAGGACAAGTAGATATTTTGTAAGGTAGATTTATCCCATGATCAAAGCCATCCGGCGCCTTTTGGCCACACTGACATTCCTTGCAGTAATTGCTGCCGGAATTAAGGCCGCCTTTGAATGGGTCGCACAAAGCGGCGATGATGATCATGAAGTTTTTGCGGATGATGACCGCGAAACAGTTTAAAAAAGGAATCCGCTAAATGGAATATGTAGCAGGATCATGCAACCTTGGAAAAAGTGAGATACGCCGTCGACAATTTGTTGCGCTAATTGGCTTAGTTCTGACAGTTATTACAACCTTCGGGTTGCTTACAGGCGATGCGGCAAAGAGTGCGCGTTTCGGTGTCTTTATTCCAGCCCTAGTTTTCTCAGTTGGCTTTATTCAATCACGGCGCAAATTCTGTTTAGCTTATGGATTTATGGGGACATTCAATTTTGGTCCTCTCGGTAAGTTATCAAAAGTTGCTTCACCGCAAGACCGTAGAGAAGATCGCAAGACCGCAATCTCAATTTTGCTTCAAGCTCTCTCATTAGCGCTAACAATCACGCTAATGATTTACTTACTTCCGCTGTAATTTTTTTAGTAAGAAGTAGAACGCCGTTCCAAGGGCAATACCCCATATGAGATCTACAAAAACAACTACTACTGCTGTAAAAACCAGGATTGAAGAATCTAGCCGTGTCGTCCGAAGTAATTCTCTCAAGTTTCCAGGGCTCGCCATTCGATAAGAGGTTCCGATTAGGACACCAGCGAGTGCCGATGTTGGGATACTCGAAATAATTGGCGATAAGAAAAGCACAACTGAGAGCAAAAATACTGCATGAAAAATTGCCGCAAGTCTTGAAATCGCACCGGCCCTTATATTCACACCTGTTCTTGCAATGGCACCAGTCGCTGGCATGCCACCAACTAATGATGAGAACATTGATGCCAAACCTTGGCCAAAGAGTTCTCGGTTTGGTTGATACTTATGTTCATCATCGTGGATATGCGCAAGTTGATCGGCGACTCTTGCCGATAGTAGAGATTCGATTGAGGCAAGTAGCGCGATTGCAATTGCTGCAGAAATCATTTGATAAGTGCCTAATCCAAAAAATTCAAGCTTTTGAATATGAAAAATCGCCTTCGGTAAGTCACCGACTTTAGGAATATCTACGTCAAGTGCGAGTACAACCATTGAGCTGATCACAATTGCTAAAAAGCTTGCAGGTATATGTATTTTAATTTTGAATTTATGAACTACTTTTGGGTAAGTGAATTTAACAAATAGAGTAAGTAGAACTATAGAAATGGCCGAATAATTAAGGCCGTTGGTTATTGCACCGCTAATAGTGTTCCATGCGGTGACGACAGTTCTGCCACCATCAATCGATGGAGTGGCGAGCGCTGTCGGGACCTGTTGCAGTGCAATCACAATTGCAATTCCTAGAGTAAAGCCCTCCATAACCGGCCACGGGACTCGGTTGATGATTGAACCAGCCCGGAAAATTCCGAGAAGAAGTGTTAATAGACCAGCAAAGAAACCAAGTGGGATCAATGACTCGACACCATATTTGGCAACAATTGGAACTAAGACAACAGTCATCGCACCGGTAGGTCCACTCACTTGAAAATTTGAGCCACCAAAAATTGCGGCTAATAGCCCAGCCAATATCGCAGTGACGAGTCCGGCTGCTGCCCCAGCACCAGTTGTGATACCAAAAGCAAGCGCCAGAGGCAGTGCAACAATTCCTACAGTAATTCCGGCTAAGAGATCTTTGCGCCAAGAAGTGCGGGCACTTTTATAATCAGCGCGGCTGGGAAGGAAATCTCTAAGGTAATTCATTTCATTTAAATCCTACTGCGATATCTGCTTAAGTGGTGTAACTTGGTCTTGTCGATTGCAAAGGAGTTTTCATGGAAATCGTTATTCACGCTAGAAATGCAAATCTGGCAGAAGATTTCAGATCGATTGCACTTGAAAAATTAAAATCTTTGGAGCGTTTTAACCTCAAAGTTGAAAGTATAAAAGTTGAGATAAAACATGAACAGAACCCGAGATTCGGAAAGTCATCACATGAAGTGCACCTAACTACAACTGGCTCTGGGCCATTTATGCGTGCCGAGGGATCAGGATTTAATGATTTAGCTGCATTTGATAAGGCGGTAACCGCCTTGGAATTACAGATGAGAAAGCTCCATGAAAAATCTAAAGACATTGGCCATGAAAGCGTGAGGAAGCCAAAATAACAATATGAATTCAATTAGCGCTGGCTTAGTAGAGGCTTGGTGGATGTTGTTTCACACATTCTGGGCGCTTATTTTAGGCTTCACTTTATCTGGCGCAGTTCAGGCATTTGCCTCTCGCAAAAAAATGAAAGAACAGCTTGGCGATGACAGTTTCAAAAGTGTCTTTAAAGCAATGCTCTTTGGAATGATTAGCTCCTCTTGCTCGTATTCAGCCAGTGCTTTAGCAAAAAGTTTGTTCTCAAAGGGTGCGAATTTCACTTCCTCGATGGTTTTTATGTTTGCCAGCACAAATCTAGTTTTAGAACTCGGTTTAGTTCTTTGGATAATGATGGGCTGGCAATTTGCGGTCGCAGAATTCTTTGGTGGTGCGATCATGATTCTTCTCTTGAAATTGTTGATTCCAAAGTTGATTCCGGCTGAATTAATAGAACGCTCACGGGAAAGTTACGAGAGCTCTAAAGAGGTTAATTCAACAAGAAAAGCCAACTGGCATGACGCAGCTGGCTATACCATGGGTGATTTCAAAATGCTCCGAGTTGAATTAATTATTGGTTTTTTAGTTGCTGGGCTTGCTGCAAAATTAATCCCGGCTTCCTTTTGGAACCTGTTGTTTCTATCCGGTAATGGAATCATAACAAGTATCCAAAATGTAATTATCGGACCAGTAATTGCCTTCATAAGTTTTGTCTGCTCTGTAGGAAACATTCCACTAGCAGCAACACTTTGGCATGGTGGTATTTCATTTGGTGGAACTATCGCTTTTATTTTTGCCGACTTAATTTCACTTCCATTAGTACTCATTTATCGCAAATATTATGGGACAAAACTGGCCATCAGATTAACTCTAGTTTTTTGGTTGGTTATGAGCCTTAGTGGCTTGATTACCGAATTAATTTTTAACTTTCTTAACCTAATTCCTGCAATGGATCACGATATGTCTCACACCAATCAGATTGGCTGGAACTATACGACGATTCTTAACTTGATGGCTTTGGCGCTTATCTCCTGGATTTATTGGATGTATCGAACACAAGTAATGGATAGCTCAGATCAAGAGTTTGCGAAGGATTGGGTATGTGGCATGCAGGTACGAATTTCTGATGCACCAGCAAACTTTGGATTTGATGGGAAGGCTTATTACTTCTGTATGCCGGGATGTAGAGACACCTTCGCGGCAAATCCAAGCAAATTTATTCCAGTGGAGAAGTAAAAGCAGGCCCACTCTGAATATTCAACTAATATATGAGCATTGAAGATTATTGAAGTAAAAATTTCGTAGAGGAGAAATCAATTGCCTGCAGTTACCGTCGCTGACATAACAATCTTGCCAAGAGTCATAGTTGAGCCAACTGCGCGAGCTCGAAGCGTTAAGAGCGTAACGACTGCGCCACAAGGGTTCGAAGGCGAAGGCTTTCCGGTCCGTCGTGCATTTGCCGGTGTTGACATGGCAAAGCTGGATCCATTCATTCACTTAGATCAAATGGGCGAAGTTGAATACGCACCGGGTGAACCAAAGGGAACGCCATGGCATCCACATCGCGGCTTTGAAACTGTTACCTACATAATCGATGGAATATTTGATCATAAAGATAATCACGGTGGCGGCGGAACAATTACAAATGGCGATACCCAATGGATGACTGCGGGCGCTGGAATTTTGCATATCGAAACCCCACCAGAACATTTAGTAATGAGTGGCGGCCTCTTTCATGGTTTCCAACTCTGGGTAAATTTGCCAGCAGCGAAGAAGTGGTCAAAGCCTGCATACCAAGATTTGCGCGCATCCGATGTTAAATTATTAGCATCAAGTGATGGCGGAACTTTAATTCGAGTAATCGCCGGTGAAGTTGCTGGAAACGTTGGACCTGGTTCAACGCAAACTCCAATTTCAATTGTGCACGCAACTCTTGCACCTGGAGCAAAGTTAGAGCTTCCATGGAATAAGAATTACAACGCACTTATCTACACCTTGAATGGTCACGGCACCGTTGGTGAAAATAAACAACCAGTTCATATGGGACAACTTGCAGTAATGGGCGATGGCGATATCTTGGTGATTCAAGCGGATCCAACTCAGGAATCTAGATCACCAGATATGGATGTTCTAATCCTTGGTGGCGAGCCAATTAAAGAGCCAGTCGCTTGGATGGGGCCATTTGTAATGAATACCAAGGCCGAAGTTCTAAAGGCTTTTGATGACTTCCAGAAAGGTCTGCTTGGCACAATTCCAGCCGCAGATATAACAGGAGTGCACAACACACCTAACGAAGTTATCGAAGGTAATTAACTAATAGTTATAGTGCTTTTAAGGCGCTTACAACTTTAGTTAGTGAATCTTTAGCATCTCCGAATAGAAGCGTAGTTTTAGCATCGTAAAGCAAATCATTTTCAATACCGGCAAAACCTGGACGCATTGAACGCTTTAAGAAAATAACATTTCCTGCGCCTGCAACATCAAGAATTGGCATTCCATAGATTGGGCAACCAGGAGTTGTCTTTGCAGCTGGATTAACAACATCGTTTGCACCAACTACTAGAACAACATCGGTTTGTGGGAAAGTTGGATTTATCTCTTCCATTTCAACCAGTTGTTCGTAAGGAACACTTGCTTCTGCAAGAAGAACATTCATATGACCAGGCATACGACCTGCAACTGGGTGAATTCCATATGCCACTTCAACGCCACGTTCAGCGAGAAGGTCTGCGAGTTCACGAACAGTGTGTTGTGCTTGCGCAACTGCAAGCCCGAAGCCAGGAACGATTACAACGCGCTGGGCATAATTAAGAAGAATTGCAACATCATCAGGAGATCCTGATTTAACTGGGCGAACTTCGCCACCTACTGCTTGTGCTTGTGGCTTAGCAGTGAATGCACCGAAGAGAGTTCCAAATAGCGAGCGTCCCATTGCTTCTGCCATCTTGCGAGTAAGAATTGTTCCGGAAGCACCAACCAGTGTTCCTGCAACAATTAAAAGCGTTGATTGCAAGACATATCCGCTAGCAGCAACTGTTAGTCCAGTAAATGCATTTAAGAGTGAGATAACGATTGGAACATCTGCTCCGCCAACTGGAAGTACGAAGAGGACACCAAAGAGAAGTGCGAGTATGCCCATAACTAGAAGTGGGGTATTTCCACCTGAAGAAATGGTCCAACCACCTGATGCTAAAACTCCGACAAGGGTTGCGGCGATAACAAAGCGGCCGCCAGGAAATACAACTGGTCGAGTTGTCATTAACTCTTGTAACTTCAAGAAAGTAATTACAGAACCTGAGAAAGAGGTTGACCCAACAATTACGGTAAAGACGGTCGCAATTAAGTTCGCGGTAGAAGGCTTTCCTTCAGCGCTTAGATTTAGGTATTCAACAATTGCTACAAGTGCGGCAGCGCCACCACCAACACCATTAAATAGTGCAACAAGTTGTGGCATCTGTGTCATCTGAATCTTACGTGCGGCCGGGACTCCAACGATTACACCGAAAGCGATTGCACCAATGATCAAAAGCGTGTTGTGTCCCTCTTCAATAGCAGGATCAAAGAAGACAATTACCGTTGCGACGGTGGCACCAAAGGCGCCAATTAGATTTCCACGACGTGCAGTCTTAGGGGCTGAAAGTCCCTTAAGCGCCATGATGAACGAAACTGCGACACCAAGACCAAGGAGGGCATATAGATTTGAATTCATTACTTCTTACCGCCCTTTCCTTTAAACATTTCGAGCATGCGATCTGTTACAACAAAACCGCCCACCATATTTATCGTTGCTAAAACAACTGCGAGAATTGCTAAGGTAGTTTCTAAAGTAGTTTTTGCCTCGGCAGCAACGAGAATTGCGCCAACTAAAATAATTCCGTGGATGGCATTTGCACCAGACATTAAAGGGGTGTGAAGGGTTGTCGAAACTTTAGATACAACCTCAAAACCTACGAAGACCGAGAGAATAAAGATTGTCAGAATTGCCATAGTTGTCATTTCTTGCCCTCCGGAGTGCGACGAGAGCCGCCATGAGTAAGTGTCGCCGAATCAATAATTTCATCTGAGAAATCTGGGATTACATCACCAGTTGGTTTGCCATCAACGCTCTTGGTCATAAGCAGAAGTAGATTTACAACATTTCGCGAGAACAACATTGATGCGTGATAAGGCAGTTGGCTTGGAACATCTTTTCCGCCCCAGATAACAACGCCATTTGTAGTTGTAATCGTTTCGCCAGGCTTACTTCCCTCAACGTTGCCGCCAGTTTCCGCAGCTAGATCAACAATCACAGCGCCAGATTTCATAGCAGAAACCATTTGGCCAGTAACAAGTCTTGGTGCTGGTCTTCCTGGTACAGCCGCTGTTGTTATAACAACATCAGCAGCAGCTAAGTAAGGAGTGAGAAGTTCACGTTGTTTAGCGGCGCGCTCTTCTGTCATCTCACGCGCATAACCGCCGGCGCCTTCAAGGGCTTCGAGTTCTAACGTAATAAATTTTGCGCCCATTGATTTAACTTCATCTGCTGATGATGGACGAACGTCATATGCACTTACTACTGCGCCTAGTCGCTTCGCTGTTGCAATTGCTTGAAGGCCAGCAACGCCAGCGCCAAGAACTACAACTTGTGCAGGAGTAACAGTTCCTGCTGCAGTCATAAGTAATGGAAAGAATCTTGGTGAGAGTTCAGCGGCAACAAGTGATGCGCGATAGCCAGCGCACAGTGCCTGCGAGGTTAGGGCATCCATTGATTGTGCGCGAGAAATACGGGGAACAAGTTCAAGTGAAAGCGCAGTTACTCCAGCACTTGCTGCTGCATCGATTGAATCAACTGAAGTTGTAGGAGAAAGGAATGAGATTGTAAGAGCACCCTTTTTAAGGGAGTTCATTTGATCTGGAGTTAGCGCAGTAACGGAGGCAATTACATCGGCATCACTAATTACATTGCCACTCTTTACTGTTGCGCCAGCGGCGGTGAATTCACTATCGGGAAAGCCTGATGCAACACCAGCCCCCGCTTCGATAACGACCTCAAGGCCAGCTTTGGTTAATTTGGAAATGATGTCTGGGACGAGCGCTACACGGGCTTCGCCAGACCGGATCTCTTTAGCTACGGCTATTCGCATCCGCAAAGATTAGTGCCTATTAACTTCGAAGGCTGCCAAATATGCGCAACTTTTAGCCTACAAGTTGGGCAATTAGTGGTTGCCCTTTATCTCGCCTCGAACTAGGTGATAGAGAATTGCTTGAATCGTTGTTCGGCGGTGATAGGCCTCGCGCCAGATTACAGATTTCGGACCGTCGATAACCTCGGCTTCAACTTCCTCGCCACGATGTGCTGGCAGACAGTGCATGAAGATTGAGTCCGGTGATGTTAGCGACATTAAATTCTTAGTAATTGCATATGGTGCGAGGGCCTTAAGTTTCTCAGCTCTTACCTCTTCTGGATCTCCCATAGACATCCAAACATCGGTATATACAACGCTAGCACCTGTGGCTGCAGCTTCTGGATCTGTCATAACTTCAATCGTTGCTCCAGTTTTACTAGCAATCTCCTTAGCGCGATTAACTGCTGATTCTTGCGGTGCCCATTTTCCTGGTGGAGTTGCTACAACGACATGTGCTCCCATAATTGCGCCCATTGTTAACCAGGCATGTGACATGTTATTTCCATCGCCAACATATGTGAATTTTCGACCAGAAACATCTTCGCCAAATACTTCGCGAATAGTTAACCAATCTGCAAGTAGTTGTGTTGGATGATCAGTGTCAGTTAATCCATTCAAAACTGGAATTGTCGAATGAGCACCAAGTTCATCGACATCAGATTGGGCAAAGGTTCTAACAATTAGCGCGCTCGCAAAGCCACTAATTATTTTTGCGGTATCAGAGATTGTTTCACCACGACCAATTTGTAAATCATCCCCCCGAAGAAATATCGGAGTACCTCCAAGATGAGCAACAGCTGTTTCGGATGCGAGTCTGGTGCGAGTTGAGGATTTAGTCATATAAATAGCAACTGTCTGATTAGCTAGAGCGTCCTTTGAGCGAAGTGGGCTCTTAGCAAATTGCGCAGCAGTATCGAGTATTAGTTCCACATCATTACGAGATAGATGCTCAGTGCGCAATAGATCCTTCATTATTGAATAATACCCAATAAAGCAGGTCGCCTCGGTAGAATTTACGACATGGGAATCCCGAGCATAGATCTTCAGCCCTTCACAGATGTAAAAGAGAAGGAAGATACTCGGCTATCAAATGAAGATGGCGATCATGAAAGATTTGCCCACTATGTACGCAAAGAGAAAATTGTTGAATCAGCTGTAACTGGAAAGGCAGTTCGTGCCCTCTGTGGCAAGAAGTGGGTACCAAGTCGCGACCCAGAAAAATTTCCAATCTGCCCAATCTGCAAGAAGATATTTGATGGCCTAAAGAAGGAATGAAAAAGCAATTAATTAGCCTTCTGATTCTCGGGCTATTACTTATTAATATAACTTCAACCAGCGTTGCAAGTGCAGAAGATCGACAACTTCGTAAAATCTTTTCTGGCTGGATGACCGACTACAGCACATATGGCGACACAACTAAAGGCCAGATTCAGGCGATGGATTACGTAGTTGCACATGCTGAAATGTTCGATCAGATATTGCCATTTTGGTACACAGTAACGAGCGCAGAAACAATTAAAGATAAGTATGTAACTCAGAATTCAATTGATAAAGCGATACCGATTTCAACTCTTCAAAGTTTAGGCATCAAGGTTATTCCCACCCTTACCGATGGCACGGCTGAAGGTGCGCTCTCGAAGATTATGGGAACTGATGCAACCCGAGCGACTTTGATCAAAACTATTTCAGATCTTGTCACTACCAATAATTTTGATGGGATCGATCTAGATTTCGAGGGATTCGCCTTTGTAGATAAAATTGCAACTTGGCCCACGATTCAACCAAGATGGGTTAAATTCGTACGCGAGTTATCAACTACCTTGCACTCACAAAATAAATTGTTATCAGTCACAACGCCATATCTATTAGATCCAACAACTGGGAAAAAAGGTTATTACTTCTATGCCTGGCCAGAAATATCTGAATACATAGATCGATTAAACATAATGGCTTATGACTATCATAAATTTGATACTGCACCTGGACCGATTGGTCCAATAAGTTGGTTCGAACCTTCGCTAATTTATGCGCTTAAGTCAGTTGCGCCTTGGAAGATTTATATTGGTACTCCAAATTATGGATACAACTGGGTAACAAAAGTGACTGGCGTTTGTCCTACTAATACTCCAAAATCTGAAAAAAAGGGTTCTAATGCGGCGATAATTCATCAATTGAGAGCGCAGGCAATATTAGATAAGCCAGGAGCGGTTGCAAAATATAATGAAAAATTTGGCGAAACTAATGTGCTTTATACCGCAGAATTTAATGGCGTTAATTCAGCTGGCGCAACTACGAGTTGCAAAGTAAACCATTCGGTTTGGTATGTCGATGCTCGCGGGTATGGCGCAAGAGCCAAACTAGTTGAGAAGTACCGCTTAGGCGGAATCTCAGAGTGGGAGATTGGTTATGGCGACAACTTAGCAATTGAAGAAGTTAAGAAGGTGGCAATCGCCATGGGACAAGAAAAAGTTGTTGGCGATGTAACAGCTAGTGCAGAGAATTTACTTTATGGCGAGAGCGCTGCATTTAACGGAAGCTTTAAATTGGCCGATGGCCGGCCGTTATCAAGCGTTCCAGTATTTATGGAGATCAAGCGCGCATCTGGTAATTCAAGACGTTCAATTGGTGAAACAGCAGCGGATGGAACTTTCCAGATAAAAGTTTTGCTCGGTGAATCGACAAATGTCTCATTTTCTACTGATGAAACTTGGGATCGAACATTAGGTTTAACGCCAGAGAAAATTATTGGAATTTCTAGAGTTGTATCTTGGAGTATCCCAGCATCAATGAAGCGCGGGGTTACATATAAAGTTACTGGACAGGTACAACCAAGAGTTGCGGGGATTAAAGTAGTTTTAGATGATGGAATTACCCAGGTGGCCGGAGTGACTGCAGAGGATGGGAAATTTGAAATTGAAGTTACGCCCATGAAGGTTGGCGCAAAACAATTTAGCATTGTGACTGAAACTGAAGCTGGATTCATAGGTTCTAAGAGTTCATCATCAACGGTATTGGTGCGGTGAGAAAATATGGCAAAAACTCTTACAAAAGATCAAGTGAACATCAGTGAGTTAATTGATCGACCTTGGATAACAATAGTTTGGGATGATCCAGTAAATTTGATGACCTACGTGACCCATGTTTTTATCAAACTCTTTGGTTTTTCTAAAGAACGAGCCCATGAATTAATGATGCAAGTTCATGATGAGGGACGTGCGGTTGTATCGACTGGAACCCGCGAAGAGATGGAGCGTGATGTTCAGCGTCTTCACGAGCATGGCCTGTGGGCAACACTTCAACGCGATGACAAAATCTGATGTCAAGCTTTGAGAAAGTTGGTGATGGTTTCTCACTTGATTTAACGCTTGATGAAGCGAACATACTTATCAATTTAGTTGAACAACTTCTGGAACTCCTTGGCGAGGGAGATTTCTTCCATCATTATGATTCAAGCGATCCACTTGCTCAGTTACTCGCTATGCCATCAGAGATAGTTACGCCAGATGATCCAGTACTACTGCGATTGTTACCAAATGCCTATGCCGACCCAGAAGCTGCATCAGATTTTCGCAGGTACACCGAACCACAACTGCGTGGAGCTAAACAGAAGAATTTGCGACTAGTGCGTGAAGAGTTAACCATTTTGGTAGATGAGAACCATGGTGGAGTGATTGAAGAATTAAATGCAGATGTCTGGCTTAAAGCTCTAAATGATTTACGTATTGCCCTTTCAGTTCGCTTAGAAATTGATGAAACAAGTTTTGATAAATTTGAAATGCTGCCTGACGAAGATCCACAGAAGCCGGTTTATGCTGTTTACTTCTGGTTAGGTTGGTTGCAGGAGAATTTGTTAGGGTTACTCCTATGACCCTTCGAATTACCGCCGCACATGTCGAGGCAATTCTCGAGCAATCTCGCGCGGAATATCCTGATGAATGTTGTGGGGTAATTCTTGGTCCTGAAGGAAGCGATAGCGCTCAAGTACTTAAACCAATGGTCAACGCGGCACATTCACCTACTTTCTACGAATTTGATTCGAAGGATTTATTGGCGCTCTACCGTGAAGTTGACGATAACTCACAGGAAATAGTTGTGGTTTATCACTCGCATACCGAGACCGAGGCTTACCCATCTCGTACTGATATCTCCTACGCTTCAGAACCTGGCGCGCACTACGTTCTAGTTTCTACTCGCAAAGAGATTGCACCTGAGAATGAATTTCGTTCATATCGAATTATTGACGGTGTTGTTACGGAAGAAGATGTTGAAATCGTTACTCGGATTGGCGAATAAGCCGAGCTTCAAGGATACTTAACCCTATGTCAGCGCCAATAATTGAAGTTCGAATCCCAACAATTCTCCGTCCATATACCAATAGCGAGAAAGTTGTTTCGGCTGAAGCCACAAATTTGGCAGAGTTGATTTCATCTTTAGATAGCAAATTTACTGGGCTTGGCGAACGTTTACTTGAGAATGGCGAGCTACGTCGCTTTATAAATATTTATATTAATGATGAAGATGTTCGATTTATGGGTTCACTTGCTGCAACACTTAAAGCTGGTGATTCAGTAACAATATTGCCCGCCGTAGCTGGTGGTTGCTAGTGACAAGATACGAATCTCTCGAAGCATCACTTGGCCATACTCCTTTAATTGGATTACCAAAACTTTCGCCAAAAACGCAACCAGGAAAGCCACTTGTTCGGCTGTGGGCGAAGTTAGAGGATCGCAATCCCACTGGATCAATTAAAGATCGCACAGCAATGGCGATGATTGATGATGCTGAAAAAACTGGAAGATTAAAACCTGGTGCAACAATTCTGGAACCAACAAGTGGAAATACTGGAATTTCTCTGGCAATGGTTGCAAAAGTTCGTGGCTATAAGTTGATTTGTGTTATGCCCGAAAATACAAGTATTGAACGGACTCAGATTCTTGAGATGTGGGGCGCAAAAATAATTTATTCACCCGCTGCTGGTGGCTCTAATGAAGCGGTTCGAGTGGCAAAAGAACTTGCAGCAGAAAATCCAGATTGGGTCTTTCTCTATCAATATGGAAATCCAGCTAACTCTCTTGCTCATTACACGACAACTGGGCCAGAAATTTTTGAAGATTTGCCAACGGTTACCCACTTTGTTGCTGGTCTTGGAACAACTGGAACGCTTATGGGCGCTGGAAAATATTTGCGCGAGAAGAATCCAAACATTTCAATTATTGCTGCAGAACCAAGATATGGTGAAGTGGTTTATGGGCTACGAAATCTTGATGCCGGTTTCGTTCCCGAACTTTATGACGCATCGATAATTACTCGTAGATTTTCAGTGGGTGCCGAAGATTCAGTTCGTCGAGTAAAAGAGTTACTCGAAGTTGAAGGAATATTTGCGGGGATTTCTACTGGCGCGATTCTCCATGCTGCTCTCGGAGTGGCCAAGGAGAGTGTGGATGCTGGAGTTGGCGCAGATATAGCTTTCATCGTGTGTGATGCGGGCTGGAAGTATTTATCAACTGGTATCTATGGAAAAGATGGAGATTCAGAAGTTTTAGATAGCCAACTTTGGGCTTAACTCTGCACTGAAGGTAGGCTTGGCTATATGTCGGCCGCAAATTTATCTAAGAATTCACCTATCGGTATCTTCGATTCAGGTGTTGGTGGCCTAACTGTTGCGAGATCGATTATCGATCAACTTCCTGGTGAATCAATTCTTTATGTTGGTGATACTGCGCGCGGCCCTTATGGTCCAAGACCACTTGCCGAAGTTCGTACTTTCGCGCTCGAGATTCTTGATCAATTAGTTGAAGCTGGTGTTAAAGCGATTGTTATTGCATGCAATACGGCGAGTGCAGCAATGTTGCGTGATGCCCGTGAGAGATATTCAGTTCCAGTGATTGAAGTTATTCAACCCGCTGTTCGCAGAGCGGTTTCAGCAACTCGCAGCGGTCATATTGGGGTTATTGGGACAAATGCAACAATTGACTCAGGTGCTTATCTAGATGCATTTGCCGCAGCACCACAGTTAGAAATAACTTCGGTAGCTTGCCCGCTTTTTGTTGAATATGTTGAACGCGGCGAAACTTCTGGTTCAGCGATTACCAAAATTGCCACAGATTATTTAAAACCTCTTGTCGAAAAGAATATCGACACCTTAGTTCTTGGTTGCACTCATTACCCATTGCTTACCGGTGTGATCTCATATGTAATGGGAAATGAAGTAACACTTGTTTCAAGTGCCGAAGAGACAGCAAAAGATCTATATCGAGTTCTAGTTGAAAGCGATATGTTGAATACATCTGGGTTACCAACACACAAATTTGTATCAACTGGAGAGAGCGAAATGTTCAGCAAACTTGCTAGACGTTTCCTTGGTCCAGAAGTTACAAGAGTCGAATCGAGGATTTAAATGTCAACCGATAATTTGCAGAGCGGTTCGAGAATTGATGGTAGAAATCCTGGTGATTTGCGTCAAATTAAATTCACTCGCAATTGGTTGAACAACGCCGAAGGATCTGTTCTAGTTGAATTCGGAAATACTCGCGTCCTCTGTGTTGCCTCATTTACTCCAGGCGTTCCTCGTTGGTTAGTTGGTAAGGGTGGCGGTTGGGTAACAAGCGAGTATGCAATGTTGCCGCGTGCTACGCACACTAGATCTGATCGTGAAAGTGTCAAAGGAAAATTAGGCGGACGAACTCAAGAAATTTCTCGTCTTGTTGGTCGCTCACTTCGCGCAATTGTTGATACTGCGGCGCTCGGTGAAAATACAATCGTTATCGACTGTGATGTGCTGCAGGCTGATGGTGGAACTAGAACAGCAGCAATAACAGGTGCTTATGTTGCGCTACAAGATGCAATCACTTGGGCAAAAGGCAAGGGTCATATTCCAGCTTCACGCAATCCAATTATCCAAGGTGTATCTGCAGTAAGTGTAGGAATTATTGGTGGTGTACCGATGCTCGACCTCTGTTACGAGGAAGATGTAACGGCTGATACAGATATGAATATTGTCTGCACCGCAGATGGAAACTTTGTTGAAGTTCAAGGTACTGCAGAAGGAAAACCATTTGATCGTGCCTTGTTGAATAGCCTTCTTGATTTGGGTGTTTCTGGATGTAATCAACTTTCGAAATTGCAGCAGAGCGTTCTCGCTTAAGAATGAATTAAATAGTGCGCCAAATCGTTTTAGCAACGCAGAACATAGGCAAGATTGCCGAGTTTGAAAGGTTGCTTGCAGAGTTCGCAGAAGATATCGAAGTCCTTGGGCTCAAAGATTTTCCCGATATGCCAGATATTGCCGAAACTGGAGAATCGTTTACCGAGAATGCACTTTTAAAAGCTCGAGGTGTTTGTGAATTTACGGGACTCCCAGCGCTTGCTGATGACAGTGGCCTCTGTGTTGATTTCTTAAATGGCGATCCAGGTATTTATTCTGCGAGATGGTCAGGTGTTCACGGTGATGATTTGGCAAACATTCAACGTGTTTTATCGCAATTAGATGGCGTTTTGGATCAGGCACGTACTGCACATTTCGTTTGCGAGGTTGCTCTGGTTTTCCCACCAACTCATCGATCTGCAAATAGCGAGGTGATAGAACGCGGGAAACTTGAGGGATTTATCACCCTCGCCCCACGTGGTACTGCTGGTTTTGGCTATGACCCAATATTTCAACCTGCAGGTCAAGCGTTAACGCTGGGCGAATTCGCGCATGGCGAGAAAGACAAGATTAGTCATCGCGGAATTGCACTTAAAGCCATAGCACCACGAATAGGCGTTTTACTCTAGCTTTTCTTGGTTTTGCAGAGCCCTGAGGTATCCTTTCACTATTGAGTTTTCAATCTAACTTTCAATTACAAACCAAGGAGTACTACCGTGGCAGTAAAGAAAACCGCAAAGAAGAGCGCAAAGAAATCTGTTGCTAAGCGCGTTGTAAAGAAATCTGCTGTTAAGAAGTCAGCGAAGAAAGTTGTTAAGAAGTCAGCTGTTAAGAAGACAGCTGTTAAGAAGACAGCCAAGAAGGCCGTTAAGAAGTCAGCGAAGAAAACTGCAAAGCGTTCTTCATCTACTTTCGTAGTTCCGGCCGTTCCTGCTTCGACAAGCCGCTCTAATTTCCAGAGCTCTTCTGTAACAAATCGTCCGGCAAAAACTCCTGGCGCAAGTGTTCCCGCTTCAAGTACAGCAAATAACTCTTCATCAAAGCGCGTAGTAACTGCAGTTGTAATTGCCGTGGTATTAATTGCGCTATTAGTTGTTTCACGTAATAGTTCAACAACAACTGAGAGCGCTGCACCGGAAGCAACTACATCAGTCGAAGCGTCTCAAGAGCCAACTGCTGAGGCAACTGTGGAGGCATCTGAAGCTGCAACAGTTGTTGATGGCGGCGGAAGCGAACCAGTAGGAATTGTTGCCCAATACACAGCAACAGGAGCAACTATATTTTGGAAGGCCCCAGCTGATGGAACAGCGGCTGCAAACTACAACGTTGAAATCCGATCAAATGGTGGGGATTGGAAATTAATTTCAACAGTCCCAGCAACTCAATTCTCTTTGGATATCACGAAGGGCGATGCAACAGGTTGGTGCTCATTTAGAGTTTCAACTGTTCTCGAAGATGGCACTGTAGTTGGCGGAAAAGTTTTCGGACTTCCAGGCCAATACGCTTAAAGATTTAATTTACGTTTAACGCATCAAGAATTGATGCAACGTAAACATCACTACCAGCTTCAATTAAGTGGACACCATCCGGAGCGAAAAACTCTGGGTGGTTTTCTGCTATTTGGGCCCAATCAACAAGCGTTGCATTTGGATATTTAGAAACAACCTCACTAATAATCTTATTATTACCATCTCGCCAAGTTCTTGGTACTGCAGTATTCACGACAATGATTTTTGGCTGATCCTTCAGTAACTCCATTAACTTGACCATATCCTCACGAGATACCGAATTGTTATTTCCAACATTAAACACAACTGTTGAGGATCCGACCTTTACTTTATCCTCTTCAACCGCAGTAATTAGCTCTTGAATCTGACGGCCAACCCGCGCATTAATAAGTGCTATATCTTGCGTCGCACCCAACTTATTGCGGATGCCTAAAATTACGGAATCTCCCGTAACCCATAGCCCAGAACTGTTTTGAGAAACAATTGTCTGCGGCAATTCAAGTTCGGGCTTAACCTCAACGACAATTGATTGATCTCGCTGCCAAGCAACTGCAATTGAGCTTCCAGTCAATAACATCGTGAAAGCGGATACGGTAGCGATGAAAATTCGCTGACGCTTTTGCATAACTTTTGTGCGGTATTTAATTCCCCTAATCCAATTTTGAACCAACCCTTTTCGAATTGGAATCTCTATTGCGCGAAGTGAGATATCTGCAAGTATTAATACAAGGAGAACTCTCGCAACATTTAGGGCAAGTGGTGAACCAGTTAAATCGGCACCTGGTCTTGTGATTTGAAATACGACCCAGTGCCAGAGATAAATTCCATATGATCTCTGGCCAATCCAGAGGAAAACTTTATTACTTAGAATTGGTGAAAAACGAGATGCTGGATGGACAATAGAAATTAGCGTCGCGCATCCAAATAAACCCGCAAGTGGAAAGGCAATTTGGTAGAGAGTTGTATTTGCCTCTTCAATGAATAGAAAAATACATAACAATCCGATAAATCCAAAGGTTCCAATTCCATCGATAAAGTCTTGAGCGCGTTGCGAAATATTTGGAGTTAAATTCCTTGGAATCCAACTAACAGCAAGTGCAGACCCTAGAAATAAGCCAAGACTGTGAGTATCAGTACCGAAATAGATATGGCTGATTCGACCAGCTGTTGCGTTATCTGCTTGCAGTGAGAATAGAAATAGCGCAGTACCGGAAAAAGTTGCAATCAATAGAGCAGCTCTCCGAACCACTCGCTTGCCAAACCTGCGCCAGATGAAGAGCAGAATTATTGGCCAGATTAGATAAAACTGGAATTCAACTGCTAGCGACCAGGTGTGCTGGAGAAGTGGTGGCCGTCCAATCGCCTGGAAATAATCCTGATGTAGCGCGACTAAATGCCAATTATTTGTGCCCGACAATACAAAGGGTACGTCAGTTACGAAACGGCGAACTGAATCTGGTGCAAAAAGCGCCATTGCAACCGATGTAACAACTAGCAGGACCAATAGTCCCGGAAGCAATCTACGAATTCGGGCAAGATAAAACTCTTTAAGATCTAGTCCGTTTGCGCTCTCGATTGAATCCAAAATTAACCTGGTTATTACATAGCCAGAGATAACGAAGAAAAGATCTACCCCTAGAAATCCTCCGGGGATCCAATCAATTCCTAGGTGATACAAAACAACAGCAATTACAGCAAGCGCGCGAAGGCCATCAATTGCTGGGATGTGGCTAGATGTAAATGATGCGCGCTGCATCGTTCCTACTTACGTTTTTTGGTGGCGCTCTTCTTGGCGGACTTTTTTACTGGCTTCTTAACAGCCTTCTTAACTTCGTTCACTGCTGGAACTGTTTGTGTTGCGCTAGTCGCCCTAGAACTTTGACGAATAAATGATTTCTCAACAGGGCGATTGTTATCATCGATGTTTGCATCAATATCGCCTTGAAGCGTGGCTAGTCGTTCGAAGGCTTGCTTTAATCTGCTTCTAGTTTCACCAATCGCATGCTCAGCGGCTGTTAGAGATTGAGTTTGGACTCGATATAAACGCTCTGATTCGGAAATTGCACTTGTAAGCCATGATCGGAATTCACTGACTTCATTTGTAGCTTCAATAATGATCTTTTCACCCTCGCGTCTTGCAGCACTGGCAAGAGCGGAAGCTTCACGCTTACTCTCGGTCAGTAAATGCTCTGCTTGTCGCATAGCTTTATCGCGAAGTTCTAGCGCT
The DNA here is from genome assembly GCA_947505195.1 of Actinomycetota bacterium. GTDB lineage: Bacteria > Actinomycetota > Actinomycetes > Nanopelagicales > Nanopelagicaceae > AAA044-D11. Next base: position 27,829 of record CANNIM010000004.1, read on the forward strand.
TCTGATTCTGCTGCTTCAAGATATTTACGACCACGGGATTCCGCACCAGCCAATATCGCTTTTGCTTTTGCTTCAGAGGAATCAAGGCGCTCTTTAGTAATTCGAGCTGTTTCGGCAATTGCTTGTTCGGCAGATGAACGCGCACGAGACTCACGTTGTTGCGCCGTTTTAATCAAACTCATCGCTGTTTCACCTGCAAGAATTTCAAACTCTTCTTTGCTCAAACTTGTGATGTCTCTGCGTGAGCGAAGATCAGCTAGTTGGGTTTCTAATTGGCGAATTCGTTCAACTGCATTTTCAGTTGGAGCTGCAGTGGCTTCTTCTTTAAAGCCGACCCATGAACGGAATTTCTTCTCAGCCATTTTGACTCCTCATGTCTCTAAAACAATTTCGTAAGGCGGTCAGCCTATAACAGAGGGCGGGGTGAGTGCCATGAGTGATTTCCCTACCCAGGAGACCAGGCGTGCGCTTAGACTTGCGACATGAGCGATTCAGTAAAGAATTCACACGAACTCTTGGCCGAGTTCATCAAAAATGGCGAAGATTTCATTTCAACCGCAAGATCGATTAAGGAAGCAGATTTAGCTAAGACGCCAATTTCCGGAGAGTGGTCAGCTGCATTTGTGATCCACCACTTATGTGATGGAGATTTACATTTTGCAACTAGGTATCTAAATAACTTAACTGAAGATAACCCGGCCATATTTCCTTTTAACGAGGACATTTATCCTGGTCGAATCAATTATGCAAAGCGAGATCCGTTGGCCTCGCTCGCGGCTATCGAAGGAATATTTCAAACGACAAAAAATATTCTGGCAATAGTTCCCGAAAGTGGCTGGCTGCGAACTTCAGTTCATGCCGAGCGCGGAGTAATAACTCTTGCCGATATGGTCACACTTGCCTCTGGACACAGCAAGGCCCATGCAAATCAATTAAGAACAGTTATTGCGGCGCTTTAAACGATAAAGCTAAATATTGGTGCGGGAGGCGGGACTTGAACCCGCACGTCCGAAGACACAAGTTCCTAAGACTTGCGTGTCTGCCATTTCACCACTCCCGCTGGAGAGATGAGAGAAGATTAAGGTAACTTAGGCAAAACCACCAAACTGAGATTAAATTAGGGCAGATAAGAACAGCCTCACTCAATTAATTAGGAGCCGATATGTCGTTAACACCAACCCCAGCAGATAAGTTCACATTCGGTCTTTGGACTGTCGGTTGGCAAGCGCGAGATCCTTTTGGTGATGCAACTCGTGCGCCATTGGATCCAGTTAGAAGCGTTACCGAATTAGCGCAGCGCGGTGCATATGGTGTGACATTCCATGATGATGATCTGATTCCATTTGGTTCAAACGACTCTGATCGCAATGCACATATTGCGCGCTTCAAAAAAGCACTTACAGAAACTGGAATGAAAGTTCCAATGGCGACAACAAATCTATTTAGCCATCCAATTTTTAAAGATGGTGCGCTGACTGCTAACGAACGCGATATTCGTCGCTTCGCAATTTCAAAGGTTATGCGCAATATTGATTTAGCAGCAGAACTCGGTGCCGAAATTTATGTTTGTTGGGGCGGTCGGGAAGGTGCGGAATCTGATGCGGCAAAAGATGGCTACGTAGCGCTAGAGCGTTACCGTGAAGGTTTCAATATTCTTGGCCAATATGTAATCGATAAGGGTTACAACATTAAGTTTGCAATTGAACCAAAGCCAAATGAACCTCGTGGTGATATCTTCTTGCCAACAATTGGGCATGCACTTGCATTTATTAACTCTCTTGAACATCCAGAAATGGTTGGCGTTAACCCAGAAGTTGGCCACGAACAGATGGCAAACCTCAACTTTGTTCACGGTATCGCACAAGCCTTGTTCCATAAGAAGTTATTCCATATTGATCTAAATGGTCAACACGGTCCAAAGTTCGACCAAGATTTAGTCTTCGGCCATGGTGATTTGAAATCAGCCTTCTTCTTGGTAGATCTTCTAGAGCGCTACAAATATGCAGGACCAAAGCACTTTGATTACAAGCCAGGTCGCACTGAAGATGATCGCGGTGTCTGGGTTTCTGCAACATCAAATATGCGCACCTACCTCGCACTAAAAGAACGCGCATTGGCATTTCGTGCAGATCCTCGAGTCAAGGCAGCGATGGAAGATTCTCGAATCAATGAACTTGAAGTTCCAACACTTGCCAAGGGCGAGAGTTGGAAGGATTTAACTTCAGTCAATGTTGATGTTGATGGCTTGGCTGCTCGCGGATATCAATACGAGACAATCGACCAATTAGCAATTGAACACTTGATGGGCCTTTAAACTCACTTAAACCTGTAAACTTCGTTAGATGAGCGCCGCACAAAGTAACCTGAGCATTCAGGATGAAATAAGTGCGGCGATTCTCCAAGTTCTGCGTGATGCGCAATCTCAATTGAATTGTGAGATTCCAACTTCACTTACCTTGGATCGTCCTAAAAATCGCGACCACGGAGATTATGCAACTTCAATCGCACTTGCCTTAGCTAAAGCATCCGGCTTATCGCCTCGCAAAATTGCTGAAATTATCGAAGCCGGCTTGAAGGCGCGCGAAGATATTGCTGCAGTTGAAATTGCTGGTCCAGGCTTTGTGAATATAACTCTGGCAAAGAGCAGCCAAGGTGGTGTAATCGCAAATATTCTTTCTGCGGGAAAAACTTTCGGGCACGGAAATAAATTAACCGGTATCGCAATAAATCTTGAATTTATCAGCGCAAACCCAACGGGTCCGCTGCATCTGGGGCACACTAGATGGGCTGCCGTTGGAGATGCGCTCGGTCGAGTCTTATCAGCCGCAGGTGCAAAAGTAACTCGCGAGTTTTATATAAATGATCGTGGCGTTCAGATGGATAAATTCGGCGCATCACTTCAAGCCGCGGCGCTCGGTCAACCTCGACCCGAAGATGGCTATCACGGCGCATATATCGATGACTTAGCAACTGAGATAGTTTCGATAAATCCAGATATTTTAAAGTTGACCGGTGAAGAACAGGTTTTTGCCTTCCGCGATTTAGGTTATCGACTTCAACTTGCCCAACAGCAAGGCGTATTAGAAAAGTTTGGAACTCACTTTGAAGTTTGGTTTTCTGAGAAGAGCTTGTACGACAACAACTTCTTTGCCCATTGCCAAGAAGTATTGAAAGCTAAGGGCCATGTCTTTGAATTAGATGGTGCGATTTGGTTACGCACAACTGATTTTGGTGATGATAAAGATCGCGTAATGGTTAAGTCCGATGGTTCAATGGCTTACTTCGCATCAGATTCTGCTTACTACATCTCAAAGCGCGAACGCGGATTTGATATTTGTATCTATATGTTAGGCGCAGATCACCACGGATACACCGGTCGATTGAAAGCACTTGCCGCATGCAACGGCGATGATCCGGAATACAACGTTGATGTATTGATCGGTCAGATGGTAAAAATCATGGAGGGTGGCGAAGAGGTAAAACTCTCTAAGCGCGCTGGCACAATAATTACCCTTGAAGAGCTAGTTGAAAAAGTTGGCGTTGATGCTGCTAGATATACCTTGATTCGCTATCCAGTAGATACGCCAATGGTTATGGATGTTGACATACTTCGCAGCAGAACAAATGAGAATCCGGTTTATTATGTGCAATATGCGCACGCTCGAATATGTGGCGTTCTTCGAAATGCCGCAGATATCGGGATTAAATATGGCGCTGAATTAATTTATCCAGAGTTGCTCGTGCACGAACGCGAACGCGAACTCATTGGCGCACTTGGCGAATTTCCAAGAACCGTTGCTGGTGCCGCCGAACTTCGTGAACCACATCGAGTTGCGAGATATGTTGAAGAACTTGCCGGTGTTTACCATCGCTTCTACTCTGACTGTCGCGTACTGCCGTTGGGCGATGAAACTCCAAGCGAGCTTCATAGCGCCCGCGCTACCTTATGTTCTGCAACCGCACAGGTGATTGCAAATGGCCTTGAACTACTCGGTGTTAGCGCACCAGAAAAGATGTAAGTGATGAACTTCTTACCCGATGTCTTTTCAATTAATTCTGCTGTGGTCGCAGGAGAGTTAGTTATTGGTGGCTGTAAATCGACAGCACTTGCTAAAGAGTTTGGAACTCCACTTTTTGTAATAGATGAAGGTGATTTTAAATCTCGTATAAACGGTTGGAAAACTGCACTTAATAAGAATTTCGGTGCAAGTGCTGGACAGGTTTATTACGCCTCTAAATCTTTTCTATCCGTTGAAGTTGCAAAGTGGATTGATGAGGCCGGGATTGGAGTAGATGTTTGCACTGGAGGCGAACTTGCAGTCGCACTTGCCGCTAAATTTCCGGCAGATCGCATTGAAGTTCACGGTAACAATAAATCTGAAGCGGAAATTGCAAAGGCAATAAGCGTCGGTGTTGCAAAGATTGTTATTGATTCAATGCAAGAAATCGAACGAGTAAATCGCTTAGCAAAAGCTGCTGGCAAAGTTCAAAAGGTCTTTCTTCGAATAACTCCGGGAGTAGAAGCCCATACTCACGAAGCAATCTCTACTGCGCATGAAGATGTGAAATTTGGGTTCTCAATCGCAAGTGGTTCTGCTTGGAAAGCGATTTCTGAAGTCGAAGCTGCTGGCAATCTTTCACTCGAAGGCTTGCACTGTCACATTGGTTCACAAATCTTTGAAAATGAAGGTTTTATTCTTGCAACATCTCGATTAATTGAACTTGCTGCTAAGTTCCGTGACCAATTTAACCGCGAACTTTCCGAGCTAGATGTTGG
>CANNIM010000005.1 GCA_947505195.1 Actinomycetota bacterium
ATGGCAAGATCAAAGACCGCATAGAAGTCTCACCAAATATTTCTGATGGTGATCTAGAGAAGCTAGCAATGGCTAACACGGAGATTGCTGCGGCAATTGCCGGTCAAACAATTAGCAAAATAATTACGCGCGCACCAAAATTAGTTAACATCGTTCTTTAATTCACAGGGGCTGCCTTAACATAAGTTAATAGCCAAAGGGCTGGTTAAGTTTCGTCTCATGCTAAATGAGATTAAAGATGTAATTCGAGATAAATATCTAGATTTTGGCTTTACCGATGACCAACGCAAAGCGGTGCTTATTCTCTTCGCTGGCTTCCTCGCAGTTGGCGGTATCTTCTTCGCACTCTCGCAAGGTCGTGCGAGTGAACCCGCGCTCAGCATAGTTCCAACAGTAATTACACCAACGATTCCCGAAATTACCGAACTCATAATCGTTGATGTTTCAGGTCGAGTTAGAAAGCCCGGGGTCTACTCACTTGAAAAGGGTTCACGTGCAATCGATGCGCTAGATCTTGCAGGCGGTGCGCTTTCTGGCGTTAATTTGAGTGATATAAATCTGGCACATATTTTGTTCGATGGTGAACAAATAATTGTCGGGGCACCGAAAGTTAGTTATTCCTCAAGTTCAAGAAGTGCACCAAAGGCCAAGGCGCCGACAGCTTCATCGCCGCTGAGTTTGAACTCGGCAACTCTCGCCCAATTAGATACCTTGCCTGGAATCGGACCAGTGATGGCGAATCGAATCTTTGCTTACCGAAAGCTAAATGGCCCCTTTGCATTGATTGAGGATTTAAAGAAAGTTTCTGGAATTGGTGATGTCACATTCGCAGAAATATCCAAGTTGGTTCGAATCTAAGAGATTATGACTATCGATTGTTGGCGCTCGGCCTAGCAATCTGGCTTGGTGCGGCAATTGCAGGGATTCTTGAGGCTCCGTGGAGCTTTATCGCAATTCTTATCGCAATTGCTCTAGCCCAGATTAAGCGTTCGCTCGCTTTGATTTTAATTGCGGCAGTTTTAACTGGAGGCGCTGGAAGTGCGATTCGACAGATTGGTCTTACTCACAATTTTGTAGCGAGAGTTCTCATTGATAAACCTACGGTTGAAATCGTTGGAGTTTTAAAGACTGATCCAACATGGAGCAAGCCGAAAGTAATTGGCTCAAGATTTCGAAGTAAATCTATGACGATGCTAGCTTCACTTTCTAGCGTCACCATCGCTGGCGAAACTAGAGCAATCAGATTGCCGGTTCGAATTACCTCTCCAAAATTTGTGAAGTTAATTCCTGGCGAGAAATTCCGAGTAACTGGAGTGGCATTTCAAACTGAAGAGAAACGAGTTGCCGCGCTCATCGCAACCCAGGGAAGCTTTCTTAAATTAGCTAATGCAAATTTCCTGCAAAGGTTATCGGCGAAGATTCGCGATTCTTTCCGCAAAAGCGCCCAATCAATTGGTGGGGCAAGTGGTGCGTTAATTCCGGGACTTGTAATCGGTGATACCTCACTTGAAGAGCAGAGCTTTGTAACAGATATGAGGCGAGTAGGACTCTCGCACTTAACAGCAGTTAGCGGTGCTAATTTTGCAATCATCGCTGCATTCTTACTCTGGCTTTCCCAGTGGATTTTCAAGAGATTTAGATCCCGATTGATTTTAACGAGCGTTGTTTTGGTTGGCTTTATCTTTCTTGTAAGGCCATCACCATCAGTCTTGCGTGCAAGTGTTATGAGCGCTGTGATTTTGATTGCAAAAGCCAGGGGAGTTAAAGCAGATTCAGTTCCATCACTTGGGTTAGCAATCGCTTTCTTAATCTTGATGGATCCATTTCAAGCAATTGATCCAGGCTTTGCGTTATCAGTTGCGGCAACCGCTGGAATCCTATTATTGGCACCAAAAATTCAAAGTTACTTGACTGAGAAATTCGGGCACGAGAAGTTTGCCGAAGTATTAGCAATTCCACTTTCGGCCACAATTATGTGTACACCGGTGATACTTGCGATTTCTGGGATCTTTTCACTGGTATCTATTCCAGCAAATATTTTGGCTGAACCAGTTGTTGCTCCGATAACCATCGTTGGATTTATTGCGGCAATCCTCTCTCCGATTACACCAGCCATATCCCATCTGCTTCTCGTACTTATTAAGCCGCTTGCCCAGATAATTGTCTGGATCTCTAATTTCGCCTCTGATCTTCCGGTTCTGTTATTGCCCAAAAGCTACCTCGGTGCAGCAATCGCTCTAGGAGTAATCGCGCTAATCAAATTTCGAAAGTGGTTAGCGTTAGCGCTTTCTGGTCTGGCCACGGTAATTATCATTCTTCTTCCGGGGCAATGGCCAGGCAAAAATTGGGAAGTCGCAAATTGCAACGTTGGACAGGGCGATGGACTTGTTATCAATCTTGGCAATAATGAAGCGATAGTCATAGATGTTGGACCGGATACGACGCTTATTGATAATTGTTTAATAGATTTAGGAATAACCAAGATTCCACTGCTTGTACTTTCACATTTTCATGCTGATCATGTTCATGGTTTGACTGGAGCAATGTCAGATCGCAGAGTTTCAAATATTTGGGTAACAAATTACGGTGAACCCAAGAGTGAGCGCGATACAGCCTTTTCATTATTTGGTGATATTCCAAACCACCAAGCAGTTGCAGGTGAGCAAGTTGAGTTTTCTAGCGCCAAGGGCCCAGTAATAATTAGCGTTCTTTGGCCGGGGAAAAGCGTTCAAGAGTTTGCAGCAATGCCCGGTGATGGATCTAGTATTAACAATTCGAGTATTGCGCTATTAATTACTGTTCGCAGTCTTCGAATATTTAGCGCTGGTGATCTAGAACCACCAGCACAAGAAGGGCTAATGGCTAGTTCAAAGATTGGTGCGGTCGATATCTACAAAGTTTCACATCACGGTTCGGCCTACCAATTTGAGCCGCTGATGTCGGCGCTAAAGCCTAAGGTTGCGCTAATTAGCGTTGGGGCGGGCAATAGCTACGGTCATCCGGCCGCAACTACCATAAGCGCGCTCGAGTCGGTGGGGGCAAAAGTTATGCGAACCGATCAAGATGGCGCCATTGCCGTTGACTCGACCCTTAAGATCAGAACCAAGAGAGCTGATTGGTGGAATATTTCGTGGGGATAACGTTGCTACAAGGCGGTGAAGCGCTTCTGGCTGACCGCGCAATCTCCCAAGTTATTTCAAAGTTCAAGGGCGCAACTGTTACCCAACTCGAGGCGAGCGAGTTAGAACTAGGCACAATCACAGATGCCCTTGCACCATCGCTCTTCGGTGATGCTCGGATTATTGTTATTAAAGAGATTCAGGATTTGGCCGCTGAACTTGGCGAAGAGATAACCACTTATTTAGAGGCGCAAGATGAGAGCGTTGAATTAGTTTTATGGCATAAGGGTGGCGTTAAAGGAAAAGCGCTACTTGAGAAGATTAAGAAAGTTAAGCCAACGATAATTCCATGTGATGTTCTTAAGAAAGATGGCGAGAAGTCAGATTTTATCCGCGGTGAATTTAAGCGCCTTGGCCGCACAATTTCTACAGAGGCGGTTCAAGCGCTAATTGATGCGCTCGGAAGTGATATTCGAGAATTAGGTGGCGCCTGCTCTCAACTCGCCGCTGATGTTGTTGCTGGAAAGATGATTGATGAAACTGACGTTCTGAAATTTCAAAATGGCCGAATTGAAACCACTGGTTTTGATGTTGCAGATGCCGCTCTCGATGGCGCCCGAGATGTTGCCTTAATTGCACTTCGTAACGCACTTGCCACTGGAACTGATCCGGTTTTAATCACAAGTGCACTTGCTGGTTCACTTAGAACGCTCGCAAAAGTTTCTGGCGCTGCTCGCGGCGTTAAATCATTTGACTTAGCTGGCCCACTCGGTCTTGCGCCATGGCAGATTGATAAGGCTCGTCGCCAACTTTCAAAGTGGACACCAGCAACCTTGGCTGGGGCAGTTGTAGCGGTCGCCCAAGCAGATGCTGATATCAAGGGCGCGGCAGTCGATCCAATCCACTCATTAGAGCGTGCGATTATTGCCATCACATCTCGGGTTTGAGTAGTAGGCCCATTCGCTGGTAATCTGCGCGTCTGCCTGGCAGAAGCCAAGGCTTAGATTTCAAGAGATTAGAAGGTAGTTCGAAGTGGCAAATATCAAGTCGCAGATCAAGAGAATTCGTACCAACGAGAAGGCACAGCTACGTAACAAGTCTGCTCGTTCTTCGATTAAGACCGCGATCCGTCGCTTCCGCGATGCAGTGACTTCAGGCGATAGCAAGGTAATTGCTGAAGAACTTCGTCTAGCTTCAAAGACACTTGATGTTGCAGTAAGCAGTGGCGTACTACACGCAAACGCAGCAGCAAACAGAAAGTCAGCGATGGCTAAGCAAGCTAACAAAGCTGGCAAAAAGTAATTTTTGTTTTACCCAAAGCAAATCTCAATGAAGTATCGGCTAGTAATCTCGGGGGATAAATGCCTGCCATTGATTTAGCCAAAGCGCCACAACCGGCTTCAACTAATCCCGCGCAAATTCGTAATTTTTGCATCATTGCGCATATCGATCACGGTAAATCAACTCTTGCCGACCGCATGCTCGGAATAACTGAAGTTGTTGAACAGCGCAATATGCGCGCTCAATATCTAGATCGCATGGATATCGAGCGTGAACGCGGAATCACTATTAAGAGCCAGGCAGTACGTCTGCCGTGGCGCTCTGGCATCGATGGCGAGGAATATATCCTCAACATGATCGATACACCTGGGCACGTTGACTTTACCTACGAAGTCTCCCGGTCACTTGCCGCCTGTGAAGGCGCAGTTCTATTGGTGGATTGTGCACAAGGAATCGAAGCCCAAACTTTGGCGAACCTTTATCTTGCGATGGAGAATAATTTAACGATTATTCCGGTACTAAATAAAATTGATTTACCTGCAGCACAACCCGAGAAATTTGCCGAAGAGCTAGCAAAGTTAATTGGCTGCCAACCAGAAGATTGTCTACGAGTTTCTGGAAAGACTGGCGCAGGCGTTACTGAATTACTTGACCAGATTGTTAAGCAAATTCCAGCGCCCGTTGGCGATGCAAATGCACCAGCCCGCGCCCTTATCTTTGACTCGGTATATGACACCTATCGTGGTGTTGTTACATATGTTCGCGTTGTTGATGGCCATTTATCTACTCGTGATCAAATTCAAATGTTCTCTACTGGTGTTCGCCATGAAATGCTTGAAGTCGGCGTCATCTCACCTGAACCAGTTGTCAGCAAAGGACTTGGTGTTGGTGAAGTAGGTTATGTAATTACCGGCGTTAAAGATGTTCGCCAATCTCGAGTTGGTGACACAATCACGACCTATCACAACCCAACTAAGAAAGCCTTGGCTGGATACAAAGATCCAAAACCGATGGTTTTCTCTGGCTTATTCCCGCTAGATGGCGCTGAATATCCCATGCTCCGTGAAGCTTTAGATAAGTTGCAGTTAAATGATGCGGCGCTTGTTTACGAACCAGAAACATCAGCTGCTCTTGGTTTCGGATTCCGTTGTGGCTTCCTTGGTCTGTTACACATGGAAATTGTTCGTGAACGTTTAGAACGTGAAGCTGGCCTATCACTTATTTCAACTGCGCCAAGCGTTGTTTATCGCGTTGTACGTGGCGATGGCAAAGAATTGATTGTTACTAATCCATCTGAATTCCCGAACGATAAAATTGAAGCTGTATTTGAACCAATCGTGCGCGCAACTGTTCTTGCTCCTGCAGAATTTATTGGCGCAATCATGGAACTCTGCCAAGAGCGACGTGGCACCTTGCTCGGTATGGATTATCTATCTGAAGATCGCGTTGAAATTCGCTACACCTTGCCGCTAGCCGAAATCGTCTTTGATTTCTTCGATCAACTTAAGTCTAAAACTCGCGGCTATGCCTCACTTGATTACGAACCAATCGGTGAAGCCGAAGGTGATTTGGTAAAGGTAGATATCTTGTTACAGAGCGAGGGCGTCGATGCGTTTAGCGCAATCGTTCATAAAGATAAGGCTTATGCCTACGGCGTAATGATGACCGGAAAACTTCGTGAATTGATTCCAAGACAACAGTTTGAAGTCCCAATTCAGGCTGCTATCGGATCTCGAATTATTGCTCGAGAGAGTATCCGCGCGATTCGCAAAGATGTTCTAGCAAAGTGTTATGGCGGGGATATTTCACGAAAGCGCAAACTTCTTGAGAAGCAGAAAGAGGGAAAGAAGCGCATGAAGATGGTTGGCCGCGTTGAAGTTCCGCAAGAAGCATTCATCGCTGCGCTAACTACCGATGCTGATGTTGATAAGGCAAAGGCGAAGGCCAAGGGTTAAAACCCATGACCATGCCACTCTCGTTTTACATCCACATTCCTTACTGCGTAAAGCGCTGTGGCTACTGTGATTTTAATACTTATACACCTGGTGAACTGAAGCCCGGCAGCGATATTGCGCAAGTATCAAATGGCTATATAGATTTGCTGATTCAAGAAGGCAAGATTGCGCGCAGCGAAGTTAAGACAACCAAGCCTATCGAGACTATTTTCTTCGGTGGTGGAACCCCAACTCTTATGGAACCGGCAGACCTTGGTCGGGTACTCAAATCACTGGAAGCTGACTTTGGTTTTGCATCTAATATTGAAATCACTATTGAGGCTAATCCAGATACCGTATCGAGGGGAAAACTTGCAGACCTCCGAGAGGTTGGAATAAATCGAATCTCATTCGGAATGCAATCGGCCGTTCCACATGTCTTAGCTGTATTGGATAGAACTCATAATCCAGAGAATGTAATCAAGGCAACTACTTGGGCCCGTGAAGTTGGATTTGAGCAAGTAAGTGCTGATCTTATTTATGGTGCACCAGGTGAGAGTCTTAAAGATTGGGAGACGACGATTGACGCGGCACTTGCACTTCCAATAACTCATATCTCGGCATATGCGTTAATTGTTGAGAGTGGAACAAAGCTTGCAGCACAAGTAAAACGGGGAGAAGTGACTATTCCGGAAGATGACCAGACCGCTGATAAATATTTAATGGCAGATGAGAAATTTAGAAAAGCTGGATTTAATTGGTATGAACTTTCCAATTGGGCAAAACCCGAGGGTGAATGTCGCCATAACATCGCATATTGGGAAGGTGCAGATTGGTGGGGCCTTGGTCCTGGTGCGCATTCGCATCTAAACGGAAAACGATTTTGGAATGTGAAACACCCAACTGCTTATCGTGAACGCCTTGAAGCAAAGCAATCTCCGATAATGGATAGTGAGCAATTAACATTGGAAGAGATGGAGAGTGAGCGAGTAATGCTTGAAATTCGCTTACCTAGAGGGTTGGAAAAGAGTTCATTAACAAGCACAAGCCTTGCCAGATTAGAGAGTTATCTCACCGGCGGTCAGATTTCACAGGAACAGTGGGATCAAGGGCGTATCTCACTTACGATTTCGGGTCGGCTTATGGCTGATCGAATCGTGCGCGAAATCTTGTTGTAGTAGCGTTTGACTATGCAATTAGCCCATAACATCCTGCTCGGCTTATTGGCCGTTATTTTTCTTGTGGCTGGAACCATGAAGTTGAGTGGAAATCCCAAGGGGCTGGCGGGTATGCGCGATGTAAACATTGGTGATCGCATCGCTCGACTTATTGGATTAGTCGAAGCAGTTGCTGCTGTTGGTTTGATTTATGCAATTAGATATCCAGAAGAACTAATTGGCTGGCTTGCAATTTTAACTCTCTGGGTTGCTATGGGTGTCGCGGTTTACACGCATTCAAAGGCTAACAAGATGAAGAGTTCGGCTCCCGCAATAATTCTCTTAGTTCTGCTCTCCGCAGTACTTGTAATCGCATAGTCCGGCAAGCAAAATGGAAATGACTATGCAAAATCGCCAACTAGAAATTCTGCGAGCGATTGTTGATGAATATGTTGCGACGGAAGAACCTGTTGGCTCGAAGGTAATCGCTGAGCGCCATGGCCTTGGTGTATCACCAGCGACAATAAGAAATGACATGGCCGTACTTGAAGATGCAGGTTTGATTAAGCAACCACATACAAGTGCTGGACGAATTCCAACAAATAGCGGCTATCGGTTATTCGTAGATAAAATTTCGGAGTTAAAGCCCCTCTCTACAGGTGAGCGCAGAGCTATTGAGAATTTCTTAGATGGCGCAGATGATTTAGATGATGTACTAACTCGAACTGCAAAGTTATTGGCACAAATCACTAAGCAGGTAGCGGTGATTCAATACCCAGATGAGGGGAGAGTTTTTCTAGCGGGAACTGCGAACTTAGCTCGCTCGACTCAGGAAGTTTCGATTGCGATCCACCCGATCCTCGAAGCCCTGGAAGAACAAGTTGTGTTGTTGCGTCTGCTTTCAGATGCGGAAGATTCACTTCAGGTAAGAATTGGCGATGAACAAGTTGAAAGTTCATTGCGCACAACGAGTTTAGTTTCTATGAGTTATGGAAGTGGAAACACCGGTCATGGCGCGCTCGGAATTTTAGGACCAACGCGAATGGATTACGCGAGTTCAATGGCAGCTGTAAATACTGTTGCAAGATATATCGGCAACTTCTTAGGGGATAAGGCGTAGATGGCTGATTATTACGGAATCCTTGGCGTAGCGCGCGATTCATCTTCAGATGAAATTAAAAAGGTTTATCGCAAACTGGCCCGGGAATATCACCCTGATATAAATCCAGATCCACAAGCATCTGAAAAATTTAAAGAGATCACAACTGCTTATGAAATTTTAAGTGATCCTGAAAAGCGTCAACGCTATGACATGGGCGGCGATCCATTTTCACAATTTGGCGGCAATCAGAACTTTGGATTCGGCGATATCATGGATGCCTTCTTTGGTGGGGGCACATCAAATCGCGGACCGCGCGCTCGAATGCGTGCCGGCCAAGATGCACTGATACGGGTAGAACTTGATCTTGCTGAGGCTTGTTTTGGCACAGATAGAGAATTGAATTTAGAAACAGCCGTTACTTGCGAGAAATGTTCTGGTTCGGGTTGCGCAAGTGGGTCAAAGCCAAGTGTCTGTGGAATTTGTAAGGGTCGAGGTGAAACTCAACAAGTTACTCGTTCAATAATCGGTCAAGTTATGACAAGCCGACCATGCGCCGCATGCCAGGGATATGGCTCGGTTATTTCTGATCCATGTGGTGAATGCGCTGGCGATGGAAGAGTTAGATCTAGAAAAGTTATTCCGATAAAAATTCCTGCTGGCGTTGAAACTGGTAATCGAATTCAGATGACTGGTGCCGGTGAAGTTGGACCTGGTGGTGGACCAGCTGGCGATCTTTATGTAGAAATTGTAGAAATCCAACATGATTTCTTGGTTCGTGATGGAAACAATCTTCATGTTTCCATAGTTATTCCAATGACATCTGCTGCGCTCGGCGCAAAGGTTGCAGTTGAAACCCTTGATGGCCCACGTGAAGTTGTGATTAAACCTGGCTTCATAAGTGGAAACACCGTGGTCCTAAAAGATTTAGGAATGAACAAATTGCGTGGCAATAGCCGCGGAGAATTGATAGTTCATGTCGAAGTAACAACGCCAAGCAAATTAAATAGGGAACAAGAAGAGCTTCTAAAGGCACTTGCTAAATCTCGGGGCGAGCGCAGTGAAGATATCGAGATTCATCGGCGAAGCGCAGCCCATACCTCGGGCTTTTTTGGCCGTTTTAGAGATGCATTTAATCGCTAAATGTTAACTTTATTTTTAGTAGAAACGATTTCACAGGGCGAAGTTATCGAGATCGATGGCGATGAAGCGCATCACGCAATCAAAGTTCTGCGAATCAATCTTGGCGAGAAAGTCTTAATTTCTGATGGTTCTGGCAACTGGGTTAGGGCTAAAGTTGAAGACATTGCGAAAAAATCTTTCAGTGCAAGAGTTTTAGAGCGCGGGTTCCAAGAGAGCAGAACTCCTAAATTGGTAGTCGTTCAAGCTCTTCCTAAATCAGATCGAGTCAAGGAAGCGATTGAAATTCTTATCGAATCTGGCGTTGATTCAATTATTCCTTGGCAATCTGAACGAAGTATCTCCAAATGGCAGAAGGATTCACTCTCCAAGTGGCAGAGCGTTGCAACCGCAGCAACTAAGCAATCTCGCAGATTTCGGGTTCCAGAAATAATTCAGCAATTATCTTTAGCCGAGCTTCTGGAGATCGAAAGTGAGAGGAGTGCAATTGTGGTTATGCACGAATCTGCAGAGGTGAAGATATCGTCAGTCGTTACAGCAAAATTTGCTGAACTAAATGAAATTGTTATCGTAATTGGCCCAGAAGGCGGTCTAACCGAAAACGAATTGGCGCTTCTCCAAGGCGCAGGCGCTCATATAGTTGGGCTCGGACCAGAAGTTTTTCGAAGCGCGCACGCCGGTGGCGCCGCACTTAGCGCGGTTTCTGCTTTGATTGGCAGATGGTGATTTCGAAATGAGCTGCTTATTTTGCAAGATGGCGAGCGGTGAAATTCCTGTGCCATTTGTATCTGAATCCGAGAACGTCTTTGCGATCAACGATATCTCTCCGCAAGCGCCTGTCCATGTTTTGATAATTCCTAAATCTCATCACGAGAACGCTGCAGAACTTGCAGCGAAGGATCCAGTTGTATTAACCGAGATGCATGCGACCGCAGCAAAGATCGCGGCTGAACTTGGTCTAGATGGCTATCGAAGTGTTTTCAATACTGGCGCTAGCGCTGGTCAGAGTGTTTTTCACGCTCATCTTCACCTTCTTGGTGGGCGTCAGTTCGCCTGGCCACCCGGTTAAAAGTAAGATTTAGGCAATGGATTCGAGTAAAACTGCGCTGATAACAGTTCCGACTGCAATTCCTATGGTCGCACTTGTTGGTCCGCAAGATTCACACCTTCGCATATTTGAAAAGACTTTCCCAAAGATTTCAATCACAGTTCGTGGCAATGAAATTTTTGCTGGCGGAGATCTAACCGAGATTGCAAAATTTGACGCTTTGATTCGGGAGCTATTAGTACTACTTCGAGCAGGTCAGAATTTAAACGCTGATGCAATTCTGCGCTCGATTGAGATGTTTAGCCATGATCCAGTCGATCACCCGGCTGAGGTTCTCTCGTTAAACATTCTTAGCAACCGTGGCAAAACTATTCGCCCAAAGACTGCAAACCAAAAGCGCTATGTTGAAGCAATTGATGAGAACACAATTACATTTGGTGTTGGTCCAGCCGGAACAGGTAAAACATATCTTGCAATGGCAAAAGCAATTCAAGCACTGCAAGCAAAAGAGGTTAATCGAATTATTTTGACAAGACCTGCGGTTGAAGCAGGAGAACGCCTTGGTTTCTTGCCGGGCACGCTGCAAGAGAAGATTGATCCATATCTGCGCCCACTCTTTGATGCGCTTCATGACATGATTGATCAAGAATCAATTCCACGTTTAATGCAGAGCGGAATTATTGAAATTGCGCCACTTGCTTATATGCGCGGGCGAACTCTTAATGATGCATTCATTATCTTGGATGAGGCACAAAATACTTCGGCTGAACAGATGAAGATGTTCTTAACCCGTCTCGGCTTTGGTTCGAAGATGGTTATTACTGGCGATACAACACAGATTGATTTACCTCATGGTTCACAATCAGGGCTAAAGATTGTTCATGAAATTCTTGAAGGCGTGGATGATATTACTTTCATAAAATTGGACTCAGAAGATGTAGTTCGTAATCGTTTAGTTGGCGACATTGTTAATGCATATGGTCGCCACGATGAAGGAAAATTGGTACCTCCAAACATCACAAGATCAATTCGCTCTGGAAGTGGTGATCGCTAATCCCCATGGGAATAGAAATTGCTAATAACAGCGGTGTTGAATGCGATGAAGATCAGATAGTCGAGATTGCGGCATTTACTCTCGATAAAATGGGAATTCATCCCGATTCAGATTTAGGAATAACTCTGGTTGATGAGGAAGAGATAACTAAGTTGCATATCCAATGGATGGATCTTCCGGGCCCTACCGATGTTCTCTCTTTCCCGATGGATGAGTTGAAACCATTTTCGGCGAGCGATGGCCCTGGGATTATTGGCGATATTGTCTTGTGTCCCCAATTCGCAGCAAAACAAGCGGTCAACCATTCAACTTCAGATGAAATCTCGCTCCTAACAGTTCATGGAGTTCTGCACTTATTAGGATTTGATCACGCCGAGCCAGAGGAACATAAAGTTATGTTCGCACTACAGGATAAGACCCTAGAAGAATGGCGTGTAAGTAAATGAATACCCTAGGATTTTTACTAGATGCAATTATCTGGTTGGTAATTGGCTTCTATATCGGGCGCACATTTGGAAAGTCTCACAACTTAAATTTTGCAAGGCTGGTAACAATTCTTCCGGCTTCGATTGTCACGGGTTTGCGTAAGGCGGGATTCAAATTACGTGCTGGGCAATTCTCAAATGAGGAAGAGCTGCGCGATGCCGTTGATCAAGCAAGCCAACACGGATTGGTTGAAGAGTCAGAGCGCGAAATGATTCAGTCAGTATTTGAACTTGGCGATACGTTAGTGCGCGAGCTTATGGTTCCACGCACCGACATAGTTTGGATTGAAGGAAACAAATCACTTCGCCAAGGTCTCTCGCTAGCGCTAAGATCAGGCTTCACTCGAATTCCGGTAATTGATGAGAATCTAGATAAAGTTATTGGAATTGCTTATGTAAAAGATTTAGCTCGTCGCACACACGAGCATCGTGAATCTGAATTAGTTGAAATGGTTTCTGAACATATCCGCAAGGCAACCTTTATTCCAGAAACCAAGACTGCTGCGGAATTATTAAAAGAGATGCAACGCGATCAAATACATATGGCTGTTGTCGTTGATGAATATGGTGGCACTGCTGGTCTAATAACGATCGAAGATATTTTAGAGGAAATTGTTGGTGAAATCGCAGATGAATATGATGATGACGATCTCGAAATTGAATGGCTAAGTGAAACTACAGCCCGGTTATCTGCCAGATTGCATATTGAAGATTTTGCTGAAAAATTTAAGATTGATATTCCAGAATCGCAGCGCGAAGATGTGGACAGCATCGGTGGGTTACTGGCAAAAACTTTAGGTCGAGTACCAATCCCTGGTAGCACGATTTCAATAGCCGGCGTTAAGTTAACGGCTGAACGTCCAGTTGGTCGTCGCCATAGAATTGCAACGGTATTGGCGGAACGAATTGCTGATGAACAGGAGACGCTCCTTGAGCAGTAATCCAGAAGATCAGAAACTTTTAACTCTTGCTAAGGCAACTATGTTTAGAAGTAATTCGAATTCAGCTGCCGCGCTCCGAGATGCCACAGGGCGGACTTATGTCGCGATTCCAGTTAAGAGTGGTGAATTTGAAGTTGATGCCTTACTGGCAGTTTTAGTAGTTGCAAAGGCGAGCCAAATCACAGGAATTGAAGCGATTGTGATTGCAGGTGAAAAGCCTGATTCTTCAAGCATCGCAGTTATTCGCCAACAAGATTCTGCCGCCAAACTATTTGTAGCAACAGAAGCGGATGACTTAATCGCAATTGAATAGGTAGAATTCGCGTTATGCGTATCGTGCGATTTTCCCCCAATTCCTCAGCCAATTTAGGCAGTGATCCACTATTTGGTGTTTTAAACAGCGAAGATCAAATCTTAGTGTTGCGCGGGGATCCACTATTTGGTGGAATCATCCCTACAGAATCTAAAGTCTCCTTAAGTGATGTGCGCCTGCTTGCACCAGTAATTCCGCGAAGCAAGGTGGTGTGTGTTGGCAAAAATTATGCAGACCATGCAGCAGAGATGGGATCAGAGGTTCCAAAGGAGCCGGTAATTTTTCTAAAACCAAACACCTCGGTGATTGGCCCGAATGACATTATCCAGTGGCCACGAATGAGCGAACGCGTAGATTTTGAGGGCGAACTAGCGATTGTTATAAGCCGCATTTGCAAGGATGTTCCTGCGGCAAAAGTCTCAGATGTCATCTTTGGTTACACGATTGCTAATGATGTGACAGCAAGAGACTTGCAAAAAGTTGATGGCCAATGGAACCGCGCTAAAGGCTTTGATACATTCTGCCCACTTGGACCTTGGATTGAAACTGAATTTGAAGTTGGTGCCCAGAAAATAATTACGACGTTAAATGGTGAAGTGAAACAATCTGAACCACTTTCATCTATGACCTTTAAGA
This sequence comes from Actinomycetota bacterium, assembly GCA_947505195.1. Lineage (GTDB taxonomy): Bacteria > Actinomycetota > Actinomycetes > Nanopelagicales > Nanopelagicaceae > AAA044-D11. The sequence continues at coordinate 14,208 of CANNIM010000005.1, forward strand.
TTCCACAAATCATTGAATTTATAACCTCGGTTATGACCCTTCTTCCGGGAGATGTGATTCTCACTGGAACGCCAGCGGGGATAGCTCCGATGCCTGCAGGAGCCGAAGTTGTTGTGACGATTGAGGGAATTGGCTCACTCTCTAATAAGGTATCGCCTCGTGCCAACTAATACGACTAACACATCTAATAAACCGGTGCGCGTTCGATTCGCGCCATCTCCAACTGGCGATCTCCACGTAGGAAATATTCGTACTGCGCTCTTTGATTGGGCCTATGCCCGTCACACCGGTGGCCAATTTATTTTTAGAATTGAAGATACCGATCGCGAACGCGTAACGGATGAATATATAAAAGCGGCACAAGATACTTTGAAGTGGCTTGGCTTAGATTGGGACGAGGGCCCTGAAGTTGGTGGTCCTTATGGTCCATATTTACAGAGTCAACGTTTAGATATTTACGAAGAGTGGGCTGCAAAATTTTTAGTTCAAGGCGATGCCTATCACTGCTATTGCTCTTCCGAAGAGCTCGAGGCGCGCCGCGAAGCACAGAAAGCGGCAAATGTTGCGCCAGGTTATGACGGCAAGTGTCGCTCGATAAGTGAAGGTGATTTAGCTAAGTACAAGAGTGAAGGTCGACTGCCAGTCTTACGAATGCGGATGCCAGATGGTTCAACAACTTTTACTGATTCAATCCGTGGCGATGTAACTTTCGATCACAACTTCGTTCCAGACTTTGTACTAGTTCGCGGCGATGGCTCACCGCTATACACATTGGCTGTTGCAGTTGATGACATCATGATGAAGGTAACTCACGTCTTGCGCGGTGAAGATTTACTCTCCTCAACTCCACGACAAATTCGCGTCTATCAAGCTATGGGTGTTGTTGAATCCGATTATCCAACTTTTGCCCATCTACCCTTTGTTATGGGTCAAGATAATGCCAAGCTTTCAAAGCGAAATGGTGAGGTTTCAATCGCCTGGTATCGCGAACGCGGTTTCTTGCCAGAAGCAATCTGCAATTATTTAGCGCTACTTGGTTGGTCACCTGGTGATGATAGAGAAAATGTAACAATGAAAGAGCTGACAGAGCTATTCACCGTAGAACGTGTTCATTCCAGTCCTGCTCGCTTTGATATGAAGAAACTTGAAGCAATCAACGGCGACAAGATTCGTGAACTAGCTATCGACGAGTTACTAAAGCGCACTGTGCCATTCTTAATCAAAGATAGCGTAATCACTGGCACTCCAGCCGAGCTTGAAGTTGTGAAAAGCGCGCTGCCAATCATTCAAGAGCGCATTGCGACGCTGGCCGAAGTATCACAAATGCTCAAATTCTTATTTGTAGCCAAATTTGAAGTTGAGGCCGAAGAGCTACCAAAAATTAAAGATGAACAATCACAAATAGTTCTAAAGAAAGCAGATGAGATTCTGAATGCGCTTTCGAATTGGGAGCACGAAGCAATTCACGAAGCGCTAAAGAAGGCGCTAATTGAAGAGCTAGGTTTAAAGCCTCGAATCGCATTTAGCGCTCTTCGAATTGCTGTAACTGGAAGCCATATCTCGCCACCACTCTTTGAATCACTAGAACTTCTTGGCCGTGAACGCTCGCTCGAGCGGATTGCAGCATCAATAAATTAATCGGGTATCCTTGCCGAGCAAAATCTTTATTTGGGGTATGGGGTAATTGGCAGCCCTGCTGATTCTGGTTCAGTGAGTCTAGGTTCGAGTCCTGGTACCCCAGCGCAGTATAAAAACTTAATAGATCTAAATCATGGCCCCGTCGTCTAGTGGCCTAGGACTCTGGCTTCTCAAGCCAGCTACGCGGGTTCGAATCCCGTCGGGGCTACAACTACCTAGGATTAATTTATAGGAATAAATAAGAATTATTTAAGATGTAAACGTCGCTTGAGCGCTCTCTTCGCACGGTAAATGAATTCTCTTGAAATCGCTTTTCCATGCATCTTTTGAAGTGAACTCATATCAACGCCGATCATGGCTCTTGCAACTGTTTCTATTGAGATAGTTGTAACTGGTTTATTCAATCCTGTTGGAATTTTCGAGAAGTCACTTCTATCGAGGTCCCCAATAATCTTAATTCCTAGGGATTTTATTTGAGCAACACTCAGGGAATTTAACTCGGCTGCCTTGGCAATAGCCCAATCTGGCGTCAAAATCTTCTCATCACTAACCTCATATTTATTAGAACCAGTTAGCGCTTCAATATTTCCTTTTCGAATAAATATTTCATATGATTCCCAATCGCCATCCTTTGGATAAGTCCGATTAATCTCCAAAAGAAGTGTGGCTTCCGTGAAGGTAAGCGATCGATTTATCTCTACTTGGACAGGCTCTTTTAATAAACCGCTTGGAATTCCAGCAAGGTCTGCGAATGATTCATAAAGATAGGTCGGTTTAGTTTCATCTACCGCTATTAACGAAACGTTTTCTCCGCCGAAAGTTTCGACCCACCGCGCTACAACATCACCATGCAGATTTCGCTTCCAGAAGGATGGGGTGAATTTTGCTTCGCCTGGAACTTCAAAAATTGAATCCAGCCATTCGGCATATGATTTTTTCATCCCATGTTTTAAATATTGCTGATATGAACTCGCCAACATAAAAGGGAGTGGTCGCCAGGTGAAAATTACCTGGATATCAGCTCCGTTCAGCCGCTTTGCTAAGTTTGCTAACTGTGGCTGATCGGCTTCTGAAAAGAATTCACTACTTATAATTGCAGTCCCATTATTGGAATTTAATTTTCGTTCTAGCTTCTTCCATTCAATTGGATCCGCTGGTCTGCCACCGCGATTTTTCCACCCCCACGTCTTTTCGATTACCGACCGAGCGGCTCGATGGTGGGCATTTCCTGCAATGTGTGGATAAAAAAATTTAGATCCCAATAACTCATCACGGACTTTACTTAGCGCTTGCTGAAGCGCAGTTGTTCCTGTCTTATGGAACCCAGGATGAATTATTAATTTTTTCATGTTAGCTACCGATTAACCGAACGCCATTAATCAAAATAATTGCAACACCAACAAAAATTCCAAGTTGCTTTTTAGGCAACCAAGAAACAAGTTTTGCTGCAATCGGTGCCATTAAAATTCCACCAAGCGCTAATCCACCAACAGCAGCCCAATCAATATCTAGACGTGCGATATTTGCCAGAAAAGCCAGGCTTGCACAAACCGCAACTATGAATTCTGCAGCGCTTACTGTGCCAATAATTTTCTTAGGTTCAGTTTGTGTTGTGGCCATGAGTGTTGGTGTTACTACCGGGCCCCAGCCACCACCTCCAGAGGCATCGATGAAGCCACCGGTAAAGCCGAGATACGTTAAATAGTTTGGATTTGAGATCTCAACCAAGTTCGGCTGATTTGCCTGGAAAATATTGCGGTAGACCAGAATAAAACCCAGTAACAGCAGAATCGTAGAGATAAAAATACGACCGTTAGTTAAATCAATCGAAGATAAGAACGTTGCACCCAGCGCGGCACCGATGCCTCCAGGGATTGCGAGGCGTACCAAAATCTTGGTGTCAACATTTTCGCGATGCCAATGCGATAGACCAGATGCGAGAGTTGTTCCAATTTCTGCTGCGTGAACAGCGGCAGATGCGACAGCGGCAGATGCACCAAGGGTTAAGAGCAGAGTTGAGCTTGTAAGTCCAAAGCCCATACCAAGTGAGCCATCAACGAGTTGGGCAATTGCGCCCGCAAGTGCAAAGGGAAGCCAGGTCATTTCGCGATCTCCAGAACAATCTCTGAGATTATTTTTATATCTTTTCTTCCATCTAGTACTAGTTCAGCGTTAAGTGGAGCCTCGTACTCTTGTCCAACACCGGTCATATTTGGTAAGTCTCCTGCTGCAGCTTTCTTATACAAACCTTTAGGGTCGCGTTGTGCACAAAGTTCTGGTGGGGTATCTACCCAAACTTCTATGAATTTACCTGGCGCAAATAATTCGCGGGCTTGATCTCGATCGCCACGGAATGGACTGACTAACGCAACAATCACAATCAAACCAGCATCCATCATTAACTTTGCAACCTCAGAGACGCGACGAACATTCTCTGCGCGATCTTCTTTAGTAAATCCTAAATCCTTATTTAAGCCAAGACGTAAGTTATCGCCATCTAGAACATATACGTGACGGCCAAGAGCGTAGAGTTCTTTAGCCACTTCATTTGCGATCGTTGATTTTCCAGAGCCACTTAAGCCGGTAAACCAGATAACTTTTCCAATCTGGCCCTTCTGGGCTGCGCGCTTTTCTGCAGTAATTTCATATGCCTGTTCAGTTACATTTTCAGATCGACGCAGGGCGTGAACAATCATGCCGGCACCAACCGTGTTTAGGGTCGCACGATCTACAAGGATGAAGTTTCCAGTCTCTCTGGAATCTGCATAATCCGAGAGCGCAATTGGTGAATCTGTAGCAATTTCAACCACGCCGATTTCATTCATCTTCAAGGTTCGCGCTGAATCATGCTTACCGGATTCAATATTTATTTTATGTTTAATGGTTGTAACTATTGCTGGCGTCGAGCTTGACCCGGAAATCAATAGGTATGAGCGACTATGAATCAATTCAGATTCACCGAGCCAGACGATATTTGCAGTGAAGCGATCCGCAGGTAGTTTTGCGTTGGAGGCTAGGTGTAAAACATCGCCACGAGCAGCGTCAACTTCTGGTTCCAGAACTATATTTAAAGTTTGCTCATGGCCAGCGCTCTGTAAATCTCCATCAAAGGTAACCATCTTTGCAATAGTTGCCTGCTTCTTACTTGGCAAAATGAGAACTTCATCGCCAACCTTAAATCTTCCATTCACCAAGGTGCCGGCAAGACCGCGGAAGGTATCTACGCGTGAAATATATTGAATTCCAAAGTGTGGGGAGGTCATAGCATCAACAGCCAACTCTTGATTCTGGATGTATTCAAGAAGCGTTGGGCCGTTATACCAATCCAAATTATCGCCCTTAAAAACCACGTTATCGCCAACTAGAGCGCTAACAGGAATGATTGCATGTTCTTTGATTCCGAGTCGAGCAATTGCTGGCGCGATATCTGCAGAGATTTCCAAAAACTTGTCTTTCGAATAATCAAATACATCCAATTTATTAATAACAATTGCCACGCGGCTTACTCCCATAAGGGCGCAAATCGTTAGGTGGCGCAGAGTTTGCGGGCGAACACCTCGAGCGGCATCAAGTAGAACTAGAGCAACATCTGATCTTGAAGCAGCAACCGCCATGTTGCGGGTGTATTGCTCGTGTCCCGGGGCATCGGCAATAATCAAACGGCTTCCATTTAGAAGAGTCATCGATCGATATGCAACATCAATGGTGATTCCTTGTTCACGCTCTGCTTCAAGGCCATCAGTTAGCAGCGAGAAATCAATATCTCCGGCAGCGATTGTTGAGCCACCACGGCGAATAGTTCTTGCAGTTGCAACAGTGTCATGAGGAATGCTGTCAGTTTCTACAAGTAGTCTTCCAATTAACGTTGATTTTCCATCGTCAACGCTTCCGCAGGTCAATAATCTAATAACTGGTTTCATATCAGAAGTACCCTTCGGTCTTCTTCTTCTCCATCGAATCTTCTTTGTCGCCATCAATTAGCCGAGTCGCGCGCTCTGACAACTTCACTTCAGAAACTTCAGCTAGCACTTCAGCAATTGTTGTTGCAGTTGATTCGACTGCGGCGGTTAGGGGATAGCAACCTAAAGTTCTAAATCTAATTAAGCGGTTTTCTGGAGTCTCACCATTTATAAGTGGGAAACGTTCATCATCAACCATAATCATTTGATCACCACGCCAAACAATTGGCCGCTCTTTTGCAAAGTACAGTGGATTGATTGGGATTTCATTTGAGCTTATGTAGTTCCAGACATCAAGTTCGGTCCAATCAGAAATTGGAAAAACTCGCATGCTCTGTTCTGGACGAATTCTGGTGTTATAGGTGCGCCAAAGTTCTGGGCGTTGTTCACGTGGATTCCATCGATGGCCTGCTTCGCGAACGCTAAAAATTCGCTCCTTCGCCCGGCTCTTCTCTTCATCTCGACGTGAGCCTCCGATTGCTGCATCAAAACCAAATTTATCAAGGGCTTGTCGAAGGCCAACAGTTTTCATGATCCGCGTGTATTCCGAAGCCCCTCTTGTAAATGGATTTACACCTTCAGCGACACCTTCTTGATTTGTATGGACTATTAAATCAAGGCCATATTGAGTCGCTATTTCATCGCGAAATGAAATCATCTCTTTGAATTTCCAGGTGGTATCTACATGCAGAAGCGGAAAAGGAATTGGGGCAGGATAGAAAGCCTTACGAGCTAGGTGTAATAAAACTGAAGAGTCTTTTCCAATTGAATAAAGCATCACTGGCTTTTGGAAAGCCGCGGCTGTCTCTCGAAGAATCTCGATTGATTCGTTTTCGAGAGCCTTTAGAATTTCTGGAGAGCTCTGCACCTTCGAATCTTAGTTATTTCAAGTGAGAATTCTGGAGAAAAAAGGGTGGTGCCGCTATTTTTTAGCGAGATGCTCAGTAAGTCTTGCAGCAGTGGCAACGACCGCTGCCGCGTGAATTCGTCCAGGTTGGCGACCAAGTCTTTCTACGGGTCCGCTAATACTTACAGCGGCGATAACTTTATTATTTGGTCCTCTTACCGGCGCTGAAACGGATGCGACGCCAGCTTCACGTTCTCCTACTGATTGCGCCCAGCCGCGACGACGAACGGCGGCAAGTGAGGCAGCTGTAAATTTAGAGTTATTTAGCGCACGATGTAATTTGTCAGCATCTTCCCAGGCAAGAAGGATTTGTGCGCCAGAACCTGCTTGCATAGTTAAAACAGTTCCGGTCGGAACCGAATCTCGAAGCCCAGATAGGCGTTCTGCTGTGGCTACACAGATTCTTTGATCACCTTGGCGACGATAGAGCTGGGAGCTTTCCCCAGTTGCATCGCGAAGTGCGGTTAGCGCGGTTCCTGATACTGCTAGCAGGCGATCTTCGCCAGCAGCAGATGCAAGTTCGGAGGGGCGTAGGCCCAAAATAAAGCGGCCGGCATAATCTCTTGAGACCATACGATGAAATTCAAGTGCAACTGCTAAGCGATGTGCGGTTGGCCGGGCAATTCCAGTGGCGGCAACAAGTTCAGATAATGAATGCGGGCCAGCTTCTAAGCAGGCGAGTATTTTTACGGCTTTATCTAATACGCCAACTCCGCTATTCTTTCTGTCCACGATGTAATACTGGCATCTCATCATTTGAAATGCAAGTAATTAGGGAAAGAATTAAGGGGCTGTGATGGGAAAGACGTTAGCCGAAAAGATTTGGGCTGATCACATTGTTCGCGAACATGAAGGCGAACCGGATCTTCTTTATATCGATCTGCACTTAATTCATGAAGTAACTAGCCCACAGGCATTTGATGGTCTGCGCTTGGCTAATCGTAAAGTTCGCCGACCAGAACTAACGATTGCTACTGAAGATCACAACGTTCCAACGCTAAATATTGATAAACCAATTGCAGATCCCGTTTCCAAATTGCAGGTCGACACCTTGCGTAAGAATTGCGAAGAATTCGGTGTGCGTATTCACTCACTTGGCGATGTAGAGCAAGGAATTGTTCACGTTGTTGGGCCTCAACTTGGTATTACCCAACCTGGCATGACAATTGTTTGTGGTGACTCACATACCTCAACGCATGGCGCTTTTGGTGCACTTGCCTTCGGTATCGGAACATCTGAAGTTGAGCATGTTCTTGCGACTCAAACTCTTCCTCTTGTTCGCCCTAAGACGATGGCAATTAACGTTGAAGGCTCTTTAAAATCTGGCGTGACAAGTAAAGATATTATTTTGGCAATCATTGCAAAAATTGGAACTGGCGGTGGTCAAGGCTATGTTCTTGAATATCGTGGTTCCGCAATCCGCGCTCTTTCAATGGAATCACGTATGACTGTTTGCAATATGTCTATTGAGGCAGGCGCTCGTGCAGGACTTATCGCACCGGATGAAATCACCTTTGAATACCTAAAGGCTAAGCCTCATGCTCCTAAGGGCGCTGATTGGGAAGCTGCAGTTGCATATTGGAAGACGTTGCAATCAGATTCTGATGCCAAGTTCGATGTTGAAATTTCACTAAATGCTGATGATCTAGAACCATTTGTAACTTGGGGAACCAACCCAGGCCAAGGTTTGCCACTCAATTCAAAGGTGCCAAACCCAGCAGAAATTACTGATCCTGAAGCTCGTGGCGCCGCAGAACGCGCACTTACTTACATGGGCTTAGTTGCAGGAACACCACTGAAAGAAATCAAAGTAGACACAATCTTCTTAGGCTCTTGCACTAATGGAAGAATTGAAGATTTACGTTCAGCTGCGGATGTTTTAAAAGGTAAGAAGATTTCCAAAGAGGTTCGCATGTTAGTTGTTCCAGGATCTGCGCGCGTTAGATTGCAAGCAGAAAGTGAAGGCCTAGATAAAGTATTTCTAGATGCTGGCGCGGAATGGCGTACTGCTGGATGTTCTATGTGCTTGGGCATGAACCCAGATCAACTTGCTGTTGGCGAACGTTCAGCATCTACATCAAACCGAAACTTCGAAGGTCGTCAAGGTAAAGGTGGACGCACCCACTTAGTTAGCCCCTTAGTTGCAGCAGCAACCGCAATTCGCGGAACTCTTTCATCACCGGCAGATTTGTAAGGAGAAGCTAATGGATAAATATTTAACTCACACTGGAAGCGTTCTGCCACTTCGTCGCAGCAATGTTGATACCGACCAAATCATTCCTGCTGTTTACTTGAAACGTGTAACTAAGAGCGGATTTGAAGATGGTCTTTTTGGCGCTTGGCGCAACGATCCAGAGTTCGTTCTAAATAAAGCAGAGTTCGCTGGTGCAACAATTCTTGTGGCTGGCGTTGATTTTGGAACTGGCTCCTCTCGCGAGCACGCAGTTTGGGCCCTACAGAACTATGGTTTCAAAGTAGTTCTCTCTAGCCGCTTTGCCGATATCTTCCGTGGAAATTCGCAGAAGGCTGGATTGCTTACTGTCGTAGTGGACCAATCCGAGATTGAAGCGATTTGGGCTGCGGTAGAGGCCGACCCTAAAACCCTAGTAACAGTTGATCTTGAAGCGAAGGCAGTTAGTTACAACGGCAAGTCAATCGGATTCGAGATTGACGATTACACCAGATGGCGTTTGATGGAAGGCCTTGATGACATCGGCCTTACGCTTAAAAACATTGATTCTGTTAGCAAATTTGAGGAATCACGCCCGAGTTTTAAGCCTAAAACGCTTCCGGCACTTTCCTAATTGCAACTTATTCAAAACTCTAAAGTAATTATTTAGAGTTTTCTCCGCATAAAAAGTGGTTTTTTTGCACCTTGTTTAAATTTGTTTGAATTAATTTAATTCCGACACGCCACAATATATGCGGTGTGTTAATTCGATGTCCGCGTAGATTTCTAACCACGTCAGGCGAGCGTCTGACTTTTATGCGTAATAAGGGGATTTATTATGAACAAGGCCCAGTTCATCGCGGCATTGGCACCTCACTTCGGCGATAGCAAGAAGGAAGCTGCTCGTGCAGTAGATGTAGTTTTTGACACCATCGTTCGCAATATTTCAAAGGGCGAAGATGTAATGATCAACGATTTCGGTAAGTTTAAGAAAGTTGATCGTCCAGCACGCAAGGGCCGTAACCCTTTCACTGGTGAAACAATTCAAATTAAGGCAAGCAAGAAAGTACGTTTCTTGCCAGCAAAGGCGCTTAAGGAAGTTATTTCTGGCGCACGTAAACTTGAAGCGGCTCCAAAGCCACCTGTAAAGGTTGTTGCTAAGCCAGCAGCGAAGAAGGTTGCTGCAAAGAAGAAGCCAGCTAAGAAGGTTGCTGCAAAGAAGAAGCCAGCGAAGAAAGCTGTAAAGCGTCGCTAGTAGTTAATTAATTTAAAAGAGGGAGCCGGAAATGGTTCCCTCTTTTTTATTGGGAATTAGGATATAGACATGCAATTTCAGCCACCCAGTGGTTATCCGCTCGGCACTAATAACACTTTTAAATATGTTTCCTCAATAATTATTCCGATTCTAAATTTATTTACAAAACGTGATTGGCGCGGGAGTGAAAACTTGCCCAAGAGCGGAGCGGTAATAGTTATTTCAAATCATATTTCCTATGCCGATGCCTTAGTTTTTGCACATTTCTTATATGGAAATGGTCGTGCCGTTAGATATTTAGGAAAAGATTCGGTCTTTAAGATTCCGGTACTTGGTCGAATTCTTTTGTCGGCCGGTCAAATACCTGTTGCGCGAGAGAGTGATAAAGCTTCGCATGCTTTAGATAGCGCACTCGGCTTATTGAAAGCGGGACACTGCGTTGGGATTTATCCTGAGGGAACTTTGACTCGTGATAAGAATTTATGGCCGATGGTTGCAAAGACTGGGGTGGCAAGGTTGGCGATTATGAGCAAGGCCCCGGTAATTCCAATCGCACAATGGGGCGATCAAAATCTATTGGCGCCATATTCAAAGCGTGTAGTTCTATGGCGGCGCACAAAGATCACTTATCTGGCGGGACCAGCCTTGGATTTCAGTAAATGGTATGGAAAAGAGGAGGATCAAGCGGCGCTTGTGGAAGCAACCGCTTATGCAATGGCCGAAATTACGAAATTGTTGGAGCAAATTAGGGGAGAATTAGCACCTCATGAAATCTTTGATCCACATAATTCATCCCTTCCCCGGACCGGTAATTTTAAGAAAAAGAAGGATTAAGTAAATGTCTAAGTTCACAGTTCTTGGATCTGGCGCATGGGGAACAACCATGGCACAAGTACTTTGCGATGCTGGGCAAGAAGTTTTAATTTGGGGCCGCAACACCGATGTAATTTCTGAAATCAATACTAAGAATTCGAATACTAAGTATTTACCGGGCGTCGCACTACCAAAAGCAATGCGGGCTACAAATGATATTCAAGAGGCTTTTAACTTTGGTGAAGCAATAGTTCTGGCAATTCCCGCGCAATCTCTCCGTGAGAACATGACTGAATGGGTTTCGACATTTCCCCAAGATAAGCCCGTAATTAGTACGTTGAAAGGGATTGAAGCAAATTCCCAACTACGAATGACTGAAGTTGTAACAGAAATTTTAGGAATTCCACCCGCACGAATTGGCTTAATTACTGGACCAAACCTTGCTGGTGAACTCTCACTTCGCCAACCTGCTGGTGCGGTTGCCGCTTCTTCAAATACTGAAATTTCGCAGATGATGATTGAAGCATTTACAACGCCTTACTTCCGGGTTTATCCATCTGAAGATTTAGTTGGTTGTGAACTAGCTGGCGCCGCAAAGAGCGTTATCGCACTTGCAGTTGGTATGGCTATCGGACTCGGACTAGGTGAAAACACACAAGCAATGATTATTACTCGTGGCCTTAGTGAAGTTGCAAGATTTGGTGATGGTTATGGAGCCAACCCACTTACATTCTTAGGTTTGGCTGGAATGGGCGACTTAGTTGCTTCTTGCGGATCTGGTCTATCTCGTAACCGAACATTTGGTGAAGCGTTAGGACGCAGCGGAACAATGGCGCAAGCGCGAATCGAAGTCTCTAAAACTGTTGAGGGAGTGGCATCAGCCGCAGCAATTCTTGAACTCGCTCACCGCGTCGGCGTCGAAGTTCCGATTATCGAAGTAGTTTCAGAAGTCGTTCGTGATCGAATTTCACCAAGTGATGCGATGGCCCGAATTATGACTGTAAGCATGGCTGCTGAGTTGTAATGAGCAAAATCAAAGTTGGAATAGTTTGCGGTGGAAAATCAAGTGAACATGAGATCTCATGTATCTCCGCAGCTGGTGTCTTATCTGCAATCGACCGCGATAAATATGAGCCACTTTTAATTGGAATTACTAAGTCAGGCAAGTGGGTTCTGCCACCACACGATTACAACCTGACAATTCAAGGTGATGTTTTGCCAGAAATTAGTGGTGAGTTGCCGGAAACAAGTATTGAAAAGCTCGCTATCGATCTCTTGTTTCCAGTTCTACATGGCCCATATGGCGAAGATGGAACTTTTCAAGGCCAGTGTGAAATGGCTGGAATTAAATATGTCGGTTCGGGTGTTCTTGCAAGCGCAGTCGGAATGGATAAATCATTTGCTAAGCCAATTTTTCAAGCGCATGGTTTGGAAGTAGCACCTGGAATGGTTATTCATCAGAGTGATTGGCAGATCGATCAAGTTCGAATTCTTGCAAGTGCAACAGAATTTGGAAATCCACTCTTTGTAAAACCTGCTCGAAGTGGATCAAGTCGCGGAACGAGCAAAGTTAAAAGCGTTAAAGAGTTGAAAACTGCAATCAATTTTGCACTTCAATTTGATACGAAAGTTTTGGTTGAAAGTGCGATCGTTGGCCGAGAGATTGAATGCGCTGTTCTGCAAGTAAATGGAGTAGCGCTCTCATCCCCAGTTGGTGAGATCAAAATTCTAGGTGACCATGAGTTTTATGATTTCGAAGCGAAGTATCTAGATGATTCAACTGAGGTAGTGGTTCCAGTCCACCTACCTTTTGGCGTTCAAGAGGAGATTCAAAACTATGCGACCCTGGCATTTGATGCCCTTGGTTGTGAAGGATTGGCTCGGGTGGATTTCTTCTACACCGGAACAAAAATTATTATAAATGAAATAAATACGATGCCAGGATTTACCGCAACATCTGTCTTCCCAAAGCTTTGGGCTGCAGGTGGAATTGGCTATAGCGATTTGATTACAAACTTGATTGAGTCAGCAATAGCGCGCCCATTGAACGTAACGCGCTAGCTAAAAAGTAATTAGTAAGTTGTTACTGGGCAAGTAAGAGTGCGAGTTATGCCAGGAACTGCTTGAACCTTCGCCAAGATTGCACGACCGAGATCTTCCATACTTGGTGATTCGGCTCGCATAATTACATCGTATGGGCCGGTAACGCCTTCGGCGAGAGTTACTCCAGGAATTGCAGAGACAGATTTAGCAACGCTTGAAGCCTTGCCAACTTCGGTTTGAATGAGGATGTATACCTGAACTGACATTTGTGTTACTCCTAAATATTTCTGCTTTCCACAGCGTCGTGATTGCAGAGTTAAAGGCTACCGCCTCTAGAGTTGGTTTGGGAATAATTAATTTAACCCAATTAAGACTTAAAGGGAGGGGTGCAATTTGGCTACAGAGTCCGAATTAATAGCCGCACTCTCCAAAGTATTTGCTGCCTCCGATCCAAATTTAATCGTGGGAATCGGCGACGATGGCGCGGTAATAAGCGCTAGCCCAAAGAATCTAGTCGCGGCAACGGACATGGCAGTTGAAGGAGTTCACTTCAAAAGAGATTGGTCTAGCCTGCACGATATTGGTGCGAAATTAACTGCAGCAAACTTAGCCGATATTTATGCGATGGGTGGAACGCCTAAGTATTTATTGGTTAGCGCTGGATTAAGTAAAGATTTTGGAATACCTGAGATTGAAGAGTTAGCCAATGGCATTAAGAGTGAGGCAGATTTAGTTGGAGCTGCAATCGTTGGTGGCGATCTTTCAAGTGCTGAAAAGCTAGTTATCTCTATTACTGCCTTCGGTGAGGTGGAAAAACCAATTACTCGTGCAGGAGCAAAGGTTGGGGATCTTGTAATTATTTCTGGTCTATCTGGTAAGTCAGCGGCTGGGTTGTATCAATTGCAGAACGGTATTTCGGATTCACCTTATATCCGCGTCCATAAGAAGCCAGTTATAAATTACAAGTTGGCCGCTAATTTTCAAAGCGTTAATTCAATGTGTGACGTCAGCGATGGTCTGATCTCTGAGTTAAACCACATCGCAGCAGCATCAAAAGTTGGGATTGACCTTGATGTTGAGTTGATTAAAGTTATTCCAGGCTTTGACGAGCTAGCCCAAATTGCAGGATCAAATATTTGGCAATTAGTCTGGCAATGGGTTTTAGCTGGAGGCGAGGATCATGTATTTGTTGCCACAACTTCCGCGCAGATTCCAGTAGGTGCTTATGCAATAGGCAAGGTAGTTGCGGGAAATAAAGTTACGGTTCCAGGAATAGCGGAATTACCTACAAACGGATTCCGCCATTTCTGATTTACTGTGAGAGTATTTGCAGATGTCCAGAGCTAAACTTGAATCATTTCCGAAAACGAAACTTACGTTCGGCCCATCGCCGTTACAACGCCTAGATCGTCTTACCGAACACCTCGGTGGGAAGGTTGAAGTTTGGGCTAAGCGCGAAGATGTTAATTCCGGTCTGGCTTATGGTGGTAATAAAACTCGCAAACTTGAATACTTGGCGGCCGAAGCACTGGCGCAAGGTTGTGACACTTTGGTTTCTATCGGTGGCGTGCAATCAAATCACACTCGACAAGTCGCGGCCGTTGCTGCTCATCTCGGACTTAAGTGTGTCCTAGTACAAGAGCATTGGGTCGATTGGGATGAAGTAAATTATGAAAAAACTGGAAATATTTTATTAAGTCGCATAATGGGCGCTGAAGTGCGTCTTGATCCCGCAGGCTTTGATATCGGATTTAGAAAATCTTGGGAAGAAGCTATCTCTGATGTTAAGGCTCGTGGTGGAAAGCCTTATGCGATTCCAGCAGGAGCTTCGGATCACCCACTTGGCGGACATGGTTTCGCAGGTTGGGCCTTTGAAGTTGAAGACCAAGAAGCACAACTTGGAATCAAGTTTGATAACTTTATTGTTTGTTCGGTAACAGGTTCTTCACAAGGCGGAATGATTGCTGGGTTTGCTCATTCGAATCGAGCTGAATCAGTAATTGGAATCGATGCCTCTGCAACTGTTGAAAAAACTTGGGAACAGATAAAGCGAATTGCATCGCGCACCGCAGCAGCGATTGAACTTGGCCGCGATCTTCGTGATTCGGAAATTGTTTTATTGGATCGTTGGCATGATGGAATTTACGGAGTTGCTGGACCAAAAACTATTGAGGCTATTAGGTTGGTCGGCCAGCTTGAAGGAATGATTACTGATCCTGTTTATGAAGGTAAGTCGATGGCAGGAATGATTGATTTAATTAAAGAAGGTTATTTCAAAGGGGGTTCGAAAGTTCTTTACGTGCACCTCGGTGGTCAACCAGCCATCAATGGTTACACAACAGCTTTTTAAAGCAGAATTAACGAGTTACTTTTCCAGCCTTTAGGCATGAAGCACAAACGTTCTGACGCTTAGGTGTTCCACCAACAAGAGTACGAACGCGCTGGATATTTGGATTCCAACGACGACGGGTCTTGCGCATTGAGTGGGAGACCTTGTTGCCGAAGCTAGGACCCTTGCCGCAGATATCGCAGTTTGAGGACACGGTATTTCTCCCTTGAATCAAGTTAAATTACGGGTTTCGCAATAAGTCGCAAAGATTACCCCGTCTACGCAGGGATTGGCTAATCCGCGCGAGAAGATAGGCCCATGGCAGCACTTTCAGATCGCCTTAAAGGCATCATCGGAGACCGGACCGCAGAGGCTCTTACTAAGGTTTTCGGAGCATCTACGGTTGAAGACCTACTTCGCCATTACCCAAGGCGTTATGTAGTTCGTGGTGAATTTTCCGATATCTCGGGGCTAATTGAGGGCGATGAAGTAACAGTGTTAGCTGAAATTGCTGCAGTAAAGACCAGACGAGCAAATGGTCGCAATATCTTGGAAGTAAATGTGACGGATGGCAGCGCCGTAATGTCACTTACATTCTTCAATCAACCGTGGCGCGAAAAAGAGTTAAAGATTGGCAAGACTGGAATGTTTGCCGGCAAGGTTGGTTCATTTAATGGGAAGCGTCAACTTTCGCATCCTGATTATCAATTAATCCCCGATGGCGATGATGTTGATTCTGCGCTCGCAGCTTTTGCTGGGAAGTATTTACCGGTTTATCCAGCGGGCGGAAAGATGCCATCTTGGAAGATTTCGCAGTGCGTTGAGTTAGTTCTAGATTCACTTGATGAAGTTGAAGATTATCTTCCAGAGAGTGTAATTAAAGAACTTGGATATCCAACGCTCAAAGAAGCGCTGATTTCAATTCATAAACCAGAATCACTTGAAGCGGCAGATCTAGCAAGGCTGCGTTTAACTTTTGATGAAGCAATCTTGCTGCAATTACTTCTTGCTGGGCGGCGTGCTGAGATTAAAGAACTTGATGCAACACCAAGAAAGATTTCAACAAATGGCTTAGTAAGCGCCTTTGAATCGAAACTCCCCTTTAAATATACAAGCGGCCAGATTGAAGTAAATAGCGAGATTGCGCAAGATATGCAGAAGCCACATCCAATGCATCGCTTACTTCAAGGTGAAGTTGGCTCGGGTAAGACTGTTATTGCGCTGCGTGCAATGCTCTCTGTTATTGAATCTGGTGGCCAGGCAGCCCTACTTGCACCTACAGAAGTATTAGCAACGCAACACTTCAAGACTATTGCAAAATTATTGGGAGATCTTGCGCAGGCGGGTACCTTGCAGGGAAGTGGCGAAGGTACGCAACTTGCGCTACTTACAGGTTCAATGAGCACTGCACAGAAACGCGAAGCGCTTGGACGGATTAGTAATGGCGGCGCCGGAATAGTTATCGGAACACATGCACTTATAAGTGAGGGCGTTGAGTTTCATGATCTAGCTCTGGTGGTTGTTGATGAACAACATCGATTTGGAGTAGAACAGCGAGATGCAC
>CANNIM010000006.1 GCA_947505195.1 Actinomycetota bacterium
ATCCTTAACCAAGGCGCTACCAAGTTCGGCACCAGATCCAGTAATTACTTGCAAAACTCCTTCAGGTAGCCCAGCGTCACTAAAACATTTTGCTAGCGCAATTGCAGTTAGTGGCGTTGAACGAGCCGGTTTTAGGAGCACTGAATTTCCAACTGCTAGCGCTGGCGCGATCTTATGAAGTACTAAAAGTGCTGGGTAATTAAATGGGCTAATTGCAACAACGACACCGACTGGTTGGCGAATGGTAAATCCTAATTTCTCTAGACCAGTTCCTTTATTTGCATCAAGTGGAAGGGTTGAACCATAAAGTTGGGAACCTTCGAATGCTGCAAGGCGAATTATTTCCCCAGATCTAGATGCTTCACCTCTTGCTTCGAGCAAGCTCTTGCCATTTTCGCCAGAAATTATCTGCGCAATTTCTTCACTGCGTTCATCTGTGAGCGTTGCCGCTTTAAGCAAGATTGCACTTCGAATATGCGCTGGAGTGTGGCGCCATAAATCAGCGCCCGATACTGCCTTTGTTATTGCGTTATCGACATCAGCGATTGTTGCAACAGGAGCCTGGCCAACAACTGAACCATCAAATGGCGATTTAATATCTTCAAGCTTCATATCAACGCACCGCCTTTAGGGTTGCAAGAGATTTAGAGGAGCTACGAATTACTAATCTAGGTTCTAGTAAATAAGTCGTGGATTTCTTTCCGGTATCTAAAGGTTTTTCAGTGAGTAGCTCGGCTGCTTTAAGAGCAATTTCAGAGTTACCTGGATCTATTGATGTTAAGGAAATCTGTCGTAGATTCGCCAGGAATGTATTGTCATAACCAACAATTGCAATATCTGAATGAGAAGCGCCTTGGGCCCCGATTGCCAGTAAGTCGTTGTATGAAGTTATAGCTGTTGGTGAGTCTTTCATTGCTAATAGTTCAGTAGCCGCATCAAAGCCAGCCGTCTCGGTTGCCTTCTTTGCAAATTTGATTTGAATAAATTTTTCCAGGCCTTTATTTGTCATAACTGATTTATATGCATCTCGTCTGCTCTTGGCTACTAACCCGTCATTGACAGAAATATGTGCGATTTTCTTATGACCATTTTCAACTAGATGTTCAATTAGTAATCGCATACCTACTTCATCATTTGATCTAACAACGGTAGCTCGTGGTAGATCTTCAGGAATAGCACTGGCAACAACAATTGACACTTGTTCAGGTAGTGCTGAAAGTTGATGCATATCTGGAATTGAACCAACAACTAATACGCTCTTTGGGCGAAGATCAATAAGCGCGCTCACTGTTCGGGAATCAATAACTTGTTCTCCTGCAGCGTTAGGCAACATCGCCGATGTCATAAAGCTGTATTGGCCCTTAGCTTCAAGTGCGGCTCTAACTTGATCAACGATTTCTGCAAAGAGTGGATTATGAAGATCTGCAACCAAGATTCCAATAAAAGTTCCGGTATCGGCCGCTAAGGAGCGGGCTAAAAAGTTAGGTGAAAAACCAAGTTCATCTGCCGCTTTCATTACTAAATCGCGTCGGTGCTGGCTTACCGCTTTAGGTGTGGAATAGACCAATGAAACCAAGGACTTTGAAACGCCTGCTTTGGCCGCAACATCGCGAATAGTTGGACGCTTAATTCTTGAAGTTGTTGTCATCGTGAACCTTGTGGCACAGTGATTGCAGTTATTTTTCCAGTATCAATTTCGGTGCGAAGGGCGCTTATTAAATCGCGCAGTGAAGTTGTACCAAGTCCTAAAGCTTTCTTAGTGGCCAAGTTTGAAAGCGAGGTATCTACCGGTACGTTGCCGGGGAATTGATCTGCAAGAGGTGGCTCTGCTTCGCGAAGCAAAGTTTTATCTAATTCAAATATCTCACAAATTAAACGCGCATAATCCATTCGGTTAATTGCATCATCGCCAACAAGATGAAAGGTGCCAGCACTTTTCCGAGTAATAATTCTTTCAACTTGGGCTCCAATTTCTGAAGCAAGAGATGGCGCAGTAACTTTATTAACTAGCTCGCCCCCAAATACCGTGAAGGTTTTTTCAGCTTTCAAATCAGCAACTAAGGCCGAAGCAAAATAGCCAAAACCAACATCTTGAGTTCTAGGTCCTACTTCAAGTGTTTGATGAATTCCCATAACGCCATCGACGCGGGCAATTACGCCAGTGTCGGGTGCAAGGTCGCGGATAACTTGTTCACCAAGAGATTTTAAGACACCATAAAAATTTACTGGATTTCCAGTATCGGACTCCAAAGCCATATGTCCGGTTCCATCCATAACCCAACCGGTTGAGATATAAATTATCTGTGCGCTATTTTTTTCAGCAGCACGGGTCATGCGTTGAGTAAGACCTACAAATGAGTCATATGCATATGCGCGATTTTGCTGCAGCTTATTAAAGTCATTTGCGATTGCAGAGTGCACGATTGCAGCACAACCCTTTGTTGCTTCGCTTATTGCCTCGACACTGGAAAGATCAGTAAAAGCAGTGCGCCATGGCAACGCTTTGGTTGGCTCACTTCTAACTAGGCCGATAACTTCATGGCCAGCAGCAAGCAACATATTGGCGATGTTTCCGCCAACGAATCCATTGGATCCAGTTACTGCAACCTTGGCCATTTAATTTGCTCCCTGCTAGAGTTGGACCGTTCCAAAACAATAGCCGCTAGCGGCAATTGATTCAATACCTAGAAAGATGGGGCCATGAGCAAAGCGCGCTACTTTTATAAGAAGGGCGAACTATCTGCCGACGGCTGGGATGTGATCGTTAATGATCAACTTCCGGGTTGGAAACATACTGGAACTAGAGTCGCGACTCTTTCCCCTGGAAAAACATTTGAGATATCAGCTGACAAAGTTGAACGCCTAATCTGGCAACTTGAAGGTGTCGGCATAACGGTTGATTACGTTGTTAACGGTGAAAGCAAGCAGCAGAAATTGGCTGGTCGCAAATCGGTATTTCATGGTCCGACTGATGTTCTCTATTTGTCAATTGATACCGATATCAAAATTTCTGGTACCGGTCGATTCATAATCGCCGAAGCACCTGCGAAGAATTCATTTCCAGATAAATTTATTCCTGCAAACACTGTTCCAGTATTTGCCCGTGGCGCTGGTCCAGCATCAAGACAAGTTCATAATTTTGGAGATCCCGCAGAACTAGCTGCGGATCGTTTTATCGTGGTTGAGATTATTGTTCCTGCTGGAAATTGGTCAGGCTCCCCTGCTCACAAACATGACACATATATTCCTGGGGTCGAATCAAACCTTGAAGAAATCTATTACTTTGAATCTGCAGTTAGTAAAAACTTACCGGCGCAAAATGGCGCAGATCCAATTGGCTTCTTCCAGGGTCGCGCATCCGATGATCGTGAATTTGAGTTAACTACCGAAGTTCGAAGTGGCGATGTTGTTCTTGTGCCACATGGTTGGCATGGTCCCGTTGCTGCGCAACCTGGCTACGATCTTTACTTTATGAATGTTATGGCAGGACCAGATCCAGATCGTTCTTGGAACATAACTGATGATCCTGCTCAAGCTTGGATTCGTAAGACTTGGAACGATAAAGATATCGACCCAAGGCTTCCTTACCTAAATAATTAAGGACGGCCCATCTTCGCAAAGATGGCATCGAAGAAGTTAGCAAATTTAAGTGATTGCTCCATTGGCATCAACCAATCGCTACCGCCACGAACAACTCGCGCGAAGGCATCTGACATCAATTGATATGGATCGCAAGCATCAAAACGTTCAACTCGATTTTCCCCATCAATGGTGATTTCAAGAGTGCTTGGTGCGTTATGTGAGTTAAATGAATCGCTTCCGCCAGTGCGAAGTTCGCCCTTAGTTCCTTCAATGATTAACCATTGACTTACTTGAATGTTGTCGGATGTAACCGTTTCAGCTACAGCTCCGCCGATTTTAAAATTAACTCGAGTTGTCTCATCGGTTCCACCTTTGTGCCAGACAACTTGAACATCGACATCTGAAATATCTGCGAAGTCCATAACCCAAAGTGGCGCGACTGTTGAATAAGGTCCAAGGTCATAGAGAATTCCGCCACCAAGTGCCGGATCGAGCCGAATATTTTCTTCATCAAGTCCATCATAGGTAAAGCAAGATCTAATTCGAGTAATAGATCCAATTTCACCAGATTTTACAATCTCTCTTATACGTTGGCTACGTGGATGCCAGCGATTCCAACTTGCTTCAACAAAAATTCGGTTTGTCGCTTTTGAAACTGCGATTGCTTCTTCTACCTCTTTTGCATTCATGCCAAGTGGCTTCTCGCAGAGAACATGCTTTCCTGCGCGCATTGCCTTGATAGCCAAAGGTAGGTGCAATGAATTTGGAAGTGAGATGTAAACGGCTTCAACTTTTGGATCAGCTAGAAGTTCGTCATAACTTGTGTAAACAATTCCATTAGGTGAAATAGTTAGCGCTTTGGTCTTATCGCGAGATGCTACTGCGTAGATTTCGCCAACATTAGATTTTGATATTGCAGGATATAGGGCTCGCTTTGCAATTCCACCAGCGCCGATAAATCCCCAACGTAATCTCTCTATTCTTTCCATGGCGAGATACTAGCCCAGAATATTACTTACGGACAGACTATATATTTAATATCGCCTTCAGCCGGAGGTGCATCCAGGATTGCATTGACACCATCCAGGTCAACCACTTTAGAAATTAAAATATCTAGATTTAATTTTCCGCTGCCCACTAACTCGGCGGCGCGGGCTTGTGTTAATGGATTTAGAAATGAACCCTGAATCCGAAGCTCATTCACTACAAGGCTAAATGGGTTGATTTCTAGATTGGTATCAGCGGCAGTAAGTCCGAGAACAACTACCGATCCACCTCGCCTAGTTATAAGTTGAGATTGCTTAAAGGTTTCAACTGCCCCTGCGCATTCAAAAGTTACATCCATATTCTTAACGCTCTGGGTTACGTCTTCAGACTTTGGATCCACAACTCTGGTTGCGCCAATCTTGAGCGCTACATCGCGGCGAAATTTCTGTCTTGTAACTAAAACTATTTCTGAAGCCCCAGCAAGTTTTGCTAATTGGACTACGAGCAGTCCAATTACGCCGCCGCCTAAAATTGCAACGCGCTCACCACCCTTAAGGTTTGCAAGATCTAGCCCACGGATTGAACATGCAAGTGGTTCGATGAAGGCAAGGTGAAGTGGATTTAGCCCATCTTTAACTGGATAGATTTGAGTGTCAGGTGTTAAAACATATTCGGCAAGGCCGCCATTTATATTTACACCAAGCGCAGTTAACTCTGGGCAGAAAGCAGTTCTGCCAGCCAGACAGTCAGGACATTTTGCACAGACAATATTGGGATCAATACTTACAACTTGGCCAACTTTGAATTTCGAGCCAGGACCACTTTCTTCAATTACGCCACCAAACTCATGCCCCAAAATAACTGGCTTTGTTGATGGATATTCGCCTTTGTAAATATGGCGATCGGTTCCGCAAATCCCACATGCCAAAATTTTGACAAGGCTCTGGCCAACACCTGGCTTTGGTTTTTCAACTTCAGCTACCGCCAACTTATCAACCGCCGAAAGTAGTACTGCTTTCATTTAGATTGAAGTGCCATTTGGGGTAATAATTGTTTTCCGTCCCTTACCCGCTTTAAAGGTATCTAGCGCTAATTCATAATCTTCTAGCGCAAAGCGATCGCTAATCATTACCTTTGGATTCAAGACGCCGGAGCTAAATAGATCGACGGCGCGATCAAAGGTATGTAACACTGCCATGGAACCAGCAATAGTTATCTCTTTGTTGTAGATCCAAAATGGTTCGATCTCAATCTTTGCTTTCTCATTTGCAACACCAAATTGTAAGAAGGTTCCACCTGGCATCACATGACTAAGGGCCTCTTGAATTGCCTTAGCAACTCCTGTGCAATCAATAACAACATCCCAACCGCGAGGTTGCTTCAAAGTTCGAACATCAGATGTCGCATAATCAATTCCGAGTGTGCGTGCAGTTTCTAACTTTGATTCGTTGATGTCAACGATTGAAACGCTGGCTGCACCATTTCGCTTTGCAAGTTCGGCCATCATTAAGCCCATAGTTCCAGAGCCATAAATTAAATAATGTGATCCTGGAATGCGTGGCAAGACGTCATAACCACGAATTGCACAAGAAAGTGGCTCGATAAGCGCCGCTTCAAATACATCGACGCCTTCAGGCAAAATATGGCAATTCTTAATTGGAGTTTTTAGAAGTTCAGCAGCGGCGCCGGGGTGTGAAACACCAAGAGCGCCCCAGCTTTCACACAAATTTCCGCGAGCTCTACGACAGTAAAAACATTCACCGCAATGTAAGGATGGATCAACGGCCACTAAATCGCCAATCTTTACTTCTGTAACACCTTTACCAACAGCGACTACTTTTCCAGCCATTTCATGGCCCGGGATTATTGGAAGTGTTGGCGCAAATTCACCTTCAAGAATATGTAGGTCAGTCCCACAAATTCCAACGCTTGCAACCTTAACAATTACGTCGCGATCACCAGGGGTTGGATCTGGCACGGTCTCAATTGCAACTTTTCCGACTCCGGTTATTACTGCTGCTCTCATGGTTACTTCCTTATCAGCTTTACATGGGATGGGTTTAGCTCTTCTAGCGACCGAACACCTAGCAACTTCATTGTGCGAACTAATTGTGTGTAGAGAATTTCAAGACTTCGATCTACACCTTCTTTGCCACCTGCCATCAGGCCATATAAATAGGCGCGTCCAATCCAAGTGAAGTTTGCTCCTGCTGCAATACATGCAGCGACATCTGCACCATGCATAATTCCGGTGTCAACATGAATTTCAAATTTCTTGCCTACGGCTTTTCTAACTTCTGGAATTAGAAGGTAAGGAACTGGTGCACGATCTAGTTGACGACCACCATGATTTGAAAGTGTGATTGCATCTGCGCCAGCTTTTTGTACAATCACAGCATCTTCAACGCTTTGAATTCCCTTAACTAGCAGATTGCCATCCCATTGCTTGCGAATCCACTTTAAATCTTCAACGGTGATGGTTGGATCGAACATTGAATCTAGAAGTTCTGCAACTGTGCCCTTCCAACTATCAAGTGAAGCAAATTTAAGTGGATCGGTAGTTAAAAAATTTATCCACCAAGCCGGACGCGGGAGTGCATTTAAAATAGTTTTGGAAGTTAGTGAAGGCGGAATTGTCATTCCATTCCTAACATCTCGAAGTCTTGCTCCTGCTACAGGTACATCTACCGTTAAAACTAGCGTGTCAAAGCCCGCCGCCTTCGCGCGATCAACCAAGGCCATTGAACGATCACGGTCCTTCCACATATAAAGCTGGAACCAGTTGCGACCATCCGGGGCGATTGCGGCAATATCTTCGATAGAACGGGTGCCCATTGTTGAAAGCGTGAAAGGAATTCCAGCATCTCGAGCCGCTGTTGCGCCAGCATATTCACCCTCGGTCTGCATCATCCGAGTAAATCCGGTTGGTGCAATTCCAATTGGCATTGATGCAAGTTCGCCGAGCATTGTTACAGATGTATCAACACTTGAGACATCCCGCAGAATTCTTGGTTGGAACTCAATTTTTTCAAATGTTTCGCGTGCACGGATCAAACTAGATTCAGTATCTGCGCCACCATCGGTGTAATCAAATGGCGCTTGTGGCGTGCGACGTTTAGCAATATCTCGTAAGTCGTAAATAGTTAGCGCACGAGTTAGTCGACGTTTGCGACCATTAAATATTGGCTTCCGAAATTGCATCAAAGCAGCTAGCTCTTTGACTCCCGGAAAGCGGCGCTTGGCTTTTAATTGACCCATAGAGAAATACTACACATCCATCTTAGAAGAGTATGCTTCCAATCCTTATGCGTAAGGTCCTGATTCTTAACGAGAAAGACAATATTGCCGTCTGCTTAGTTGAGTTGGCAATTGGCGAAGTTATCGGACAAGATGGCCTAAATCTCACTATTCAAAGCCTCATTCCTCGCGGTCACAAAGTAGCGACGGCAGCGATTGCAAAAAATGAGGGCATCATTAAATATGGTGAACGAATGGGACATGCAACAACGGACATAAAAGTTGGCGAACATGTTCACACCCACAATGTTCTTGGTGACCGGCTATCCACGGAGCAAGTTGTATGAGCATGAAGGGCTTTAATCACGGTAACCGCGGAATTGGAATTCGGAATCATCAATTGATTCTGCCTTCTGTTGTCTGTTCTACTCGCGTTTCAAGTCGTATTGCAAAAGAGATGGATGCAATTACCTTTGCCCACCAACATGGTTGTGGATTTATTGGTAATGATGTTGGTCGAATTACTGATTTCTTTGCAGCTCTAGCAAATCATCCAAATGTGAGTTCAACACTTATTGTCGGCCTTGGTTGTGAAACCCTTCAAGGAAATGAACTCGCAGAGAAATTACTCTCGAAGAATAAATCCACTAATTACCTAGTCACTCAAGAGAGTGGCGGAGTTCTAGGAACAGTTAATTCTGGTGTTGCTGCGGCAAAAGAGTTACTAGCAAAATATCCAACACCGCAAGTTGTGTTACCTAGGTTGCATCTTGGAATTGATCTTTCAAATGACCTTACAAAAGTTGATGAAATTGTCGCTGCGCTTACTGAAGTTGGCGTTGATATTACGGTTGCTGCATCCCATAAAAATTCTGGCTTAAATTTCTCGGATTTGATGGAGGCGGGTGTTCACGTAATTCTCTCCTTCCCAGATAGAAATCAACCACCTTCGGGCTTTCCACTCATTCCGACAATCAATGTTGCAAGCGATTCACCGCTACACCTGGCTATTTCACAAGACTTTGATTTGTCTGCAGATTCTTCATCTGCGGAGATCATGGCGAAGATTTACTCGGTAGTGAATGGTGAACTCACTAAGGTCGAGGCGATCGGTGCTGGCGAAATAATTGCCGGCCGAGAGGTGCGAAGTGTCTAAAGAGTTAACGGCATTTGAAAGAAGCGACGGTCGATGGGGGCTGCGCAATCATGTATTGATTCTTCCGCTCCATTCCGCATTCTCCGCAACTGCACGCAAGATTGCCGATGAATCAGATGGCGCTGTCGCTGTAAGCCACGATTGGTCTGGCGAAATTGATGGCGATTTTGATCGCATAGTTAAAACAATCTCCGGGTTTGCAGCAAATCCAAATAACTTTGCAACGATATTCATCACCATAGGTACGCCAAATGAATTAGGAATAATTGAACTAGCAAGAAAGCACGGTCTTTCTAAAGCAGAAGTTCTAAATGTTGCTGAGCTTGGTTCGATGGGCAAGATTGCAGAAATCGGACTGCAGATGGCTAACTCTTTATTGAAAGAGGCGAAGGCAGTATCGCGAGTTAGTGCACCTTGGAGTGCAATCAAACTTGGTCAAGAATGTGGTGGGTCAGATGCGCTCTCCGGTATCACCGCAAACCCAGCGCTCGGTGTTGCGAGTGATCGGTTAGTAGAACTTGGCGCTTCATCAGTTCTTGGTGAAACAACTGAGATTCTAGGTGCCGAACATTTACTTGCTGCTCGCGCAATTACACCAGAAATTGGTGCTCAAATAGTTGAAACTGTTGCCAGGTATGAACGTTCAATTAATTATGAGGGCATTGATATGCGCGGTGCGCAACCATCTCGCGGAAATATTGAGGGCGGCCTTACAACTCTTGAAGAGAAATCGTTGGGCGCCGCAAAGAAAGCTGGAAGTGCACAATTCTCTGGCGTATTTGAATTCGCAGATCAAGTTACTAAGCCAGGTCTATATTTTATGGACACCCCCGGCCATGACACTGAACAACTAACTGGTTATGGTGCTGGCGGAATAAATGTAATTGTCTTTACAACAGGACGAGGAACTCCAACTGGTTCTGCAATTGTTCCCACACTTAAAGTTGCAACAAACACCACGATGGCAGATGCGATTCCAGATTTAATTGATTTAAATGCCGGAACTATCGCCGATGGCTTGAAGACGTTGAATGATGTTGGTGGCGAACTATTTGATTTGATTCTTGAAGTTGCAAATGGCCAATTAACTAAGGCTGAAAAGGGTCTGCATCACGAGTTCTCGTTATCACGCATGTACAACACAGTTATTCGTTAACCAAAGACCTCTTCTAAGGCTTTTCGCATAACGCTCGAATCTGCATCAATACCTGTCCAATACTTAATTCCAATAACTCCTTGATTTACCAACATCCCAAGGCCATCAATAGTTACACAACCTCGAGCCTTTGCCTCGCGTAGTAAGTGGGTCTTAGGTGGATTTGGAATTACATCGGCAACAACTAATCCACTTCGCAAGGTATCAAAGTCAATATTCAGCTGAGCATCTATATCTGGAAATAAGCCAATGGATGTTGAATTAACAACAATTTCAGTTCCTGTGGGAATTGAAAATTTAGAACTCCAGGAAACAAACACGGCTTCAGTTTCTGTCTTAGTATTAATTAGATCAACCAAAATCCTGCCGCGAATTTCATCACGATTTACTACGACGATTTTTCTAGCGCCAGCCAGAGCAAGTTCTACTCCTACTGCTCGCGCTGCACCGCCCGCACCAAACATCACAACTGTTTTGCCAGCGGGGTCAATCACACCTTCAAGGGATTTCAAAAAGCCCTTGCCATCGGTATTTTCACCAATGTATTTGCCATCTCTAAGTACGGCGCAATTAACAGCCCCAATTACTGATGCTGATTCACCTATCCCATCTAGGTGTTCCATAACTGCCAATTTATTTGGGATTGAACAATTAAATCCGATCCAACCCATCGCCTTTGCTCCAGCAACTACTTCACCTAATTTTTCTGGGCCCACTTCAATATTTATGTAACGTGCGTTCAAACCATGGTGACGATAGGCGGCTTCAACCATGACTACCGTCGGATTCTCATCTACCGGCTGGGCAAAACATCCGGTTAGCTGGCTCAAGAAATGTAGCTCGCTCATGTATTTGACGCCTCTCTATTGCTATCTGACTCTAATGGGTTGATTATTCACCTAACAATTAGTTAGGGGAACCTGATGCTGATTTCAAGTTTATTGCCCGGAAAACAAGTGCAAACAATAAAGCCTGACGCCACAATAAAGGAGTTGAGCCAGGCACTTGCTTCTTTTAAAATTGGAGCTTTGGTCGTTTCATCTGATGGTAAGAGAATAAATGGCATAGTTTCAGAACGGGATATCGTCCAAGCACTTCCTATTCATATGCATGAAATTGAAAAAATACATGTTCGAGACATAATGACTGTAAACGTTACGACTTGTAAGAAAAATGCAACAGTCGCACAGTTAATGGCGCTAATGACTGAAAAACGTATTCGCCATATTCCGGTTGTCGATGAAACCGGGGAGCTAGTCTCGATTGTTTCAATAGGAGATGTAGTTAAATCCTATGTTTCTGAGATGGACCTTGAACGAATTGCCTTACTTGATTATGTTAAGTCTGCTGGCTAAGGCTGGTTCAATCTTCCATTCTTCTAACATTTTCTTGTAACTTTCGATCTCTTTCGCTTCAGCCTTGGCGCCAGTTAGAACTGCTCGGATCATTATATTTCTTGGTGTGTGCTCGCCCCCAATAAATTCAATAACTTCAGTGCGATAGCCGACAAGTTTTAGGATTTGGGCCCGAAGCGCATCAGTCATTAAATCACCGAGACGTTCCTTCATTAGACCGTGCTTTGTAAGTAAATTCCAAGGCTCCGGAACTTGGCTCATCTGAGTCTGAAGGTCATGTTGGCAACATGGTGCAATCAATAACAGCTTCGCGCCACCATTTACCGCCCAGGCAATTGCATCATCTGTTGCGGTATCGCAGGCATGCAGTGCGATTGCAATATCGCAAGATGTCAGTGAGGTTTGATCAATCGCCTCTGCCTTAAATTCAATAGTTTTAGAAATGCCCAACTTCTTAGCAATTTCAGTATTTCGCTTCAATGATTCTGGTCTGATATCAATACCAATCACGTGTACTGGCATATCAATACTCTTTAAATACTGATGTACCGCAAAAGTTAAATATGCATTGCCACAACCAAGATCTGCAATGACGAGTGGTCTTTCTGTGGTTGGTTTATTAATTTGTTTAGCTTCAATTGCTGAATTAAGAGTTGGGACAAGTAAGCGTAAGAATTCTTCAACCTGTAGGTATTTATCTGAACGAGATGGTTTGACTCGCCCATCGGAATCTGAAATACCAACTTCAATTAAGAATGGATCTGAAGAATCTAGTAGCCGGGCTTTTTTCCGATCGTGATCTAGGTTCTGTTCGCGGGCACCTTTCTCTTCATGAACCTGGGCCTCACCTTTCTTGGTTATTCGGATCGAAAGCGCACCGCTTGTGTGTTCAACTAAAATATTTGCGTAACCCATCTCTAAATAGGTTCGTGCCTGGAAATCTTTAGGCGCAACATTCTTAACGGTAGTAACACGTCCATCGTTCTGGGAAATCTGCAAGGCAATCCCATCTTTAATCAATACTGGGCGAAAATCGATACGTTCAAATGGGACGGTCATATTTCGCCGGCGTCCCGATAGAACTACCCGAACTAGAGTGGACGTATCAGAAATGAGCTCGCAAGCTCTAGCTATCGCAAGATCAAGCTCGGTAGCCATTTAAGAGCTCTTTGAAATTCGCTCTGCGGCATCAGCAATTTGCTTATCTGTCGCAGTCATTGCGATACGAATATGTTTTGAACCGGCCTCACCATAAAAGATTCCAGGAGTCGCCAATATTCCAAGGTCTGCAAGCCAGGAAATTGAATCCCAACAATCTTCATCGCGCGTACACCAGATATATAAACCAGCGTTTGAAAAATCAATTTTAAAACCAACATTTAATAGCGCTGCACTTAATACCTCGCGACGTGCGGCATAACGTTTCGCCTGTTCCTTCACGTGCGCTTCATCAGCTAACGCTGCTGTCATTGCCATCTGGATAGGAAGTGGGAGCATCATTCCTGCGTGTTTTCTGACTTCACGAATTTCTGAAATTACTTCTGGATCGCCAACCATTAAACCGGCGCGATATCCGGCCAAGTTTGAACGTTTCGACATCGAATGCACTGCAAGCAAATTTTTATTATTTCCTTCCGCCAATTTAAGTATTGAAATTGGCTCGTCACCTTTTGCTGGGAAACTTATATAGCACTCATCACTAACGACAAGTGACTTATTCTTTCGGGCATATGCAATTACAGCTTGCAATTCCTCACTACTGTGAACACGTCCAGTTGGGTTAGAAGGTGAGTTGATCCAAGCGATATCGCTGGCCGGCCAGGTAGTTGCATCGATGTCTACAGCAATCGCTTTGGATTCGTGAATCATTGAACCAACTAAGTATGTTGGATATGCGATCTTTGGATACAAAACAGTTTTGGCCCGCAGGATTGAAGGTAGCCAAGCAACTAATTCTTTTGATCCAATTGTGGGGAGAACGTCGAATTCACCTGTTACTCCAAGAACTTTTGTGGCCCAATTGCGCATGGCAGCTCGAAGCTCTGGAGTTCCAATTGTTAAGGGATAACTTGGGGCATTTGAAGAATTTTTAAGTGCGCTTTGAATAAAATCTGGAGTTGCATCAACCGGCGTACCCTGAGATAAATCAATAATTCCACCAGAGAATTCCCGAGCGCGTGCCCCAAATGGCGCCAATGCGTCCCACGGAAAATCTGGAAGCTTCAGAGTTTTTACTTACTTAGCTTTAGGTGGAAGAGCTTTAACAATTGAGTGATCGGTTCCAGTTGCGCCAACTTTTGCAGCGCCACCAGGTGAACCAATCTCAACGAAGAACTCACTGTTGGCTTTACCAAATTCTTTCCAAGCCGAAGGTACATCGTCCTCGTAGTAAATCGCTTCTACTGGACAAACCGGCTCGCAAGCACCGCAATCAACACATTCATCGGGTTGGATATAAAGCATTCGTCCACCCTCGTAGATGCAGTCAACGGGACATTCCTCTATACAGGATTTATCCTTAACGTCCACACAAGGTTCCGCGATTATGTAAGTCAATTGATTACCTTTCTTAATTATCCAAATAATCTAATGCGCCTAGGATAGCGAATAGGTTCGATATCGCTAGCGGAAAGGAGGGAGATAAATTATGGTAAATCCCACTCCTTCCGCGAATGAGATTGGCAAGCGGGTTTCAATTCGCCTACATGACCCGCAAGGCGGCTTTCGGGATTTACTGGGCACCTTGGAGTCGGTCGATGCGGTTCGAAAGAAAGATGGAACGCTTGCTAAATTTGACCCCGATTCAATATTCGTCTGGAAGGTAGTGATAGAAAAATGAATACTGGGCTTTTCATTTTCGATACTAAGGCTCGCGAATTAAAGGAAGTTTCTGCAAGGAATGGTTTTGAGGTTCAAATTTATTGTTGTGGACCAACTGTTTACCGAGATGCACATGTTGGCAACTTACGAACTTTCCTACTCGGTGACTTAATTAAACGCACCTTAAATTTCTCTGGAATTGAATCAAATCTTATCCAGAATATAACTGATGTCGGCCATATGGCTGAGGATCTGGCTGGAAATGAAATCGGCGAAGATAAAATGTTGGCACAATCTAAATCGGAAGCAACCGATCCCTTTGATATTGCTCTGAAGTATGAGGCAAATTTTCATGCAGATCTTGCGCAACTATGCGTTATTCCTGCGTCGGCATATCCAAAAGCGAGTGAAACTATTGATTTAATGCTTGACCTCATTACAAAGCTAATTGAAACAAATCATGCATACGTTGGCTCTGATGGCTGTGTCTATTTTTCAGCAGAGAGTTTTCCATCGTATGGTGAAATTTCTGGCAATCGTTTGGACTCCTTGAAGCCTGGCTATCGTTATGAATATGTTGAAGATGGCGCCAAGAAATTCCATGCAGATTGGGCGCTCTGGAAAGCTGCAAATAATCGAACAGAGATGATTTGGGATTCGCCTTGGGGTGCGGGATTTCCGGGATGGCATATCGAATGTTCCGCGATGTCGCTTCACTTTTTAGAGGGAAATGTTGATTTACATTTGGGTGGGATAGATTTGAGATTCCCCCATCACGAAAATGAACGTGCGCAATCTAATGCTGCGGCTGGATATGAGGTTGTTGAAAACTGGGTACATGGTGAACACCTTCTATTCGAAGGACGCAAGATGTCTAAGAGTGCTGGAAATGTTGTTCTGTTAAACGATGTAATTGCTAAAGGCCTTGATCCCCTTGCCCTTCGTCTGTGCTTCTTAGAGAACCGTTATAGAAGCCAGATGGATTTAACTTGGGACTCCCTTAAAGCAGCAGATTCTACGATTGAACGTTGGCGAGTTAAGCATGCGCAATGGAAGAGCGATGGCGAAATAGATAAGCAATTTGTGGCTGAGTTTTCTAAAGGTTCACTCGCTGATATTCAACGCGACTTAGATACGCCAAGAGCAATTCAACAGCTTAGAAAATTAGAGAAAGATGATCTTCTCTCTGGCGCAACCAAAGCAGAATGTTTTCAAGTTATGGATTCCATCTTCGCGTTGGATATCACGCGGGCACCTAAGGTGAAGGCAGAAGCGAGTGAGAAAATACTGGAGTTGCTTGCGAAGCGAAGTAGTGCCAGAGCCTCAAAAGATTTTGCACTAAGTGACAAATTGCGAGATGAGTTAAGTAAATTAGGTGTTGGAGTAAAGGATTCTCCTACTGGTCAAGAATGGGATTGGCTCTAGGCTTTTTTTAGCGCGGTGAAAATCGCAATTAGAAATCCACCAAGTAGAAATACGTTTCCATAAACGTTAGAGATAATTAACAACTCCCGGCTTAAGCCATATGAGCCAGCACGTAAAGCGACGAGCAACCAGGCCGTTGCCGCAATGATTTTGAATTTACGGGCACCAAATAACTGCCCCACAAAACCAATTCCAACTGCCGTTGTTAAAAGCGCCAACAAAATTCCAAATGGGTGAAATGAATTATGAAGTACTACTCCAACAAAACTGATCAACGCACCAAGTAAAATCGAACCAAGTGCTTTAAGCAAAGAGATCTACCTCGCGATTTTTGGCATCAAGGTTTGAACTCTTTTCACCTTTCACCAAGGTGTAATACTCGTGTCCCCATACTTGATTTCCTAAATTATTTGAAAGTGCAAAAAATGGACCATCTAGTTCGATCTGAGTTGGGTGCGCCGCCATCGCCTTCATCTTCGCACCAACATAATTTGTTCCATCAATAAGAGTAGTAACAAGTTCATCTGGCTTAGCAAAAGGCAGATCATCCGCACTGTCTGCTTCAAAGAAGTTTGAACCAATCTCTTTCATCTTGTCGATGCCCTCTTGAATTACGGACCTTGGCATTGTGTTCCAATAAATCTTGGAGATTTCCCACGGCTCTCCTTCGCCAAATTTCGAATCCCCTGCAAGTTCAGCTGCCCGCATTGCAACACGATGGGCTTGGATGTGATCCGGATGGCCATAACCACCGAATTCATCGTAGGTAACTAGAACTTGTGGCTTAACTTCGCGAATGATTTTTACTAAATACCCAGCAGCATCATCTAAACCTGCCTGCCAAAAAACATCACTGCGATTATTTGGTTCGGTCCCCATCATGCCGCTATCTCGCCACAAGCGATCAGGTGCACCGAGAAAACGAAAATCATTTACCCCGAGAGCGGCCATCGCATTTGCAAGTTCACCTTCACGATGTTTTCCTAATTGATCGCTCGCCGTACTTGCAAGATGAGCAAGTTCTGGAACTAATACTTCGCCCTCTTCACCACGTGTGCAGGTAACAAGAGTTACCCGAACTCCTTCATCTACATACTTAGCCATCGTCGCTCCATTATTAATGGTCTCATCATCAGGATGGGCGTGAACAAGAAGTAATGAACGATCTGACATTTATGAGCCTATCCTTTTAGTAAATTGGAAGCGCAGGATCGATTTGTTTGACCCAAGCAACTACGCCACCGGCAACGTGAGTTGCATCAGCAAAACCAGCTTGCTTAAGCACGGCTAAGCATTCGGCAGAACGAACACCAGACTTACAGTGCAGAATAATTGGTACATCTTGTGGCAATTTCTCAAGAGCCGAACCATTTAAGAATTCTTGCTTAGGAATCAAGACTGAGCCAGGAATTCGAACAATTTCAAATTCACCAGGTTCGCGAACATCAATTAGCATGAACTTTTCGCCGCTATCCATTTTGGCCTTGAGTTCGGTAACTGCAATTGTTGAACCAGATGCTGCTTCTGCTGCGCCATCCGAAATCATTCCGCAGAAAGATTCGTAATCTGGAAGTAGCTCGGTTTGAGTTGGTTTATCACTGCAAATCGGGCAGGCAGGATCTTTGCGAATCTTGACTTTGCTATATTCCATTTCAAGTGCATCGTAAACAATTAACTTGCCGATAAGTGGTTCACCAATTCCGGCAATCAATTTGATCGCTTCCGTAGTTTGAATAGAACCGATAGATGCACAGAGAACTCCGAGTACGCCACCTTCAGCGCAACTTGGAACCATGCCTGGTGGTGGTGGCTCTGGATATAAGCAGCGATAACAAGGACCATGTTCGGCCCAGAACACACTTGCTTGACCATCGAATCTGTAGATAGATCCCCAGACATATGGTTTCTTTAGCAGTACTGCGGCATCGTTGACTAAATATCTTGTTGCAAAATTATCTGTGCCATCAACAATCAAATCGTATTGCGCAAAGATTTCCATCACATTATCAACATCAAGTCTAGTTTCATGCAGAACCACATTTACATATGGATTTATCTCAGAGATAGCTTCCTTTGCACTTAAAGCTTTGCTTTTACCAATATCTGATTGGCCGTGGATTATTTGACGTTGCAGATTGGATTCATCCACGGTATCGAATTCAACAATTCCAAGAGTTCCTACTCCGGCTGCAGCCAGGTACATAAGTGCTGGTGAACCAAGTCCACCAGCGCCTACACATAACACTTTTGCATTCATCAACCTTCGCTGTCCGCTCATTCCGACATCAGGAATAATTAAGTGGCGGCTATAGCGACGAACCTCGTCAACCGTGAGCTCTGCTCCTTGCTCTACGAGTGGCTTCAAATTGACGGACACAAATACTCATCTCTTTAATTATTTTTAGTGGTGTTCTTACAACACCCCAATTTTCGCGGATATTCCTCGCAATTCAAAATTGAACGTTAAATACTTTTTGCAAAGAACTCGCATAAAGTCGCATTATTGGTCTGATTGACCCTACGATTAGCCCAATGAGCTCAGAATCAACAGCAGCAAATAAGGGACGCCTACCTCGAGACGAGCGGCGCGCGCAATTGCTAGCCGCAGCCTTGGAAGTCTTCACTCAAGCCGGATATCACTCTGCCGCAATGGATGAGATTGCTGATCGCGCAAAGGTTAGTAAGCCAGTTCTTTATCAGCACTTTCCATCAAAATTAGATTTGTATCTTGCAGTCCTTGATTTACATATTGATTCGCTGGTTTTTGACATTCAAAAAGCTATTGCATCAACTCAAGATAATGCTGCTCGTGTTCATGCAACGGTAGATGCCTATTTTGGATTCATAAATCGCGAAGGTGAAGCATTTAGATTGTTATTTGAAAGTGACATGAGCGTTGAACCACAAGTGCGCGAACGCTTGAATCGTATGACTTACGACTCAGCCGCCGCTCTCAGCGCAGTAATCTCACTCGACACTGGATTAAGCAAAGAAGCCTCGATGATGCTTGCCGTTGGGTTGATTGGAACTGCTCAAACATCGGCTCGCCATTGGCTAGAACGTGATGGAAAGTTAGATCGTGAAACGGCCGTAGAACTTGTATCGAACTTAATCTGGCGCGGAATTTCTGGATTCCCTAAAGCAAACTAAAGGATTAAACTACAAACATGTCAACTAAGAAGAGCACAGCAGGCGTAACCACAGAAGTCCGAATCGGAATCGCAGATTCAACTCAAGAACTACATATTGAGTGTGAATTAACTCCCGAGAAAGTAATAGAAGCAGTTACTACCGCCCTCGATTCTGGAAAGGCTTTATCTCTTACCGATACTCGTGGCCGTCAGACAATTATTGCTAACAACAAAATATCTTTCGTTGAAGTTGGCCAGAGCGAAGAACGTAAAGTCGGTTTTGCAACCGCTTAGATTTCGAAGAATCCCTTGATCGACTGAACAATCATCTCAACTGCAATTGCAGCTAAAAGTAACCCGGCAATTCTTGCGATTAAAGTTACGCCAGATTCCTTGATTAAACCAACAAGCTTTGTTGAGAACATAAGAGTTAAGCCAATTGCCAAGTGAACTGCAACTATTGCTGCCGCTAGGGCGAGTTTCATTTCGACGGTGTAAGCATGTTGCACAAAAACAATCGTTGTAACAATTGCACCTGGTCCAGCTAAAAGCGGAGTACCGAGTGGAACAAGGGCCACATTTACATCTTTAGTCTTATCTCCACCGCTATCTTTTCCAGTCAACAACTCGAGTGAAATCAATAACAACAATAAACCGCCTGCACCTTGTAGCGCTTCTACTGAAATATGCAGGTAATCAAGAATAAATTTACCGAAGATTGCGAATGCAACAATCACGATAAGTGAGACACCGGCGCCTTGCCATGCCATTCGAATTCGTTTCCGAGTCGGTTGATCTTTCACTAGCGCAAGAAAAATCGGGGTAGCACCAGGCGGATCCATGATCACAAAGAGGGTTACGAATGCTTGAATTCCAAATGTGGCAGTTGAGATTAAAAGTATGTCTTTCATTTCCGAACGACCCTTCGTGCATTAGCCCTAGCTTCTAATTCAGCAAAGGCTTCCGATGTTGTTGTGAATTCAGCTAGCTCATTCATTTTGCCATTGCCGTGATAATCACTGGAACCTGTAGCAATGATGCCATACTGTTTAACAACCTTGGCGAGTAATTCTTGTGCCTCTGGTGTTTGATCCCGATGTGAAACTTCAATTCCATCCATTCCTGCATCAACCATCGATTTAAAACTATCGATTGAAACTATTCGTCCACGCAATGACGCAAGTGGATGAGCAATAACGGCAACTCCCCCAGCCTCCTTAATCAACCGAATAGCTTCTTCGGGCGTCGGCGCATAGTGCGAAACATAAAACTTTGAACTGTTACTTAAGTAAAGCTCAAATGCTTCCTCACGGCTTTTTACAATCCTCTTCGCAACTAGCGCATCTGCTAGGTGCGGTCTACCAAGTGTTGCACCCTCAGATAGTTGGGCTAAAACTTCTTCAATCGTGATTTCAATTCCGACTTCATTTAATCGGCCAACTATTTTTTCCATTCGCCCAAAACGACTTTCTCGCGTCTTTGCTAGGGCCGTCATAAGTGGTTCATTATCTCGATCAAAGAGCGCTCCAAGCATGTGAACGCTTATTCCATCTGCAGTCTGTGCTGATATTTCTGAACCAAGAACTAAAGAAAGACCTGGGCGAAGATATGCAATCGCTTCATCCCAACCAGCCACAGTGTCGTGATCCATAAGGCCAAGAACGGTGATTCCGCGAGCATGTGCCTTATTTATTAATTCACCTGGTGTATCAGTACCGTCACTAGCGGATGAATGTGTGTGTAGATCAATCATTTATTGGCACGACCTTCGCTCTTGATACGAAGATTGCGCAACCAATTAAAAGACCAATAATTCCTGGGATTATTCCGGCAGGTGGAACTTGATCTATCCAAAAAAATGCAATTAGCGCACTAACTGGAACTTCAAAGAAAACGATTAGAGCTACGAATACTGGAGAAACTCGGCGAAGTGCCATATTAAACATCGTGTGGCCAAGAAGTTGAGCGCCAAGAATTAGCCCAATGACAAGCCACCATTGACGCGCTTCAAAATGTAAAAACTGGCTTCCAGTAGCAAGCGCGATAAACAATGCTGTAAATGCGCATGTTAGATAGCAAACGCTTGTATATGTAGATGTTGAAAGTTTCTGTTGCGCTTTAGAACCAATCAACATGTAACCAGCGGCTAGTGCGGCGCCCAATAGCGCGAACATATCTCCTGCAAAATTACGCAAACTTATTTGAAAATCAATCCCCGTGATCAATAGCACGGATAGAAAAGCGATAAGCATTCCGCCCCAGGCGCGTCTTGGGATTACACCACCACGAGTTTTAAAATAAATTGCCGTAAAAACGGGCTGAAGCGCGGCAAGTGCGGTACCTGCGGCGACACTTGTGAAACGCATCGCAAGAAAGAAGCAGATGAAGTGCGCTGCAAGCAAAACTCCAGCACCACTTGATAAGAGAATTGCGCGACGTTCCTCACTTGACTTCCATTCCCTATTCTTAAGTGCAAAAGGCAACATGATCAGAGCCCCACCTAGGTTGCGCCAAAATACAAGTGAAGGAACCGGCATGACGCTGGCAGCAATTATTGGACCAGAAGTACCGACTCCAATTACCCCAAGAGTTAGCAGACCAAGATCTTTGGGCGCAGGAATTGCGGTGTGGTCGTGTTTACTCATCAATTAATCGTAAACCAGAGCATACAAGCAATCGCGACAGCAACCACAGTGATGATAATTGAGTAAATAGTTTTCATTGTTCGGGATGCAACGAATTCACCCATCAGCCTCTCATCTTTAGAGATGCCATACATGTAGATCAACAACGGCAATAATAAAATCGCATTTAGAACTTGTGTTACAACGAGAATAGTTATCAGCGGTGCCCCAGGGATCAAGATCAAGATTGCACTTATCCCAGTTATCAGGCCAAATGTTAAGTAAAAGAGCGGCGCTTCCTTTGGACTGTCATCAAGTGCAGCTGGGCGTCCGGTTAGATCACTCACAGAATATGCGGTTGATAAGGGCAAAATAGATGCTGCCAGAAGGGCACATCCGATTAATCCAATTGCAAATAGCTCTTTAGCCATAGTTCCAGCTAGTGGTTCTAGCGCTTTTGCAGCATCAGCCGCATCATTAATATGAATTCCCTCTTTATGTAGCGTTGCTGCGCAAGTAACTACAACGAAGAATCCAATAATTCCAGTTAGAAGTGATCCAGTCCAAACATCAACGCGCAGAAGCTTTAAGTCATCTTTTGTTAAGCGCTTATCAACCGCATAAGACTGAATAAATGCCAACCCCCAAGGGGCGAGAGTTGTACCAATTGTTGCAGTGGCGATAAAGATCGCATCTTGGGTAAATGGAATAGTTGGAATCAAGACACCCTTTGCTGCTGCGCCCCAATCCGGACCAGCCATAAAACCAGCGATTATGTAAGCAATAAATCCTGCCGAAATAAGAAAGAATACTTTCTCAACTTTTGCAAATGAATTGCGAAGAACAAGGAATGAGACGGCAAAAGCAGCAACTGGCACTGTCACATATTTACTAAATCCAAATAGTTGACCGGCGGCAGCAATGCCAGCAAATTCCGCAGTCATCGTTCCAACATTTGCCAGAATAAGCGCTACTGCACTTAACGTTCCCGATCTTGCGCCATATTTTTGGCGAATTAACCCAATCATTCCTTGTCGAGTGACAACACCAATTCGGGCGCCAAGATCATGCAGAATAATCAATGCAAATGTAGAAGCAACGAGTACCCATAGAAGTTGATAACCATAATCTGCACCAAGAACTGAGTAGGTTGTAATTCCTGCTGGATCATCATCAGAAAGTCCGGCAATCATGCCTGGTCCCATTACGGCAAGAAGCGCCGCTATCCGAATTTTTTTCGGAGAAATACTCTGTCGAGTTGCCATTACAACGCACCACTTCCTTGAGCGAAACCTTGAACATCTGAAGTCGAAGCAAGTGCGTCTACTAAATCATCAGCAAGAATTCTTCCCACTGGCTTATTCTTCTCATCAACAACGATGATGGATGAACCTCGGTTATTTGCAAACTCATCAATAACTTCATCTAGTCGAGTATTTATATCGACTGAAGTTGGATATGGCGGACCCATCAAAGTTGAGAGTAAGTCACCTGATTTTGCGGAAACTAACTCAATAATTGGAATGTGGTCAAGTAACTTTCCTTTTGAATCGACCACTAAAACACCATCAGAAATATCTCGTTCTCTATTCTCAACTAATAACTTGAGAGCAGAACCAACCGTGTCTCCTTCGTGAGTTATCAACATATGTGAAGTCATAATTCCACCGGCAAGAGTTTCATCGAACTCAACAAGCTTTCGAAGTTGTTTTGCAACTGAAACATCCATCTCCATAAAAATGCTCTCGCGGTGATCGTCATCTAGATCACGCAAAACTTCAGCACCTTCATCAGGTTCCATTCTAGAAATTAACTCTGCAGAACGTTGTGCTGATAATCCGCGAAGCAAACCTTGTAGCTCATCATCTTCCATCTCTTCCAGAGCATCTGCAGCAAGATCTGGATCGAGCATCTCAATTAGTGCGCTTCGTTCCCGGCCGGCTAAGTCTTCAATTAAATCTGCTAAATCTGCTGGACGAAGTTGGCCAAGAGCCGCACGAGATTCAGTTGAGCGAACAACTCCTGTTCCATGAGCAAGTGAGGCTACGTTCGCCCAGTCAATTACATGTTCTGGAATTGGACCGCGCCCAAGAGCGCCAGGAAAAATTCTGCGGATAAATGCTTTAAAAGAAATATCAACTCCGACAACACGGATCTCGCGATCAAGCGGTGCTAAGTAAAGATCTGAGGAACGAACTACTCGCAGGCCATTTACATCAACTATTTGGTGATCTAAAACATCTGCATCTAGAAGGGATTCGCCTTCACGTCTTACAAACTCAGTTAAATCAACCCGTGCAGAGGAGAGTTGAATTTCGTTCTGAGTTAACTTTGCAATTCGTGCGCCATCAATAAAGGATTTACTCTGACCAACTTTTACAATCAATCCTGAAACCGGTGGATAAGAATCTTCGCCATGTCTTACGACAACATCTACAAGACGGCCAATCTCATTTCCACCTTGATATTTAACTGGGCGACCAATAAGACCAGCAACTGAAACTAAAGATTCGCGAATATTTTTCCGCTGCAAGGCCAATTCACTGCGGCCTACAAGCCGTTTTGCCACCGTGTTGATGCTCTTTACTGGTGGCTTTTTCATAGCCCAATCTTAGGCGATGACTATAGAAAGTTAGGAAACCGAGAGCCTAACTCCGACTAGAGACTTAGGGCGTATCGCAATTTTTTCGACTATTGCTGCAAAAGATTCACTTGCTGGACATGTTGGATCACTAATAACAATTGGCTGACCAATATCGCCACCTTCTCGGAGGGCAGTAGCAAATGGGATCTGCCCGATAAGTGCTACATCAGTTCCAACCAAAGTAGATAGATGTTTAGCAGTTTCCAAGCCACCGCCAGTTCCAAATATTGCAATTGGTTCTCCACATTTGTGACAAGAAGTGTCAGACATATTTTCAATGACACCAATGATGTGTTGTTTTAATTGGTGAGCTATTCGTCCTGCTCGTTCAGAAACTTCAGCAGCAGCAATTTGTGGGGTTGTGACAACTACTATCTCTGAAGCAGGTAATAGTTGGCCCAAGGAAATTGCAATATCTCCAGTTCCTGGCGGCAGATCCAGAAGAAGTAGATCAAGATCGCCCCAATATGCATCACTTAACAATTGTTCCAAAACTTTGTGCAACATCGGCCCACGAAAAGCTACCGCATCAGAACGCTCCGGTTTAAACATCTCCATTGAAACAACTTTCACACCAAAAGCTTCAACTGGAATAAATGTTTGGTCGATAGCGGTTGGGCGCTTTCCAACAATTCCCATAAGTCTTGGAATCGAATGGCCGTAAATATCCGCATCTAAAATTCCGACTTTCAAACCTTTCCGTGCCGCTGC
This sequence comes from Actinomycetota bacterium, assembly GCA_947505195.1. GTDB lineage: Bacteria > Actinomycetota > Actinomycetes > Nanopelagicales > Nanopelagicaceae > AAA044-D11. The sequence goes on from CANNIM010000006.1 coordinate 24,829, forward strand.
TACGGCCAGGTTTACTGTGACTGAAGATTTTCCGACACCACCTTTACCTGACGCAATGCCAATAACTCTTGTTAAAGAGTCTGGTTGGGCAAATGGAATAAATCGTTCTTTGCCGCCATTTAACAACTTCTTAACGTTGTTTCTCTGTTCCTCATTCATAACGTCAAAAGTTAGGTCGAGTGATTTGACTTCGGCTATTGGTTCAAGGGAATTAGAAATATCTTTCTGCAAGCGATCTCGCATTGGACATCCCGAAATTGTAAGCAAAATAGTTATCGCAGCGACACCGCCATTGAATTCGACAGATTTAACCATTCCAAGTTCTGGAAGTGGACGGTGCAATTCGGGATCTGAAACCCCTTGAAGTGCTTGGTTAATCTTTTCAATAATTTCACTTGTCATAGGAGATCCGGATCTATTTTCGCTGACTTCTTTAACTCTTGAATTTGTGCAGTCGGCTCGGCTAGCGCTTCATTTATATGCTTTGTGATGAATTTCTTTGGATGCAGGTCAGTAACTTTTAAATCTTCATACCCTGCCCCCAAGTTGTCACGAAGGTCGCTTGTTGCACCTTGCGCAATATCTCGAACTTTACGAATAAGCCTTGCAAAGTCTGAAGAAAATTGTGGGAGCTTATCTGGACCAACAAGGACTACAGCCAACAAAAGTAGGCCAACTATTTCTCCGCCGCCGATTCCAAACATTTTCGAATTCTATATCTAAAGCTGTTACTTCGCCGCAATGAGTTTTAGCGTTACCTCTTTTGTAACCCCATCCCGTTTAAACTTAACTTTAATTGAATCTCCAACGCTATGTGAGCGAACGTTTACGATTGCCTCATCAGATGTTCCAACAGCCTTGCCATCTATTTCAATAATCACATCGCCAGGTTCAATGCCTGCTCGTTCTGCTGGGCCACCCGGCGTGACAGATCCAGCTTCAGTAGAAATTTTTGCACCGTTCCCGGTGTATCGCGTATCAAGTGAAACACCCATGATTGGATAAGTTGAACTGCCATTCTTGATTAATTGGTCTGCTGTCTTTCGTGCTTGATTGATTGGGATTGCAAAACCGAGGCCGATTGAACCACCTTGAGCACCATATCCATAGCCAGTTGTTGCAATGGCTGAATTAATTCCAATAACAGCACCGGAGAGATCCACGAGTGGTCCACCTGAGTTACCAGGATTTATTGCAGCATCCGTCTGAATTGCATTTATAAATGAACTCTCACTAGTGCCACCGCCAGATGTAACTGGGCGATTCTTTGCACTAATTATTCCAGAGGTAACCGTTCCAGTAAGCCCAAGAGGTGAACCGATTGCGATTACACCATCTCCTACTTGAACTTCATCACTATCACCAAGTTGAAGTGCTGGTGCATCGGTTACTGCAATTTTTATGACTGCGAGATCGTAAGCGACATCTCGGCCAATTAACTTAGCGCTGTAATTCTTACCATTAGCTAACTTGACAGTGATTTTTGAATTGTTAATAGCCGCGCTCGAAATCACATGGTTATTAGTAAGAATATAACCCAAATTATCTAAGAAGAATCCTGAGCCAGTCCCGCCAGAATTTTCGCTCCGGACATCAATTGAAACGACCGAAGGTGAAACCCTTGCCGCAATTCCAGCAATTGAATCTGGCTTGCGTTCGACAACGCTCTTGGTGGTAACTAGATTAGTTTTTGAATCAATGTTTGCTGTGGTGCGTCCGGCAATGCTCCCCACGACTCCGGCGATTAGCGCCATTGTGATTGCAACGCCGAAACCAACAGTTCTGGTATTTCGCTTCTTAACATCTTGGGCAGTAACAACAGGATGCTCAGAGATCCACCAAGGAGTATTTGGGGTGTTAGTCATAGCTAAATTTTACGGGCGACAAGGGCGCCGCCGCCAATTGGAAGCACCGTTGCACTCCACCTGGAATCTTCACGAATGGCCTTTATCGAATCACGGCGGGCAATGGTTTCAAAATCTCGTTGTGTTGGGTCTGCGACCTTGCCACCATCAAGTGCGTTGTCAATAATTAGTACCCCACCGGTCTTTAATAATCTGTAACTCTCTTGAACAACATCGACCATATCTTCTGGCGACCTCACAATCATCAAGTCATAATTTGAATCTGCTAACTTTCCAACCACTTCTATAATATTTCCAGTAATTAACCTGAATCTTTGCGCAGAGATTCCAGCTTCTTCCAAGATCTCTTTTGCACTTGCGGAATGTTCACGCTCTGAATCGATCGAAGTGAATGTTGCTTCCTTTGGAGCTCCATTAAAAATCCAGAGCCCGCTCACTCCAGAACCGGTTCCAATTTCTACAATTGATTTCGCAGAGATTAAGCTGACAACAAAATGAATTAATCCACCAACTCCAACTGTTGGATCAGGTGCGCCAACTTCGGCGCCATTCTTACGGGCTTGTTGCATAAAGAAATCTTCATGCGGAAAATTTTCAGCAAAGGCTGACATGTCACCGCGGTCGTTCGATGCCTTATCAATGGTCCTATCAACAGTTCTATCAATAGTCATAGCGAAGTCAACCACTCTGTAAGCAATCTAACCCCGAAGCCAGTACCGCCTTTTGGATTTTCACCAGAATCGCTCTCCGAACGCGCTGGACCAGCGATATCTAAATGCACCCACTTGCGCTCTCCAGCAAAGTGTTCCAAGAAGAGAGCGGCTGTTATTGAACCGCCATTGAAATCTGGTTTCTCTGCAGTGTGATTAAAATCTGCAATCTCACTTACTAGCGCTACTTTGTAATCATCAACAAGTGGCATGTGCCAAACACGTTCACCAACAATTTGCCCGGAATCGTAAAGATCCTGAGCAAGGGAAACATCGCGGGTATACATCGCTGCATACTGACGACCAAGGCCAAGAGTTGCAGAACCTGTAAGTGTTGCAACATCGATTAAATAATCTGGATCCAATTCAGCATCTGCATATGCCAGACCATCAGCAAGAACTAAACGACCTTCGGCATCAGTATTTATCACTTCAACTGTGGTTCCACCAAAATGCGTAATCACATCTGAAGGGCGTTGAGATGTAGATGAAAGTGCATTTTCAGCACACATTAATAGCGAGGTAACACGAACTTTTGGGGCTTCGACTCCCATCTCAGCAATTGCAATTACTGTGGCAAGAACTGCAGCCGCTCCTGACATATCGCTCTTCATTCCAATCATCGACTCATATGGCCGCTTGAGCGAAACGCCACCAGTATCAAAAGTAATTCCTTTGCCAACTAGAACAACATGAGGCCAACTCTTTGATCCCTTAGGTGCATATGAAACTTGAACAAGTCGTGGTCCAGGTTTTGGAGCTGAGTTTCCAACAGCAAGTAAGCCACCAAACTTTGCAAGCGCAGAACCACTCTTAATTTCAATCTTCAATGCAGGTGATTTTGCCCTTGCTACTAGGGCCTTAGCTTGATCTGCAATCCA
>CANNIM010000007.1 GCA_947505195.1 Actinomycetota bacterium
CGTACTGATGCTTTCAAGCTATTTAGCCAAGGCAAAGTTGGAATGATCAATGCTTCAGTGTTCTTCCCATCAACACTTAAGGATTACAAGAGCAAGGTCGATTACGGCGTCGCTCCATTCCCACACTCAGCAAAGGGTAAGTCAATCACTCTTGGCGTTCAGGATTACTTCATGGCATTCAAGAAGCCAGGAAACGCTGACGCAGTTAAGGCATGGATGAACTTCTTGTTCCAGCCTTCAAACTACGCAGGATTCCTAAAGGCTGCTGGTGGATTCATTCCAGCAACTAAGTCAGCTTCATCAGCTGTGGACTCTTCATTGCTTCCATTCATCAACCAACTTCCAAATGCAATCTTCTACCCAGGAGATCTAGCAGCTTGGCCAAAGGTTGCAGGAACAATTACAACTCAAGTTGGAACAGGTGTTATCTACGATGCCAAGGGCGTTCTAGATAAGATCCAAAAGGTTGCAGTTGCTGCAGGTACTAAGTAATTAGTTCCTAATCAATTACAAAGCAATAAACAGTAAATAAGTAAGAAAAAGTAGTAAACGAGATAGGGTCTTGGTAGGTTAAAAACCACCGAGGCCCTATTTCTTAAAATTTAGTAAGTAATTATTCTTAATAAGGAGCAATTGAGTTGACTGCAATAAGTATGGGTGCGAATGAAGTGAAGAAGCGTCGCCCAGCTAACTCAATATTAAGCGCCCTGCCGTGGATAGGCCCGGCAATACTTTTAATTCTTCTAGTTGTGGTTTGGCCAGCGATTGAGCTAATTCGAATCTCGCTCACCAAGATAACTTCTGCCGGCGCCCTTGAAGGATTTAATGGGCTTGGCAATTACCGACTTTTATTTGAAAATCCAGATCTAAAGACAATTGCAATTCGAACCGTTACCTGGGTATTAAGTGTTGTATTTCTAACGGTAATTATTTCACTGCCACTTGCCCAATTGATTAACCAAAATTTCCCCGGGCGCAAGTTTGTCCGTTGGGCGATGATTGTTCCTTGGGCCGCATCGGTAGTTATGACATCGATTATTTGGAAGTGGATGCTGGAGCTAACTTCTGGTGAATTCAATCTAACTTTGCGCCAACTTGGGTTGCAAGACGGACAGCCAGTTGATTGGCTTCGAGATCCTCGTTATTCATTCTTCGTTCTTATTTGGGTTGCAGTATTTGTCTCGATTCCTTTCACAACATTCGTAATCTTGGCGGGCCTGCAATCTATTCCGCATGACATCGTCGAAGCCGCCCAAGTTGATGGTGCGGGCTCATGGCAGGTTTATCGTGGAATTAAATTCCCATTGCTACGTAACTCGTTATTGATTGCAACAATTATTAATCTTATTAACGTCTTCAACTCCTTCCCGATTATTTGGGCACTAACTCGTGGTGGGCCGGGATATAACACCGATACAACAACTACTTTTGCCTACAAGATGGCCTTCGTTGAGTACAACATGGGGCCATCAACGGCGCTTGGTGTTATTAACTTCGGATTTATTATGTTGATTGTGCTGATATATCTGCGCGTCACCAAAGCGACTCGAGATCAAACATGAAGAAGGATAAAGTGAGATTCATTTGGACGCCTAAGAAGGCCGCTACCGCAATAAGCGCATACATGGTTGGGCTCTTCTTTATCTATCCATATATAAACATGATCCTGACTTCGCTAAAACCACATGGCGAACTTTATGCAACACCCACAACTCGTCTGCCAAAGTCTTGGCAATTCGATAACTATCTCAATGTGTGGGCTGCTGCGCCGATTGCTGATTTCTTGACAGCAAGCGTTGTAGTTTCAGTTTGCGCAACTCTTCTAGTTCTAATTGTTTCGGTCCCGGCCGCCTATTACGTCGCGCGAAACCGCTTCAGAGGCCGCTCTGCATTCTTGTTGTTGGTTCTTGCTACACAAATGTTCTCTCCTACCGCTTTGATTATCGGAATTTTTCGCGAAGTTAAATTCTTTGGACTTCTAGATACTTGGCCAGCCCTGATTGTTGTTAATGCAGGATTCAACCTCGCCTTTGCAGTTTGGCTGCTCTCTGGATTTTTTGCCAGCGTGCCAGTTGAAATCGAGGAAGCTGCAATGGTCGATGGTTGCACCAGATTTCAGGCGCTTCGCAGAATCGTTCTTCCCGTAACTTTGCCCGGACTTGTTACCGCGGTGATCTTTACCTTCGTTGCAACCTGGAATGAATTCACAGTTGCGCTAACAGTTATTAGCTCTCCTGCGCGTCAACCAATTTCGACAGGTATTACAACCTTCGTTGGACAATATGACGTGGCTTGGGAATATCTATTCACAACGACTGCAATCGCGATTGTTCCCGTAGTAATTCTCTTCGTCAGTATTGAGAAATACTTGGTTGGAGGACTAACCGCAGGAAGCGTTAAGTAATTTAACTAGCTTTTTAGTTAACTTGTCTGACCGAACGTCCTGGCAACTCACTCGTACGCTTTCCACCATCAAGAGTTTTTATTCCGCCAATCCAAACGCTTTCAAATCCTGCGGCTGGTAGCCGTGGCTCTTCATAAGTTGCACGATCTTTCACGGTTGAGGCGTCAAAGAGCGTTAAGTCTGCGATATATCCAGTGCGAATCAGGCCACGATCTTTAAGTGACAAGCGCTTTGCTGGACGTCCGGTCATGCGATTTATTGCACCTTCCATCGTGAGAATTTTCTCCTCGCGGGCATAAACCCCAAGGTATCTCGCAAAAGTTCCATAGCCACGTGGATGTGGGCGATTGCCGGTCAAGATGCCATCGGTTCCAACCATGTGTTTTGGATGTTGCATAATTGCGCGAACATTTGGTTCGTAACCAGAGTGCAAGATACAAGAGATTTTGAAATCTTCATCAACGATTAAATTGAGGTAGAACTCGACGGGATCCTTGCTTTCAGCCTTCGCTGCCTCAACTAGATAAACCCCAACATATTTCTCATTATGTTTCTGGGTTACACCGGCGATAACAATGCAAGACCAATTAACAATGCCACCTTGATTTCCATCAGATCCACTTATATTCAAGTTGTTAATAATCTTCAAGCGATTCTGGGGATCAATAATTCGTGCGCGCATTGCCGCTTTACCACCCGCTTGGCACCATGATGGAAGCAACGCATGCAGGTAGGTAGAACCCGCTAAATATGGATAAGTGTCAAGAGTTACATCTAAGCCTTCGGCTTCGGCCTTTGCTAACTTTTCGAATAATAAATCGGTCTTGTCATGAAATATTGGTGCACTCATATGGCAATGGGTAAGGTTTAGCGCACACTTTGCTTTGCGACTGATATCGATACATTCATCAACTGCATCTAGAAAATTAGCGCCATAGTTACGGTGGTGCGGAGAATAGAAGCCGCCATACTTTGCAACAACGGCTGCTAACTTAGAAATCTCTTCGTTGCTGGCATACATCGCAGGAACATAGGTAAGGCCACCTGACATTCCAACTGCTCCTTGGCGCATTCCTTCATCGACCAATGCAAGTTGGTGTTTAAGTTGTTCAGGTGTCGCATCGCCAGGTTCGTTGCCACAGGCAAGCATTCGGACATTGCCGTGCGGAATTAGGTAGGCAACATTTACTGCGGCGCCGCGATCTACAACGTTTAGATAATCACCGACCGATCTAAATTTCCAATCAATGCCGGCAGGATCAGCGTTCCAGCCAAATAGTTGATCACGCAATACTGCAAGAGTTGATTCATCTGATGGCACATAACTCAAACCATCTTGACCAAGCACTTCAAGGGTCACGCCTTGAGTTACCTTTGATAAATGCTCAGGATCTGAAATAACTGCAAGATCTGAGTGCGCATGCATATCAATAAAACCAGGGCTCAAAGTTAAATCAGAGGCGTCAACTATTTTGCCGCGTTCATTTCCCTTTATAACTTTTCCGATTTCAGCAATCTTGCCGTCAACAACAATTACATCTTCTCTAACACCAAAAGAACCGGAGCCATCAATTACTGTGGCCCCGCGAACTGTGAAAGTGTTATCAGCCATTATTAATCTGACCCTTCAACCATGGGATACATCGGAGCAAATCCGGCAAGCAATCCGCCATCAACTACAAATTCAGTTCCTGTCATCCATGGTGCTTGATCGGATGCTAGATAGAGAACTGCGGCTGTAATGTCGGACGGTTTTCCTACGCGCCCAAGTGGGTACCAAGATTTCAAATTCTCAAATATTGTGGGATTTCTATCGATACGCTCTTGCCAAACTTCGGTTGCAATCGTTCCCGGAACTATCGTGTTGCATCGAATATTATGCTTTCCATATCGAACAGCAACTGTGCGAGTAATTGCATGGAGCGCAGCTTTAGATGCGGTGTATGAATCGCTTCCGATCATCATCTTTGAATTAACGGTACCGATATTGATTATCGAACCACTATTTCGCGCAATCATCCCAGGCAGCACTGCTTGTATGCATAGAAATGGCGCGGTCGTGTTTATCGCAAAGGTCTTATTCCACATTTCCAGCGTACTTGCAAGTATATCTTCGGCATCATGAAATGCTGCATTATTTACAAACACTTCGATTTTACCGAAGTCTTTTTCAATCTTCGCAATCGCATCAACGATCTGTGATTTAACTTCTAGATCAACAACAAAGCCAGTTACATCGCCGCCAGCACTTTTAAGTTCAGCCACCGTCTTATCAAGATTAACTTTATTAACCTCTAAAATTGCAACCTTCATCTTTGCCGCCGCAGCCGCAGCTACCATTTCTCGACCAATACTGCGCCCACCGCCAGTGATGACGATGGTGCGCCCAGCTAGTTCTGGTGCAAATTGATAGATCATTTTATAGTGCTACCACGAAATCGATTTCGACCAAGATATTAATTAGATCTGAACCAACTGTTGTGCGAACTGGGAATGGAGCAGATAGAAATTCGCGGTAGACCTTGTCGTACTCTGCGAAGTCTGCAACACAATTTTGTAGGTGTGCCGTTGTCTTAACTACCTGGCTGAAATCTGCGCCAACTTCATGAAGAATTGCCTTCAAGTTAATCAAAGTTTGACGAGTTTGTGGACCGACGCCACCTTCAACAATTTTGCCAGTAGCAGGATCAACTGGGCCCATGCCGCAGGTGTAAAGAAAACCATTTGCGATGACGCCATGTGAATATGAACCACCTGGTGCTGGTGCGCCCTTTGCAGTTACATGCTTGATTGTTGAGTTTGCCATGATGACCTTTCGGTTAGAGGTTAGTTAGAAGTTATTTAGAAATGAGTATGAACTAAATCTATTACATCGTAATTGTCATTGACTAATGGCAAGAGGCGCCACTTGTCGAAGTTTGTGCAGGGGTGAGAAATTCCACAGCCAATTACATCGCCAACGGCAACTGAACCCGGTGTGATTTTCATAAATGCATGCTGATCGGATAGCGCAAATACTTTTCCTGCGAAAGGCTGAAGTTTTCCATCTAGTTTTAGGATAGGAAGTGGGTGATCGATATCTATTCCAGCATCACGCTTTCCAAAGTTAAGTAGTGCTAAATCGGGATCTGGAACACTTAATACTCGCGACCAGAGTTCAAGAGCCGGAAAGAAACGTTCGCTATCTGATAGCCCCATAAATGGATTCGCGTTCTCGTAGTAAATATGGTCGTGGCTTACATAACCGCCACTGCGCAGAATACGGTGAGCATCGCCCTCATACTTTGCAAATTCTTCAGCAACATAATCAAAGTAAGAACTGCCACCGGCAGAAATTATAATTTTATCGCCGCGTACATACGGTTCAACAATTCTTGCGGCTGCAACAATGTGACGAAGGAAAGTTCTTAACTTCTCAATTCCCTCTTCCTTTCGGTTGCCACCTGGAATCACTCCCTCGAAACCAGAAACACCTCGAATATAAATGCGATCATCTTTGGCAATTTCAGCCACGATTACTTTCAGGAGTTCTAAGTCGCGGATTCCAGTTCGCCCACCGACTGAGCCAAGCTCCATGAAAATATGTAGCTTCGCATTTGGGACTTTAGCAATTGAGTTCTGGGCAATCTTTAGCCCAGCAAGGGAATCGATATAGAAAATAATCTCACCGGCACCGCTGCCATTGATCTTGGCGATTTCTGCGATCGAAGTTGGTTCAACTACTTCATTACCAATAATTAATCGCTTAAATCCAGAGGCATACATCATTGAGGCTTGACTAAAATTTGCGACAGTTAGCGCCCAAGCACCCGCATCAATCTGGCGCTGTGAAATCTGAGGCGACATTGAAGTCTTTACATGTGGGGCTATTTCAAAACCGAGTGATTTGCAATAAGCAGCCATACGTTTGATGTTATGTTCAAGTGCACTGTCGCGCAGGATCATGATTGGAAATTGAAAATCAGATGTAAATAAATTTGGTTTTGTGGCTAGAAAATCGCTGATGCTCGTTCCCTGGGCTGCTATTGGCATCCCCTTGTGGAATATCGAGATTAACTCCGCTTCAGGCACGCGCTCACCCTAGCAACTGGAACGGCCCAGCGCTAGGAAAGTTTTAGCTTTCATGCGAAAATACGGCGTGAATCAAATCGGGTCGATAATGCAATCAGAGATAGCCGAAATCCCAACCGTTTTTTCTAAGTTAATTGCTTCTGAAGCACAATTTGGCGCCCTTGCGGGGCTGCTCAAAACCAGCGATATTCAATCGGTTTTGGTTCTAGCCCGAGGCACATCAGATAATGCCGCCCACTTTCTAAAATATTTGATTGAAACCCAACTCGGTTTACCTGTTGGATTGACCTCGCCCTCTTCAGTAACTATCTATCACTCAAAATTGCACTTTGAAAAGACGTTAGTTGTCGCCATTAGCCAGAGCGGACAATCAACAGATCTCGTTGAATACACGTCTGCGGCAAAAGCTGGTGGCGCAAAGATTGTTGCAATCACCAACGATGTTGCCTCGCCCCTAGCAAAGCTTGCTGATCACCATTTAGAATTGATGGCAGGTAAAGAGATTGCTGTTGCTGCAACAAAAACTTATGCGGCGCAACTTCTTAGTTGTTTGTTACTCGTCAACGCTTGGAGTTCAACTCTAAAGAATTTCAAATCAATAGTTGCTGCTGGAGAGAAACTTCTTGCAAATTTAGGTCCAGTTAATACCGCAGTTTCAAAGTGTGAGCGAAGAAATGAGATTGTTGTCCTGGGTCGCGGATTCTCTTATCCAAATGCCCGCGAGGCTGCGTTAAAGATTCAGGAGACCAGCAAGTTTTCTGTTCAAGGTCTGTCGATTGCCGATTACATGCACGGACCGATTTCTGCCCTAACCAGTGATACCCAAGTTTTTATCATGGCCCCGAATGGATTTCCACTTGACTCACTTAAAGGTGACTTAGAAAAGATTCGCGCTAGATCCCCAGAGATTTTCTGGTTTGGTTCTGGCGCTCTAGCCCTTCCTGGTGAAGTTGTTGTTCCTGGGGCTGATTGTGAAAATGAAATTTACTCAAGTGTTGTTGATTCAATTATTTTGCAGAGCTTCGCACTGGAGTTTGCTCGTAAGAATGGTTTGAATCCCGATAGTCCGGAAGGACTTAGCAAGGTAACACTTACAAGGTAATGGCTCACTTGTGAATGGAAACGTAATTTTCTTTGATGGCGGCGGATCGGGTATTCGCGCTAAATCTGAGAGCGTAGAAGGCAAGTCAATCACTAAGAATTTCGCCGGCTTCACACCTGGAGAACTTCCACTTGTCGATTACCTGGCCAATTTGATTATTGATTTTGCCAGCGAAGTTGGCGGTCCTATTAATCGAGCGGTACTTGCTGTTGCTACGTTGCCTGCCGACGATAAGCAGTACGGTGATATTGCAAAAGCAGTATTAGCCAAATCAGAAGTCAAAGAACTTTGGATCTGTAGTGATTCAGTTAGCGCATGCGCGGCGGCGGTTGAGAAAGATGGCGTTGTTATTGCAGCGGGTACAGGAATCACGGCACTGGCAGTTGGAAAGAATCGCACTATGGCACATCCACTTGCCGGTGATGGGTTTCTAATTGGTGATGAAGGTAGTGCATATTGGATTGGCAAGATGGCTTTGAACTCAGCGCTTCGTGCGCGGGATGGTCGTGGTGGCGATAGCGAGATCCTTAGCGTTGCTTGTAAACACTTTGGCACAGAGCCTTATCAACTAGCCCATATCGTTCATCAACAAATTCGACCAGTACATGAAATTGCATCCTTTGCCAAAGTAGTTAATGAACTAGCCGCATCAGGAAATAAGGCTGCGAATGAAATCTTAAATGCAGCAGCAGATGAAGTTGTGCTAATTGCCACAACCGCAAAACGAGAATGTAGCGGAGGTCCTGATTTTCAAGTTGCGCTAATTGGTGGAGTTCTCGCTCCGGATAACTTAGTAACAAAAATGGTTGCAAAGAAGTTGGAAGCTCATGGGCTAAGTATTCACACCTCGGGCAAGAGTTCACTTGATGGTGCTGGAATTCTGGCAACTTTAGAAGGCCCTGGAATATTTCAAAAACTAATTAGAACCTTTAAGAAATAATGAAGCAACTTTATATAGATCTTCAAGTTAATGGCCATGGTGGGGTTGACCTGCTTTCGGCAAAGAGTGCAGATGAAGTTCGCAAAGTTTCAAGATCTCTTTACGAAAATGGCGTAGTTGGATATCTGCCAACAATTATTACCTCTGCTCTTTCCGATGCGGTTCGCGCGATTAGGTTAATCGAAGAAGTTCGCACCAATCCTCTGCCAGGTGAAGCCAAAATTCTTGGGACACATTTAGAGGGACCCTTTATCTCGATAGAAAAACGTGGAGTTCATCCTCTTGAACATGTCGCGGCTCCTGATCTAAACCACTTAAAGGCCCTATTAAAGGCTGGGCTAATAAAGATTGTCACTATTGCACCTGAATTGCCCGGCGCAATTGAATTGATCCAATACCTAGTTGCTAATGGCATCGTTGTTTCACTCGGCCACACCAACGCAAAACGCGAGGAAGCAGTTGCTGGTTTTAACGCTGGCGCGAAGACTGTTACACATCTATTTAATGCAATGCCTAAACCACCATTAGATGGAACTGCTCAGGTAGCAATAGAACGTGAGGATGTAGTAATCCAAATAATTATTGATGAAGTACATGTGCCAAATGAATTGGTTAAATCGACTCTAGCGAAAGTTAGTGATCGCTTTATTGTTACAAATGATCCCATTGCAGCAGCCGGTCTGGGTTCAGGAACATATTCATTAGGGGATATGCAGATTTCGGTTGAAGGCGGTCAAGCTCGACGTGTAGATGGAACTCTTGCTGGTGGAATTGGCACACTTTCGCAATCACTAGAAATTATGAAATCGATTGGAGTTAATCCGGTTGATGCTCTTGCAAGTATTACGACCCGGCCATGTGAATTAATTGGCGTTGATTACCAGAGTGTAATTAGCTAAAACTTACTTGGGTCAACCAGAATCTTTGGTCCGGCTCCTGCGCCCGTAGGTCTTTTGCCTAGAAAGACTTCCCCTACTTCATTTAGCCCAACTGTTGCACCAACGATAATTCGAGGATTTATACGGCCACTCTTTATGAAATCAATTGAATGCGGCAACCCAGGTGAGCCAGAGAGAATTCCAACAATTGTTATATCTTTGAAAACTAATTTCCGAGAATCAATCATCGCAGAATTGTTATCAACTCCTATTAATACGATGCGTCCGCCAGGTTCAACTAGATCGACTAACTTTGCTGGAACGTCACGGTCAAAGGTCGCATCTATAACTACGTCATATCCGCCATCGATTTCGATGACACTTTCACCGGCAGAAGCCGCGCCAACTTCAATTGCTAACTTAATTGTTACCGGATCTTTTCCAACCATATGAACGGTTGCGCCCATCGCAATACAAAACTGGGCCGTTAACAACCCAATAGTTCCAGTTCCCCAAATCAATATCTGCTTACCTGGCGCAGGTTGCGCGGCATCAGCCACTCGCCAAGCATTCGCTCCTGGCTCAACAAGAGCGCCAATGGTGTCATCAAATGACTCGGGGATTTCATGCAAGAAGCGAGCGGGAATTGCTAACTGTTCAGCAAGTGCGCCGCTCCAACCATTTCGAATTCCAACTTCAAAGCGATTAGCGCAAGTGTGTTGACGCCCAGTTTCACAGCGTTTGCACTTTCCACAACCGAGCATCACATCACCAACAAATCGACGGCCAATTAACTTCGCATCTACTCCTGCGCCAGCACTTATAACTGTTCCAGTCCATTCATGACCAATTCGCATTGGATACTTTGCCTGGCCATCATGCAGATATGGCATCGAACCATTGAAGAATTCAACATCAGTACCACACACGCCCACGCGATTTACTTTTACTATTGCCTCGCCGCTTTGCGCAATCGGTGGGGCAACATCTTGCAACTCAAAGGTCTTAGGGGCGGTGACAACAAAGGCTTTCATAGTGCTGCAATCTTATTTGAAATTAATTCCAATACGGAAGTGCTACGGATTATTTCTAAATCTTCGGCGATAGTAGGAAAGAAACTTGGGTCCAATTTTCTAGTGAATTCGGGCAACGTCAGCGTTTGGGTGACCGCTTCTAGCGGATCTGATATCTGCGCCAGTGGCGTCAACTTATGAGCAAGTGGATCATCAATTTCAGTATTTGTCGCCAAGAAATGAATCCAGATTGCTATCGCCGCTTGATGTAGCGCAGCTGACTTGCCCTGACTTGCTAATTCATTTGCGCCATCGAATATTCGTTGCTGCATCTTCTGCGAGCCATCCATAGCAATTTGATGGGCGCGATGGCGAAGAGTTGGATTAGATATCCGCTTTCTAATTGTGGCCCCGTAAGAAATTAAATCAATTCCACCTGTGTCCGCGATTGATGGAGCCATCTCACGCTCTTGCAGTGCTTGGATAAATGGCGCAATAGTTGGAAGGACGATTGCATTAGCTACGAATTCAATTCCTTCTACTTCGCCAATATATGCAAGTGTGGAGTGCACACCATTAAAGAGGCGAATTTTAGCGAGTTCATAAGGCTTTACATCCGGGACAAATTCAACTCCGGAACCTGCAAATAGCGGCGCAATAGCGTCGTTCTCTATAACCCACTGATTAAAGGGTTCGGTAGTTATCGCAGCGCTGGTCATCGCGGGAACTATGCGATCAATCATAGAATTCGGGAAACGAATAGTTGAAGTCACCCAATCAAGAAGTTTGCTATCACCATTATCCGCAATAACTTCAAGAACTAATTTGCGTAAGAATTTGCTATTGCTTGGAACATTGTCACAAGAAATAATTGCGATGCCGGGTGCCCCAGCACTAAATCTTTCGCTAAGTAAATGTGCAAGCCGGGCCGGCACGCCATCGGGTCCATCATTCTTGTAGGCCTTCTCGGTAACAGTCAAAGTGATTGCTTGCAGATTTGGGCTTGAAACAATCTCATTTATCCGAGAAATATCTCGTGGATAAAAGAGTGATTCCTTAATTGACTCAACAAGAGTAGTTATTTCACCGCTTGCATCTCGGGCAATTACTTCGTATTTGTTTCCTTGGGCGCTCAGGGCATCTGCAACATCAGATTTGCGCATCGAAACACTTGCTATGTTCTGCTTTATAAATACCGCTTGATGTGCGCGATGGAACGCCCCAAGGCCAAGATGTAGGAATTGAATTGGCTCTGACATTTTTGTCACTTAAAGGTTGAAGAAATCTTTAGAGAGGTTATATGCCAGGTCTCCGGCGAGTTCCATTGCCTCATTTTCAGTAATTCGATGACGGCTAACTTCACGGGCCAAGTAACCAGAATCAAAACGCCTTGCAACATCATGTCGTACCGGGATCGAGGCAAAGGCTCTGGTGTCATCAATAAATCCAACAGTGTTGTAATAACCAGCAGTTTCAGTGACAGCTTCGCGCCAACGCTCTAACCCATTTAGCGAATCATGGAACCACCATGGTGGGCCAAGGCGAAGCGAAGGATAAGCTCCAGCCAGTGGCGCAAGTTCTCTGGAATAAGTTGATTCATCCAAGGTGAAAATAACCGCTTTGAAATTTGGGTGATTGCCAACCGCATTTAATAAAGGTTGTAACTCTCTCGTATAAGTAGTGGCCACTGGAATGTCAAAGCCTTTATCAGCGCCAAATTTTGCAAATACTTCTGCGTCGTAATTGCGCAGCGAACCTGGATGTATCTGCATTACCAGACCATCTTCGGCGGCCATAAGAGCGTGCTCAAAGAGCATCGCTGCACGGAAGTCATCAAGTTCTGCTTTCGTAGCCGTTCCAGCTAGAGCTTTAGCAAAGAGAGTTTCGACTTCTCTGCTTTCAAGTTTTAGCGTGCGTGCGCTAAAAACCCCGTGATCAGTTGCAGTAGCACCGCTATCTTTAAAGTGGGCTCGGGCGCTTTGAAGTGCAGCAAGCAATTTTGCAAAGGAAGTTATCTCAGTTCCATAGCGCACACCTAAATCAGCTAAGTTCGATTTCCAATCTAAACGTTTTGGATCAGAAACTCCATCTGGCCTAAAGGTTGGAATTATTCGGCCCCCCAGATCAATCCTTGAAAGTTCAATATGCGCATCTAGGGAATCTGCAGTCCCATCAGTTGTGGCAAGTAGCTCGATATTAAATCTCTTAAACAAGGCCTGTGGCTTAAATTCTGCGCTCTGCAATTTAGTATTAATTTGGTTGTAAATCTTTGCAGCATTCTCTGGAGCCAAAATTTCACTAACATCAAAGAGAGTGGCCAAGATTTCTTGGAACCAGATTCGAGATGGCGTTGATCTAAATAACTTCCAATTATCGGCCAATACCTTCCAATTTTCTTCTGGTGAGTTTGCGGCCAATTGCTCGTACTTAACTCCTTGGCTGTGCAACATCCGCAAGATGTAATGATCTGGCGCCATCAAAAGCGCAACTGGATCAGAAAAGTTTTGATTCGCAAGAATCATCGCGGCATCAACATGACCATGTGGAGAGATAATTGGAAATTTACGCATCTCGCCATAAATAGCGTGGGCTAGGGGCAGGTGTTCACTAACGCCTAAATATCTATCTTTATATGCGCTAGACATTTTTTGTTAAACCCTTCAACCATTCGAAAGCCGAACTTTGCATCTCTACTGTAAAAGAGTGGCCAACTGGATAAGTATCAGATTTGTAATTGCCTTCACTCTTTGCAAATGCACTCTTTAGGGCCTTGTCAGCATCGCGCATGCCCTCTTTAGTAAAGAGTTGATCCTCGCCACAAAATTGAACGTAAAGCGGTGTTGAATTAATTGTGCAGAGCCCCGGCCAATCACTCTTTGCAGCCAAACCTTGGGGAAAGAACATCCAGGAATGTGGCGCGATATGCGTTGGGATCATCGACTTATATGTTGCCATTGCACCTACACAAACGACAGCGTTTAACTCTGGGCTTGTCGCATGAAGATAAACGGCCCGATTGCCGCCACCAGAAAGACCAACGGCAGAAATTGAATCAGATATTTCTGGCAGAGATTTTGCAACTTCCAAAGCAACGCGATCATCGAAATTTAGTAGGCCAGCAAGTGTTGTTCCAAAGAGACTCAAATATTTAGAGAGCGCCATTGATTCATTCATTACCGAGAGCCGCTCATAATCTTTTGCGCCAAGTAACTCAATTAATCGAGCGGGCATATCTTTCATTTTAAATCTGCGAGAACCCCACATGAAACAATCAAAAGCCAGAACTGCGAAACCCTGCTTTGCTAAGGCATTTGCGGCACCGCGATTTCCATAATGATCGCGCTTAACCCAAGCCGCACTCTCTGGAAGTTCGCCCACCCCATCTACAACTTTCTCTTTACCAAATTCTTTTACATCATCATGGCTATGGAGAAAAAGTGCACCCGGAAGTGGTGTATTTACGCGTTCAGGCACTAAGAGAAAGGCTTCGGTGCGCGGACCATATCCGGTGCTCCAACTTATTTCGGTGATTCTTACGCCATCATGTGAATGGCTTTTGCCACGTTGGATTTGAAAGTCGGTCGGAAATTTTGGAAGTTGGCCAAATAACTTGATTAAACCGGCCGTATCAATATTTGGAATAATTGGTGGGGAAAACTCGAGCACTTTCTCTAAGTCGGCGAAGCTTCCCAAATTCGTGAACATCTTGTGAGTATCTAACCAATAATCTTTCGCTAAGGGAAGGGTCAATTCCCCACTTTTGAACTAAACTTCAAACATGAAACCAATTGTGCAAGTATCACTCGATCTAACCGATATTAAAGAAGCGCTAGAAATGGCACATACCGCCGTTAGAGCCGGTGTTGATTGGCTCGAAGCAGGAACGCCTTTAATTTTGGCTGAAGGCTTACATGGCGTCAAAGCGTTACGTAAAGAGTTTCCAAACCATCCAATCATCGCAGATTTGAAAACAATGGATGGTGGTTATCTAGAAGCAGAGATGATGGCTAAGGCTGGTGCAACACATGTTGTTGTTATGGCGAGATCACATCCAGAAACCATTAAATGCGTTGTGCAAGCCGGTAAAGATTATGGCGTAAAAGTCATGGGCGATAATTTAGGTTGCCCAGATATGGTTGAAGGCGCACGTCAATTAGAAGATCTTGGTTGTGACATGGTTATTCACCATATTGGTTATGACGAGCGTCGTGGCCTTGCAGCAGCAGGCAAACCTTGGATGAATCCACTAGATCAATTACGCGAAGTCGTTGACGCAGTAAGCGTTCCGGTGCAAGCAGTTGGTGGTTTATCACTTGAACAAGCGATTGCTTGTCCCTCATATGGCGCTCCCCTTGTTGTTATCGGAGCTCCACTTGCTATCGATGCAGATTCATTTAGCCAAGGTGCTGGTAATGTCGAAGAGGTATTGCGCAAAATTTGCGAAGCGGTTCATAGCTTTGGCGATGTAAAAGTAAAGGGAGAGAAATAATTGAAATCTGCAGGTGTAGTTAACTTCTCATCCGAGCCCCACAGCGTTGAAGTCCGTGAAGTAGATCGCCCAACATGTGGTGATGACGATGTAATTGTTCAGGTCGAAGCAGCAAGTGTTTGTGGTTCTGACTTGCATCAGTGGGAAGGCTCTAACTCTTGGCCGGTTAATTATCCAGTTGTTTTAGGCCATGAATTCGGTGGTCACGTTGTAGAACTCGGTAAGAACGTTGTGGCTGCAGGTAAGTGGAGAGAGGGCGATCGCATCGTCAGCGAAACTGCTGCTGTTGTAGATATGTCCGGTGCGATGTCGCGCCAAGGTTTATATAACTTAGATCCAAGTCGCAAAGGCTTTGGTTATGGTGTTAATGGCGCAATGACTAGATATGTAAAAGTAGCGGCCCGCTTGCTTCATAAGATTCCAGATAACGTCTCATTCGATCACGCATCAATGACTGAACCTTGCTCTGTTGCATACTCAGCGACAATCGCGCCGGGCCATGTTCGCCCAGGTGATCGCATTGTTATTTTGGGACCAGGACCAATTGGAATTTTATCTGCCGCCATGGCAAAACTTGCTGGCGCCGAAGTTGCAATCGTTGGGTTAGAGCGCGATAAAGCGCGGTTAGAAGTTGCAAAGAAGTATGGCTGCGAAGTCGTCATCGGTGATGTTAAAGATTGGGCTATGGAAGTTGATGGTCTTGGTGCTGATGGTGTTGTTGATGCCGCCGGTGTATCAGCCACCTTAAAGATTGCGCTAGATGTTATTCGTCCTAATGGTTGGATTTCAAAAGTTGGCTGGGGTCCACAACCAGTTAATTTCTCACTCGATCAATTAGTTCAGAAGAATGTGCGACTTGAAGGTTCATTTAGCCATAACTGGCCAATGTGGGAACGTGCACTTCGCATGCTTGGTACGGGACAATTAGATTTAACTCCAGTTCTTGGTGGAACTTTTCCGGTTGAAAAATGGGAGACCGCATTTAAGAAGATGGCCTCTGGTGAATTTATTAAATCTGTAATTAAGCCGGCTTAAGATGCGCCTAAAAGATAAAGTAATAATCGTTACCGGTGGCACATCAGGAATCGGTGCTGCCATCGCGACTGCTGCGATTCGGGAAGGTGCCAGTGTTTTAGTTCATGGAATTAATGAAGCTGAAGGTAAGGCAACTGTCGAACGCCTTGGTCCAAAAGCAGTTCTCTGCATCGCAGATTTAACGGAAGATAGCGCCCCTGAAACTATTGTTAAGAGCGCACTTACCGCCTTTGGCAAGATTGACGGTCTGGTAAATAACGCTGCAATCTTTGGCGGAAAAAATATTTCAGAGCAAGAGGTCGAACACTTTCGCGCAATGATTCAAGTGAATTTAACTGCGCCACTCTTCCTAATTAAAGCTGCTTTCGAAGAGCTTAAGAAGTCGGGTGGCTGCGTTCTAAATATTGGTTCAATAAATGCCCATGCCGGTGAATCAAAGCTTCTCGCCTACAGCATTAGCAAAGGTGGCATGCAGACGATGACTCGAAATTTAGCCAATGCAAATGGCGTTCATGGCGTCCGAGTAAATCAAATTAATCCTGGTTGGGTTCTAACCGAACGCGAATATAGGGACAAGATTGCAGTTGGTTTGAAACCAAGTTGGCCGCAAGATTTAGACCGCACCTATATTCCATCTGGTGTTATGACTACACCGGAACAAATGGCAGAGGGTGCGATTTATTGGTTGAGTGATGAATCAAGACCATTTACTGGATCAGTTGTGGATCTTGAACAATACACAATTATTGGAAGAAATCCGGAGAAATTAGGATGAGTAGAAAGCCAAAGATTGCAGCATTTCCAAAGGGCTGGATTCGCGATTTAGTCGCGCCAGATAAATTAAGTATTTATGAATGGATTGATATGTCCCAAGCGATGGGCATTGAAGGCCTTGAGATGTATAACAACTTTGCCGACTTTAAAGATAAGGCAAATTGGCCAAAGATTCGCAGATATGTCGAGGCGACCGGAATGGTTATTCCGATGATGTGCTGCTCTCCTGACTTTACAATTCCTGATCCAGTTCTGCGTCAGAAAGAAGTTGATCACGAAATTCATAGCATTCGGATGTCTGCCGAACTTGGTGCTAAATATTGCCGCGTTCTATCCGGCCAACGTCGTAAAGATATTACCCAAGAGCAGGGCATGGGTTATGTGGTTGATTCGATTGAGAAGTGTTTAGTTGAGGCAGAAAAGCTCGACATGATTTTGGTAATTGAAAATCACTATAAAGATGATTTCTGGACCGAACCAGAGTTTGCTCAGATGGAAGATGTCTTCGTTGACCTTGTTTCACGGATTGATTCACCACGGTTTGGTGTGCAATTTGATCCATCAAATGCAATAGCTGCGGGAGAAGAACCACTTGATTTACTAGAACGAGTAAAGCATCGCGTTCTAACGGTTGGCGCTAGCGATCGACATCTTGCCGGTGGCAGCATCGAAGAGCTCCGCAAATTAGAGGGCGGAAGTTCGGGTTATGTTTCATTCTTTAAGCATGGCATTATTGGCCAAGGGCTAAATGATTATGATGCAATCTTTACTACGCTAAAGGGCGTTGGTTTTACCGGTTGGGTCAGTATCGAAGATGGCGTTGATGGTATGCAGAACATGATTGATAGTGCAGACTTCTTAAAGGAAAAAATAGTCAAACACTGGGGGAACTAAACGTGGCACATGATCTAGTAGAACTTCGCAAGATATTTACCTCGGCGCTGGCCTCTGATTGCCTGGATAAATTGGGTTACGGCCGCCAGGTTCTAAATGAAGATATCAATATGATTTCGGGTTCTGGAATCATGATGGGGTATGCCTTCCCAGTTCGGCTAGAAATTGTTAATTCATTTCCCGAGGTTCCATACATTGGACTGTTAAAGGCACTTGATGCAGTGGGCAAAGATCAGGTTTATGTAACTCCGACAAATCGAACAGGACGTGCCGCGCTCTGGGGTGAGCTGCTCTCAACTGCATGTGCATTCAAAGGTGTAGCAGGCGCTCTTACGGATGGCCCGACTCGAGATTTATCACGTACCGATGCCATGGGCTTTAAAGTATTCGCAACTGGAACACTTCCCGTTGATATCAATGGCCGCTACGAAGTTGTTGAACACAATGTGCCTGGTGAAATTGATGGTGTTGCAATAAATCCAGGTGATTTGATTGTTGGCGACAGCGACGGTGTGACAATTATTCCGGTCGCAGCGATCGATGCCGTAGTTGAAGCAGTTATTGAGAAGAATTCGGGTGAGAACTTATTCCGCAAGGCAGTTAAAGAGGGAATGTCCCCTAGCGCCGCCTTTGCGAAATATGGTGTTCTTTAAGTATTAACTAACCCTTTAACGAACCAGAGAGCAGACCGCGCAAGAAGTAGCGGCCTAGGAACATATAGACAAGCAAGGTTGGGATTGAAACGATCAACGATGCTGTCATGTTATTTCCGTAGTAAACCTGGTTTCCAGAACCGGTGATGAAGTTAAGGGCTGTTGTAGCGACAGATAACTTTGGAGATCCACCAGTTAAGAAGATAGCGAAGAGGAAGTCATTCCAAGCCGATGTGAATTGCCAGATAAGCACAACCACGAAACCGGGAATTGAAAGCGGAAGAATAATTGTGCGGAAGATTCGAACCATGCCAGCACCATCAACACGAGCAGCTTCAATTAGCTCATTTGGAATCGCTTGGTAATAGTTACGGAAAATCAAGGTACAGATTGGAATTCCGTAAATTACGTGTGCAAAGACTAGAACATAGATAGTTCCACCGATTCCGGCCCACTTATTGAATTGGGTAAGTGGAATCATAATGGCTTGGTATGGAATAAACATTCCGAATAGGAAAGTTGTGAAAATTACTGTTGAACCCTTAAAGCGCCACTTAGCAAAGACGTAACCATTAATCGATCCGATAATTGCAGAGATGATTGAGGACTGAAGAACGAAGACCAAGGTTCTAAACATTGGTTCGCGCAAGATCTCCCAAGTCGGACCCCAGGCGCCAAAGTTCAAAGAAGTTGGTGGAACGAAAGCGGCAGATTGATTTACGCCCGTTACACCCTTCACTGAGTTAATCACCATGATGTAAATAGGGAGGGCAGCGATAACAAAGAGGATTGATAGCGCGAAATAACGGAAAACCAACCAGAATTGGCCTTTGCCATCTAGCTTCTTCTTGTTACGCGAAATATCTTTTGACTGCGATGCGCGGGATGCGAGATCTGAACTCATTTACTTCGCCTCCTCTGTCTTGTTTACATAGATTAGGTAAGGAATAACTACGATGGCAATCATCACGAGGATGACAACCGCGATTGCCGCACCTTTTGCATAGTTCTGGAAATCGAAGATCACCTGCCACATATAAATCGCGAGCACCTTGGTTACATAACCCTTAGATGCAATACCGTAAATTAAATCGAAGACCTTCATTGAGATATGGCCCAAAATAATAAGTACTGTTAAGAATGTTGGGCTGAGTTGTGGGAATAAAATATGGCGATAAATCTTAAATTCACTTGCGCCATCTACTCGAGCGGCTTCACGCAAATCATCTGGAATTCCTCGGAAGCCCGCCAAGAAGAGCGCCATTACATAACCCGACATCTGCCAAATCGCTGGAAGTGCCATTGCAAACATCGAGCCGGAAACCGATGTATACCAAGAGTTCTGAAGAAAATCTAGCCCCATCTTGTTGAAAATTAAATTTAATCCGGTCGCAGTTTCACCTTTAGCTGAATCCATTAACCAACGCCATGATGTTCCCATTGCAATAAAAGAGATTGCCATTGGATATAAGTATGTCGAGCGGAAGAAGCCTTCGCCCTTGATTCCCTTTTCAAGGAGCAGGGCCATGATCAACC
This sequence comes from Actinomycetota bacterium, assembly GCA_947505195.1. Lineage (GTDB taxonomy): Bacteria > Actinomycetota > Actinomycetes > Nanopelagicales > Nanopelagicaceae > AAA044-D11. The sequence continues at coordinate 19,790 of CANNIM010000007.1, forward strand.
CAGAAATCATTGTGCCGAGCATAAATACAATTGTGAATTTTAAGAGGTTTGAAAATGCGTGAGTAAATTCTGGGTCTTGAAGAAGTTCGGTATATCGAGCGAAACCTGCGAAACTATTGTCTCTCTTCCACGGGCTTGTGCGATTGCTAAATGAGAATTTAAGGGTCCAGCCAATCATTCCATATACGAAGATCGCCATTGCGATGATTGATGGAAGAACGAAGAAGAAACCACCCCAAGGGTTTTGAATATGTTTCTTTCGCTTCTTCAAAGTCGTTGACGCCACCTAAACACGCACCTCTCGAAAATCAATTCAATTCAAAATCAAAGTCAGTTAGAGCAGTAGTCGTTCGGACTAATTCACGAACTCTAGTCAACACCGACTAGTTTTTACCAATATCTCAATTAATCTTAATTCGAACTTTTTGGCCTTTAAGTGAAAAATCTGGTGAGGCTTTTGGGCCCCACCAGACTCTCCTTATATCTTTTTACAGCTTATTAATTAAGCCTTATCAGCAGCGTAAGCAGCCTTTAGACCCTTAATGAAGCCTGCTGAATCTTTTGCTCCACCTGTGTAGAACTTACCTACAGCAGAGTTAAGCGCTGACATTCCAGCATTTCCATAGTTAACGCCGTGAACTGTTGAACCAACTAGGGTGTCAACTTTCCATGACTTCATAGCAGCTTGTAGGTAGCTGTCGTATAGTGCTGGCTTTGAATCCTTACGGACTGCAATTGAACCCTTCTTAGGGTTGAACGCATCTTGTCCTGCAAGAGATCCACAAACCTTTAGCCATGCGAGACCAGCTTCACGGTTTGGAGCACCCTTTGGCAATGTAAATGAATCAGATAGCCATTGGTATACGCCGGCAGTACCTGGACCTGGAGCCCATGTGTAATCCTTGCCAAGCTTTAGGCCTTCTGATTGCCATTGTGATGATGCCCAGTCGCCCATGATGAAGAATCCGGCTTTACCAGTTGTGATTAGCTTTCCAGCATCTGGCCAGTCAAGTGTCTTGCTTGCGTTTCCGTAAGAAAGAATTGTCTGGAACTTCTTGATAGCTGTCTTTACTTCTGCGCTATCCCACTTTGTCTTACCGTTCCATAGGCCATTGAACTTATCTGGTCCCATTGAAGCAAGTAGTACGTAGTCGAATAGGTGAGCAATCGCCCAGTCGCCTTGTCCTGCAAGTGCCATTCCATCGATTCCAACCTTCTTGAACTTAGCAAGATCAGCGATCATTGCATCAAGAGTTGCAGGAGCCTTAGTGATTCCAGCCTTCTTTGCAGCTGCTGGGTTCCACCATAGAACGTTTGCACGGTGAATGTTTACAGGTACAGAGTAGATCTTGCCCTTTGTTGTAAGAGTCTTGATCAAACCTGCTGGGAATACTTTGTCCCAACCTTCTGACTTGTAAAGTGAAGTTAGATCTTCAAGCTGTCCAGCCTTCACATATGATGAAAGTTCTGCACCAGCGTGAGCTTGGAAAGTATCAGGTGGGTTTCCTGCTTCCATACGTGAAACTAAAACACCCTTTGCGTTTGTTCCAGCTGCACCAGCAACTGATGCGTTAACGAAAGTTGTATCTGGATTCTTGTTTGTGAATTCAGTTGTCATTCCTGCAAGACCAAGAGCTTCTCCGCCTGATGCCCACCAGGTGAAGATTTCTAGGTTTCCTGCTGCAGGAGCTGCTGGTGCTGTTGATGCAACAAGTGCAACTGCAGCAAGCGCTACTACTAGCTTTGATTTCTTTAGCATTTATATCCATTCTCTACGTAGATAAAATGTGCAGATCTGCTGCACGAGGAAATTCTTGTGGGGTGAGGCTGGCAGGTCAAGATGGATTGGGTCATATTTGATAACACTTCTGTTACCGAAACCACGCTCAAAACATCCCTAAATCTCGTCTCGGTTTATCAAATATTGCGGGGCATATCCGAACGTATGTACAAAGGCTTGGCTCGAGAGTGGAGCGGTGTGGCCTGGCAAGGGGCTTCGAATCTCGGTCTTGGGGTGGAATTTGGCCATGAGCTCCATTGTTGGCGCCTTAGCCATAATGTCTGGCGCAGCAAAGTTATAAACATGTGCACCTTTTATATTTGAGTTAATCACAACTTCAATCGCTTTAACTGCATCACGCAAATCTAAATAAGTCCACAATATTTTTGCGACGATTCCCTTAGGAAATCTAGGATCTGGTGGCAACTTATCTTCATCATTAAACCTGCGGGCAAGTTCTAAAGTTTTCTCCGGAGTATTTGTCCATGGAAATCTCATGCCAACAAATGCCGTTTCACATCTGCGCGACCACATCAAAGCTGAACGCTCATTAACCTCTTTTGAAAGGGCATAACTCTCTTCAAAAACAAATGGGTGCGCTTCATCAACTGGCGCATAAATTGGCGAAGTCCACTCATCGGAATATGCGAAGCCATATGCCGACAAGCTTGAGGCATAAACAACTGTTTTAACCCTTGCTTGGGCTGCGGCGGTAAAAACTCCGAAGGTGCTTACCGAATTATTCTGAAAGACGTTGAACTGGCGGGCATCAGTTGGGTTCGGGATTGCACCTAAATGAACAACTGCGTTAGCGCCTTCAATAACGCTGTCACAGAACTCTAAACTTGTTAAATCCCCTACTACTAACTTTGAACCAGCGGCGAAATCTCCTTCTTTGCGATCAACGCTAATAACCTCATGGCCACATTCAACAAGATGCGTTGCTGTGGCTCTGCCCAGCAGTCCAGTTGCACCGGTTACGACAATCTTTAATTTAGCCATAGGGAAATATTACTTTCCAATGCCCGCCGTTAGGCCATTTACTAGCTGGCGCTGGAAAATTAAATAGACAACAACAGCAGGAATTGCTGAAACTAAAGAGCCCGCCATCAGTACCGGAATATCTGTAACCCGTCCTGCGGATAGTGCGCCAAGCCCAACGGTGATCGTCCGATAGGCAGGATCTTGAATAAAGAGCAGGCCAACTAATAAGTCATCCCATACCTGGATGAATTGCAGAACGATCACAGTGATGATTGCCGGTATCGCAAGTGGAAGGGCAATTTTCAAAAATACTTTGGGATAACTCAAGCCATCAACTATTGCTGCCTCAACTAAATCATCGGGAATACCACGGAAATATGAGGTCATTAAGAAAGTTGCAAATGGTGAGCCCAGCGCCGCATAAACAAAGATTGCGCCCCAATAACCATTCAACAGATTTAATTTGCTGGCATTTATATAGGCCGGAATGATTATTGATTGCAATGGAATCAACATGGCACCAACAATGCCTAGAAAGAAGATTGGCGTTGCTTTAGATCGCATCTTGGCAATTGCAAAGCCCGCCATCGTTGCAACAACGAGAATTATCGAAATCGCACCAGCACAAACGAGCGTTGAATTCAGCAGTTGTTTCCAGACTGGCAAGGTATCAAAGAGTTTTACCCAAGATACAGTCGAGCGACCAGGAGCTCCGAAGTATTGTTCTTTAGATTTAAATGATGTGTTGATCATGAAAGCAAATGGGTAAAGCATCACTACGGCAAGAACGCACATTGAGATAAAAACTGTGACCGTCTTTGGATTGTATTTTCGGCTACGCATTTACTCATCCTTCTTTCGCATGAGCAAGAGTTGGCCGATGCCGAGAATTGCCATCATTAAGAAGAGAATTACGCCAAGCATTGCGCCAGTACCGAAGTTGCCTCGTGAGAAAGCACTTTGGAAGATAAAGAATTCAAGGGTTGTTGTTCCAAAGCCTGGTCCCCCGCCAGTCATAACAAAGATCAAGCTAAAGAGCGCAGTGAATGCGCTGATGACTGTGATGATGAAAGAAAATTGGATAAAGCGATTTAGTTGGGGCAGAGTGATACTTCTAAAAATTCTAAAGTTTCCAGCGCCATCCATACGTGCTGCTTCATTGAGAGATTGATCGAGAGTCGCCATTCCAGTCAAGAAGATTATGGAGTTTGTTCCAATCATCGACCAGACAAAGGTAATTGCAACTGCGAAGAGCGCGCCCTTCTCAGATGAAAGAAAGTCGGTCTTGATAAAGCCCAGGCCGAAGGCTTTGAGCAGTTCATTAAGTAATCCTTCTTGCGCAAAGAAGCGCATGGAAACCATTCCGATAACTACCCAAGAAATTGCTGTCGGCAGAAAATAGATTGACCGGAAGATCTTCCAGCCGGCAACCTTCTCATTTAATAGAAAGGCAATTCCCATTGGAAAGAGAATTGCAACTGGAACACCTAGAAGAAGAAGCCCATTGTTCTGTAACACTCGCCAGAAAATTGGATTCTTAAATTCTTGAATATAGGCTGAAATTCCCAGCCACTTGGCATCAATGCCATTCCATTCAGTGAATGAGAAATATCCGGCTTGAATAATGGGAATACCTAGAAATGCACTCACCAGGATTAGAGCCGGGGTCGCAAAAATTATTCCAACTCGTGAGCGTTGTTGGTGAAGCGAAGATTTCTTAGCCATTTACAAGCACCATTTAGCTTTTAATTTCCTTAATCGTCTGTATCAAAAACATTGAGAGCGAAGAATTCACTTCGCTCTCAATGTCATATCTACTTACAGGGTTACTTATAACTATCTTTGATTACTTGTAAGAAGCACCGCGCTTTGCAGCGGGAAGTGCTTTCCAAACTTGTGCCATCTGCTTCAAGCCATCTGCAGCCTTGGTCTTTCCACCAAGAATTGCTGGGATGATCTTGTTACCAGCATCAACAACGTCGCCTTGCAGCACGTTATCTAGCATTGGATAGCGAACAAAGCTCTGCTTCGCAGCGAAGTCCAACATCTGTTGGTTAACAGGATTGGTTGTCTTAGATCCTATGATGTTCGGAATTAAGCCAACACCATCAAGAATCTTTGCTGCTTCGTCAGTTGTCATGAACTCTAAGAACTTGCTAGCTGCAGCTTGGTTCTTTGAGTAATTAGTCATTGCAAGTCCTTGTCCAGCAAACTCGACAACGCCCTTGATTGGCTTATCTGAGAATGGTGGAACAAATGCAGCAACATTTGTCTTCATTGCATCTGTGAACTTCTGAGTATCCCAAGTTCCGTCAATGATCATTGCAGCCTTGCCGCCAATGAAATCTTCAACGTTATTAGTCTTAGTTAATACGTCAGTATTTGTGCAACCCTTTGACTTAAGGGCTGCGTACTTTTCGTATGAGCTTTGATTTGCCTTTGAATCCCATTGATTCTTTCCGCTGTAAAGATCGCGCAGACCAGTAACTGAAGATTGTCCGATTGCGATATAGCTTGCGTCATACCATGGGTAATACAAAGCACCGAGGCTCTGGCCACCATTACCGTAAACAAGTGGGGTGTATCCAGCGCTCTTTAGCTTGCCGCATGCTGCATAAAGTTCATCCCAAGTTGCTGGAACAGTTGCAACTCCGGCCTTTTTAAATGCTGCCTTGTTATAGAAACCAATATAGAACTGGCGATCTAGTGGCATTACATATGGTCCATTTTTTGCATCAAAGTTTGGTGATGACCAGCTCAGTGAACCTTCGCGAGCTAGCGCTGCATCTGAAACTTTGCCCTTTAAGTTTTGTAGGTAACTCTTATATTGAAGTGCAAACAAGCCGGTCCACATAAGAGCCAAATCTGGGCCCTTCTTTGAGATGGCTGCTGATTGCAGAAGTGCAAAATAATTATCGCCAGGTTGATCAACTAATTTAAATGTAACTGATGGGTTTGCTTTTGTGTAAGCAGATGTAAGTGCCTTAACTGCTTCAGCATTTTGGGTTGTACCTAGGTTATGCCAAATCGTAATTGTTGTAGCTGCATTGGCAGACTGCATATTCATTCCGACTCCGGTAGCTGCAATTGCAAAAGCAAGTGCGCTAGCGAGAAGTGACTTTCTACGCATTGATCCTCCTGTAGTAGTGGTTGTTGCACTTTAATCTGTCATGGAGGAAAAACCCATATTTTTTCAGTTAATTCTTAGGATCTTCCAACAATTGGGGGGACAAATCTGCGCTCAATCTTGCTATTCGGACGTAAGAAATCTAAGTCACAACCAAGATCGGCCTGCATTACGTGTGCTTGATACAAAACCGGCCAACCTCGTAAGTGTTCGCTGATGGGTGTCTGCCATTTAGCCCGACGTGATTCAATCTCGGAATCTGATACCAACAATTCCAGGCTTGCGTTTTCTATATCTAATTTAATTTGATCGCCATCTTGAACAAGTGCCAGTAACCCACCAACAGCTGATTCTGGTGAAACATGTAACACACAAGTTCCAAATGAAGTTCCGCTCATCCGCGCATCAGAAATTCGAACCATATCTGTAACGCCTGCTTCAATTAATCGCTTTGGCACCGGAATCATTCCCCACTCGGGCATTCCAGGAACTCCAACCGGACCACAATCACGTAGGACTAAAACTGAATCTTTTGTAATGTTTAAAACAGGGTCATCAATTCGGGTGCGCATATCTGCATACCCATGAAATACAACAGCCGGCCCAGTATGTGAAAGTAGCTCTTTGGAAGCAGCGGATACTTTTATAACTGCGCCATTAGGTGCGAGATTTCCTTTAACAACAGCGAAGGCGCCCGATGGGTAAATCGGATCTTTAAGGGTACGAATAGTCTTATTGGCAGGTACAACACCTTTGACTAGTTCACGCCAGCTCTTACCGATAAGCGTTTTTTCATCTAATTCAAAGGCCTCGCCACAATTTGCAATCAATGCGGGTAGACCACCAGCCTGATTAAAGTCTTGAATTAACTTGGCACCAGATGGTTCAACGTCAGCAATAACAGCGAGACCTGTTGCAAGTTCATTTATGGCGCCGAGTGTCAATCCGCCGTC
>CANNIM010000008.1 GCA_947505195.1 Actinomycetota bacterium
AGCGCCGCCAATCGAACTGCGCCACGCATATAGTCGCTGAAAACTAAGAAAGTGCCGCCAAAACTTCTTGTTAATCCATGAAGGGAGATTCCATTCAAGATTGCGCCCATTGCATGTTCACGGATTCCAAAATGAATTATGCGACCAAACGGATCAGCATTCGCCATCTTGCTGGACTTTGGCAAGAAAGATTTCGCATTACTAATTGAAGTGTTATTGCTTCCCGCAAGATCAGATGAACCTCCCCAAAATTCTGGCAGAACCCCGGCCAGCGCGCTAATGATTTTGCCGGAGGCGGCTCGAGTTGCAATATCTTTTCCACTTTCAAATACCGGAATCACTTTCTCCCAACCAGTCGGAAGTTCTTTAGCGTCTAATCTCTGAAGTAAATCTCGCTCTTGGGGATTGATCTTTTTCCATTCGGCAAATTCAATTTGCCACTTTGCGTGCGCGGCAGCGCCTCGAGTTACAACTTCACGAGCATGTGCTAAAACTTCTGCGGGAACGATAAATGATTCTTTCGGATTCAAACCCAGTGCAATCTTCGTTGCAGCCACTTCGTCGACTCCAAGGGCCGAGCCGTGCGACTCGGGAGTGCCTTGAGCTTTTGGTGCGGGCCAGGCAATGACAGTTTTTAATCTAATCAGCGTTGGCTTGGAAGTTTCATCTTGGGCTGCACGCATTGCGCTTTCAAGCGCAACTTGGTCCACATCACCATCAGATTTTGCAGCAACTTCAATTACGTTCCAACCATAAGCTTTGTATCTAGCCGAAACATCTTCCGTAAAGGCAACATGCGTGTCACCTTCGATTGAGATGCGATTGTCATCGTAAATGACTTTCAAATTTCCTAGCTCTTGAGTTCCTGCAATCGAAGAGGCTTCAGCACTTACGCCCTCTTGTAAATCACCATCTGATGCAATTACCCAGATGTCATGATCAAATAGCTTTGTGGCTCCCGCTGGATCAAATAGTCCTTGTTCGTAGCGTGCAGCCATAGCCATTCCGATTGCACCTGAGATACCCGATCCCAATGGACCGGTTGTAATTTCAACTCCAGCTGTGTGTCCAAACTCGGGATGGCCTGGGGTTTTAGAACCAGCAGTTCTAAAGCTTTGCAAATCTGAAAGCTCTAATCCATATCCCGATAAATAGAGTTGCACATAAAGCGTCAATGAAGAATGTCCGGCAGATAGCACAAAGCGATCTCGGCCGAGCCAATTTGGATCGCTGGGATCGTGCTTCATTATTCTTTGGAAGAGGGTGTAAGCCACTGGCGCTAGTGCCATCGCCGTTCCAGGATGTCCATTTCCAACTTTTTGTACGGCATCCATAGCAAGAGCGCGGCTTATTGCGACAGCTCTGTCATCTAAATTATTCCAAGGTTGCAACATTTAAATAACTACTTTCTTGGCAACTCGGCCAGTTAAATTGATACGCCATGCACTAATCCAAACCAGAACCGCACCCAATAGATGAGCACCAACAATAAGTGCGGGGAGCCCAGTGAAATATTGGACATAACCAATTGCGCCCTGCAGTAGTTCAATAATCAAAAGGATCTTTATGTATCCACCAAAGACCTTCTGCACTTCTGCGTTCTCCGAACTTTTGACAACAAAATATAGCGCAAGTGTTAAGCCAATGAGAGCAATAACTGCATCAGCATGAAGCCACGAAACTGTTCGCTCATCGAATGGAAATCGCTTAACATCGGCATCTCCTGCATGAGGTCCGGTTCCAGTCACTACGACCCCAAGTATCAAAACTATAAAAGTTAGAGAAGTAACTATTTTTGTTAAGTTACGTGTCAAAGATTTTACAAACAAAACAGGTCTTTCCAGGATGCGATGTCGAAGGCTAAGAGCTCCAGCAATTAATGGGATTGTTAAAACAAAGTGTGCAGATACCGCGATCGGGTTCAAGTCAGTTAACACGGTGATTCCACCAAGTACTACTTGTCCAAAAAATCCAAGTATCTGCAAAATTGCCAAGGCGCGTAAATATTTGAAGTCTTCACGGTTCTTCAATCTCTTTACTATGTAAATGAGAGCTGCGAGCGCAATTATTAGCATTACCCAAGCGAGTAGTCGATTCCCGAATTCGATCCAAGCATGTAATTGACCTTCAGCTTGATTGGCAACAGGCGCTATAGATCCATCGGTGCACTCTGGCCAAGTAGGGCAGCCGAGTCCGGAACCAGTGAGTCGAACGGCGCCGCCAGTAACAACAATTCCCGCCTGAATAGCTAAAAGTGCTGTGAAGATAAATTTAGGCAGGGTCATGCTCGTAGCCTATGCGCTCGATTGCCTGCCTCGGGGCAGCCCGTCAAGTGGCGGCTTCGGGTGAATTACGCAACAATACTGTTGTGAAAAAGAGTGAAGACCGGACCCGCGATTTAGTCGCCCGTGCCATCCTCGAAAATGGGCCAGCCACGGCAGTCTCTCTAGCCACTAAGTTGAAAATCACTCCAGCGGGCGTCCGTCGCCACTTAGATAATTTAATTGCCCAAGGTTTGTTAACCGCTCGTGAGCCATTTCAAAGCTCCTTAGATTCACGCGGTCGAGGCCGACCTTCTAAAGTATTTGTGATGACCGATAGTGGACGCGAAAAATTTGAACACACTTACGATGATCTTGCAGTATCCGCTTTAAAGTTTATGTCTGCAAAGGGAAATGAATCTCTGGTCAAGGAATTTGCTAAGAGCCGCGCTGAGGAAATAACTAAACGTGCGGCACAAATTTTAGCTAACAAGAAGAACCTGAGTGAGAAGAGTGGAGCGCTTGCTGATTTTCTCACCAAAGAGGGGTACGCGGCAAATAATCATTCACAGGGAATTGGCGAGGAACTATGCCAAAACCATTGTCCAATCGCACATGTTGCTGCGCAATTTCCCGAACTTTGCGAAGCCGAAACTGAAGCATTCTCCGTACTGCTTGGAACGCACGTTCAGCGACTAGCAACAATCGCACATGGCGACGGAGTATGTACAACCTTTATTCCAAATACAAAAAATCTAACAAAAAATAGAGAGCGAGCCTGACATGAGCGATGTCTTAGCGAAGAACCCTGGACTAGAGGGTATTGGCAATTATGAATATGGCTGGTCTGACAAGAATGACGTGAGTGCTAATTCGCGACGTGGTCTCAACGAAGATGTCGTTCGCGATATTTCTTCCAAGAAGAGTGAACCTCAGTGGATGTTAGATCTCCGCCTTAAGGGTTTAAGTCTCTTCGAAAAGAAGCCGATGCCTACATGGGGATCAGATCTATCAGGAATCTTCTTTGACACGATTAAATACTTCGTACGTTCAACTGAAAAGCAAGCAAATTCTTGGGAAGACCTTCCTGATGACATCAAGAACACATACGATCGGTTGGGTATTCCAGAAGCCGAGAAGCAACGTTTAGTTTCAGGCGTTGCGGCGCAATATGAATCTGAAGTTGTTTACCACTCAATTCGCGAAGATCTTGAAGCACAAGGAGTTATCTTCGTAGATACTGATACCGCGCTTCGCGAGCATGAAGAGCTCTTCAAGGAGTATTTCGGCACTGTAATTCCTGTCGGGGATAATAAGTTTGCAGCGCTTAATACATCTGTTTGGTCAGGTGGTTCATTCATCTATATCCCAAAGGGCGTAAAAGTAGATATCCCACTTCAAGCTTATTTCCGTATCAATACTGAAAATATGGGCCAGTTCGAACGCACACTTATTATCGCTGATGAAGATTCATACGTTCACTATGTTGAAGGTTGCACTGCGCCCATCTACTCATCTGATTCGCTCCACAGCGCGGTTGTTGAAATTATTATCAAAAAGGGTGCGCGTGTTCGTTACACAACTATCCAAAACTGGTCGAACAATGTTTACAACTTAGTGACAAAGCGTGCTACATGCGCCGAGGGCGCAACTATGGAATGGATCGATGGCAACATCGGCTCAAAGGTAACTATGAAATATCCCGCAGTTATGCTGATGGGACCACATTCAAAGGGTGAAACACTTTCGATTGCATTTGCCGGCGAAGGTCAGCATCAAGATGCTGGCGCAAAAATGGTTCACGCTGCGCCATTTACCTCTTCAACAATTATCTCTAAATCAGTCGCGCGCGGAGGCGGAAGAACTTCCTATCGTGGTCTCGTCCAAATCAATGAAGGCGCACACCACTCAAAATCAACGGTTAAATGCGATGCACTTCTAGTGGATTCGATTTCAAGATCTGATACCTATCCCTACGTCGATGTTCGCGAAGATGATGTCTCAATGGGACACGAAGCAACTGTTTCAAAAATAAGTGATGACCAACTTTTCTATCTGATGTCACGTGGACTCGGGGAAGATGAAGCGATGGCGATGATTGTTCGTGGATTCATCGAACCTATTGCTCGTGAATTACCGATGGAATATGCGCTAGAGCTAAACCGGTTAATTGAAATGCAGATGGAAGGTGCAGTTGGTTAATGAGCACTTTAACAACAAATTACTTGGCTCCAACCGGCCGCGAGGAAGCATGGAGATTTACTCCGCTTGCTCGGGTCGGTGGTTTACTGGATCCATCAACTGCAATTGAAAGTGTAAATAGTCTTCGAATAACGAGCCCGCAACCAGAAATTAAATTGAGCGTTAAAAGCGCAGAGAATTTACCTGCTCTCTCAGAGAGCGATGATTTAGCGACGATTCGTGCTCGCGAAGTGATTGACGAAGTAACGCATATAGAAGTGTCTGCAAACGCGCAAATATCTGAACCATTGATAATTGAGCGTTCTGGATTAACAGGCAAGCCTCAAGCTAGCCGCACTTTGATTTCATGTGGAGTTAATTCACATTCAACAATCATTCTCAATAACAACGGAGATGCCATCCTTGCTGATGAGATTGAATTTGATCTAGCGCCAGGCTCAAATCTCACTTTTATCTCCTTGCAAGAGTGGAGCGCTAAAGCCGTTCACTTGGGCAGGCAGCACGCGGTAATTTCTAAAGATGCAACGTTTAACTCGATTGTGATTACGGTCGGAGGATCATTGGTGCGCCTACTGCCAACAGTGGAATACAGCGGTCCAGGATCAAGTGCGGATCTGCAGGGATTATATTTTGCAACGGATGGACAACATCTAGAACACAGATTGCATGTAAACCATAATGTTCCAAACGCTAAGAGCCGAGTCAATTACAAGGGCGCTCTAGCGGGGGATAAGGCACATACAGTTTGGATTGGTGATGTTTATATCCGAGCCAATGCGGAAGGTACCGACACATACGAATTAAATCGCAATTTACTTTTGTCAGATGGTGCACGCGCAGATTCTGTCCCTAACTTAGAGATTGAAACTGGCGAAATAGTTGGCGCGGGACACGCAAGTACAACAGGTCGTTTCGATGATGAACAACTTTTCTATTTATCTTCTCGTGGTATTCCAGCGGAGATTGCGCGCCGATTAGTTATTCGGGGCTTCTTCGCAGAGATTGTCGGAAAAATTAAGAATGAAGAGATTGAGAATCGTCTTATGGATCGTATTGATTCTGAACTAGCTAAAGTGGAGGCATAGTGGCTGAATTATCATTCGCCTCACTTGTTGAAAGAAAACCAGTCAAGGTTGATTTAGATGGAGTTCCGGTTTGTGTTACCAGAATTGGCGATGAGGTTTTTGCAATCGCAGATACTTGTTCTCATTCTGACGCCTCGCTTTCAGAAGGCGATGTAACAGGGTTCAAGATTGAATGCTGGTTGCATGGTGCAGAGTTCGATTTGCGAAGTGGTGAGGTTCTTACACCCCCTGCATCGATTCCAGTTGAAACATTTCATGTAAACCGTACGGATGATGTTTTAGTTATTTCAAGCAGAAAATCTGCGAAAGGTTAAGGGGAGAATATGAGTACGTTAGATATCAAAGGACTTCAAGTATCTGTTGCAACAGAGGCGGGCTTCACTGAAATTTTGCGCGGCGTAGATTTAACAATCAAATCGGGTGAAACTCACGCAATCATGGGACCGAACGGTTCTGGAAAATCTACTCTTGCTTATTCCATAGCGGGACACCCGAAGTACACAATCACTGGTGGTTCTGTAACTCTAGATGGTGCTGATGTTCTGGCGATGTCGGTTGATGAAAGAGCTAGAGCAGGGTTATTTCTTGCGATGCAATACCCAGTAGAAGTTCCGGGAGTATCTGTAACTAACTTTTTGCGTACTGCTGCGACCGCTATTCGAGGTGAGGCGCCAAAAGTTAGAACTTGGGTAGGCGAAGTTAAAGAGGCAATGAAAGCCTTAAATATGGATACCAATTTTGCTGAGCGCAATGTAAATGAAGGATTCTCTGGTGGCGAGAAAAAGCGTCATGAAATTCTTCAACTAGAACTATTGAAGCCAAAATTCGCGATCTTGGATGAGACTGATTCCGGATTGGATGTCGACGCTCTCAGAATAGTTTCTGAAGGTGTTAACCGCATCAAGGGTAATAGTGATTTAGGAATCTTGTTGATTACGCACTACACAAGAATTCTTCGCTACATAAAGCCAGACTTCGTCCACGTTTTTGCCGCAGGTAAGATTGTTGAAGCGGGTGGACCAGAGCTAGCAGATAAGTTGGAAGAGAAAGGTTATGCGGAGTACACAACTGCATAAACTATGACGCCAACCTTTTCCCCAGCAGAGATTCGAAAAGATTTTCCGATCTTCTCTAAAACCATGCGCGGTGGAAATAGATTGGTTTATTTAGATAGTGGAGCTACGAGTCAGAAGCCGCGACAGGTTTTAGATGCCGAGCGTAATTTTTATGAACTGCACAATGCTGCGGTTCATCGGGGTGCACACCTACTTGCTGAAGAAGCGAGCATTGCGTATGAAGATTCTCGTGGGATATTAGCGAAGTTTCTAAATGCGAATGTTGATGAAGTTATCTTCACCAAGAGCGCTACCGAGAGCATAAATGCAATCGCGTATTCGTTCGGGAACAGCGCCCCAGATTCTCGTTTCGCTTTGAAAGCTGGCGATCGGATTGTTGTCTCAGAGCTAGAACATCACGCAAATTTGATTCCTTGGCAACAATTGGCAAAGCGCACCGGCGCTGAATTAGTTTGGTTTTCAATTGATAGTGAAGGTCGATTAGATCTATCAAACGCGGAAGATTTGATTAATAATCGAACGAAAATTGTGGCAATCACTCACCAATCAAACGTTTTAGGAACGATAGTTCCCCTTGACGAAATTGTTAAGCTCGCTCATAGCGTTGGGGCAGTCGTTGTACTCGATGCGTGTCAGTCGGCTCCACATTTCGCTATCGATGTTAAGAAACTTGATATTGATTTCTTAGCATTTTCTGGTCATAAAGCACTTGGCCCAACTGGAGTTGGAATTTTGTGGGGAAGATCAGAGTTGCTCAATCAGATGGAGCCCTTCTTAACCGGTGGTTCAATGATTGAATCAGTAACCATGACTGATGCTAAATGGGCACCATCACCTAAACGTTTTGAAGCTGGAGTACCCAACATGGCGCAAGCAGTCGGATTCGCTGCGGCAATATCTTATTTGAATAACTTGGGGATGGAGAATGTAGCCAACCATGAGCGAGATCTAACAGCATATGCACTCACTAAATTTTCGCAGTTGCGCGGTGTTGAAGTAATCGGACCTAAGGAGAACAAAGACCGTGGTTCAGTAATTTCATTCACGATGGAAGGAATTCACCCACACGATGTTGGGCAAGTTCTTGATCAATACGGTGTTGCAGTTCGAACTGGCCATCACTGCGCTTGGCCACTTATGAAAAAATTGGGCATAGTTGGTACCACCAGAGCATCCTTCTATATCTACAACGATGAGGCAGATGTTGATGTGCTGATTGATTCAATCGAGCAAGCACAGAAATATTTCAAGGTTTAGTGATGGAATTAGACTCGCTCTATCAGGAAGTTATTCTTGATCATTACAAGCACCCATTACATAAGAAGTTAAGCGCTGATTTTTCGGCTCAGGTACATCATGTAAATCCAAGTTGCGGTGATGAAATAACGTTAAACGTCATGATTAAGAATGGTCTAGTCGAGAACGTATCTTGGGAGGGTGTCGGCTGTTCAATCTCGCAGGCGAGTACCTCAATTGCTGCGGATCTGATGATCGGTAAGAGTTTGGAAGACGCGCTCACCACGGTAGATTCGTTCTCACAATTGATGAGTAGTAAAGGTACCGAAGCAGGGAATGAAGAAGTTTTGGAAGATGGCGTTGCGCTTGCCGGTGTTTCAAAATTCCCGGCGCGTATAAAATGTGCACTATTGGGATGGATGGCATTTAAAGATGCCGCCCTACAAAGTAAGTAACAGAAAAGGAAATAAGGGGAGATATGACTACACCAATTACTACGCTTGATGACATTACAGAGGCTATGAAGGATGTAATCGATCCCGAATTAGGAATCAATGTTATTGATTTAGGTCTGGTCTACGACATGCGACTTGATGAGAATAATGTTGCGATATTGGATATGACTTTAACCTCCGCTGCTTGCCCATTACAAGACGTAATTGAAGATCAAACGCATCAAGTTCTTTCAGACATTACTTCAGATGTAAAAATTAACTGGGTTTGGATGCCGCCTTGGGGTCCTGGAAAAATCACCGATGATGGTCGCGAACAATTGCGTGCGATTGGGTTCACGGTCTAAGAGGTGTCAATGCATGGCCAATGGATGGCCTTACGTTCGATGAGTTCTGACCAATCAGTAAAGAATCAAAAATTAAGAGCAGGAACGTTTAAGAGAATTTTGCAATTCGCACTTCCATATCGAAAATATCTCTATATTTTTATTGGTACCGTTGTTGTCGATGCAATCCTCGTAGTGGCAACACCACTCATCTTGCGCTCACTCGTTGACGACGGGGTCGTACCCGGTCGCGGAGATGTTGTTACCAAATTAGCGATGGTTGTCGCTGCACTCGCGATTGCCGATGCGGCTTTCAGTATGTTGGGCCGTTGGTTCTCAAGTCGAATTGGTGAAGGCTTGATTTATGATTTACGAAGTCAAGTATTTGAACATGTTCAGAAGCAATCTATTGCTTTCTTCACTAGAACGCAGACAGGCTCTCTAATCTCTCGAATTAACTCCGATGTAATTGGAGCCCAGCAGGCTTTCACATCAACTCTTTCTGGGGTAGTAAGTAACTCCTTGACTCTCCTCTTGGTTGCGTTTGCCATGTTCACTCTTTCGTGGCAGATAACGGTCGTGGCTTTGATTATTTTGCCAATCTTTATTGTTCCAACTAAATGGATTGGGAAGAAACTAGCGGGTTATACAAGACGTTCATTTGAACTTAATGCGGAAATGTCCTCGACAATGACTGAAAGGTTCAACGTTTCAGGAGCACTCTTAGTCTCACTTTATGGCGATCGAGTTGTCGAATCTGGAAATTTTCGCAGTAAAGCTCGCCGAGTAGCGGATATGGGTATAAAGATTGCGATGCTCAATCGTGTCTTCTTTATTGCGATGACATCTGTGGCCGCGATAGCTACTGCATTTGCCTATGGGATTGGTGGGCATCTAGCAATCAGGAATGAAATCACAATTGGCACCTTGCTTGCGATTACAGCCCTTCTCGCTCGACTGTACGGACCACTGACCGCGCTATCTAATGTGCGCGTAGACATCATGTCCGCACTTGTATCGTTCGAACGCGTCTTTGAAGTATTGGACCTACAACCGATGGTTAAGGATCCAGCAAAGCCAGTAAAGATATCTTCCGCAATTCCCTCCATTGAATTCAAATCGGTAAGTTTCATTTATCCGAAAGCGACTGAAATCTCACTAGCCTCACTCGAATCCGTGGCTAAGCAAGAAGTTGTCGAAAGTGGTGAAGTCTTACGCGACATATCTTTTAAGTGTGAACCAGGAACGTTCACCGCGATAGTTGGTCCATCAGGTGCTGGCAAAAGCACAATCTCCGGGTTACTTCCTCGTCTTTATGATGTAACTGAGGGTTCTATTCTGATAAATGGAACTGACATTCGCGAGACAAGCATTTTGGATTTACGTTCATTAATTGGAATCGTTACGCAAGATTCACACATGCTCCACGAAAGCATCGGGGATAACTTGCGTTACGCAAAGACGGATGCAACTGATGATGAAATATGGCAAGCCTGTGATGCTGCACAGATCGGAGCATTTATACGTTCCCTGCCTAATGGATTAGACACGGTGGTTGGTGAACGAGGCCATAGATTATCTGGTGGCGAAAAACAACGCTTAGCCATTGCTCGGTTGCTATTAAAAGCCCCGCAGATTGTGATTCTCGATGAAGCGACTGCTCATCTAGATTCTGAAAATGAAGCGTTAGTTCAAGTGGCGTTGAAGGTTGCACTTTCAGGACGTACCAGCATTGTTATTGCGCACCGCTTGTCAACGATTGCTCATGCAGATCAGATATTGGTCCTGGAACAAGGTCGCATAGTTGAAACTGGTAAACATGAAGAGCTCGTCGCTAAAGGCGGTTTGTATTTCGATTTATACCAGCGGCAATCTCTCGGCTTCACGGAATAGCAAGATTCGTCCAACCAAAGATAGAACGGCGAAGGCCAACCATTGCAGTGCATATGCATAATGTGGACCACTAGATAATTCGGGTAGTTGAATCTCTGTTAGTGGAGAAATTTTGCCATCTGAACTAGATATTAAATCCAAATAATATGGCTGAGCATCAACGCCTTGGATCTTTGCAATTGAACTTGGTTTTGCGCTTTTTGCACTTGTTACGAAGAACGACCCCTGAAGTTGGCGGCTGAGGTTCTCCGATCTAACTCTCGCGGTAATCGTGGTTACTCCGTCATAGATCTTTGGAACATCTGGGGGAGTCGAAGCGTTCGCTCCTGCAGCAACCCATCCTCTATCTACCCAGAAATTTTCGCCGCTCACTGCGGTAAATAAGGTCAAGACTTCAAATCCAAATTTTCCTTCATAATATCGATTGCGAACTAGTTCTTGATGGCTGTTGGAAAAACTACCTTTGATATTTGTTAGTCGCCATTGATTAGCGACGGCATCAAGATTAGCTGGGTCGCTTAATTCAATCGGATTTAGTTCCAGATTATCTTCAATGATTTGATTCGTATTTGACTGCCCTTGGCCTCTATCCAATTGCCATTGGGCCGCATATAAGCACCCAAATATAAGTACCAATGCGAGGGCGCTTTGCAGGAGTGAGATCGGCGAAAAGAACTTGCGCACGAGCTATTTAGATCCTATTTGCTTCTTATCATCAGCAAATATCGCAGCCTTGCCTTTGATGCTCTCGCGGCCGGCGTTCGCTACGACGACGGCAATATATGGAAGTGTGACGGCGCCGAAAAGTGCGATCCAACGGTAAGGACTTGGAAGAATCACGGCAAGTATGAAACAAAGCGTTCTGATCATCATGGAAATGAAATATTTACGGGCCCGAGATGATTGATCATTCGATAAAGATTGGCCAACATTTGATACCGAAACAGATATGGTTTTCTTCGGTTCCGATGGAGTGGTTGCCATGGGAGAACTCTAGGGCGATAGTAGGAAAATTTCGCATTCAGCGCAGTGTTTGCATTTGGTTACGCAGTAGTAACAGGTAGGTTTGGTCCATGGTTGCGAATTCGAAAGTCGCCTTTGTTACTGGTGGAAACCGAGGGATCGGGCTCGCCATCGCTACTAAATTTAAGAACGAGGGATACCAAGTTGTGGTCTCTTATCGTTCGGGTTCTGCGCCTGACGGTTTTGATGGTGTGTTTATGGATGTAACAGATTCCGAAAGCGTTAATGCCGCGGTGGCGAGTATTGAAGCAAAGTACGGACAAATCGATGTACTTGTTGCGAATGCTGGAATAACTAAAGATGGCTTAGTTATGCGGATGAGTGATGAAGATTTTGAGTCTGTGGTGGAAACTAATCTGGTCGGCGCCTTTAAAGTTGCGAGAGCTTGTACGCGTGGAATGTTGAAACGTAAATCTGGACGTATGATTTTTGTTGGT
The DNA here is from genome assembly GCA_947505195.1 of Actinomycetota bacterium. Taxonomy (GTDB): domain Bacteria; phylum Actinomycetota; class Actinomycetes; order Nanopelagicales; family Nanopelagicaceae; genus AAA044-D11. The sequence goes on from CANNIM010000008.1 coordinate 11,992, forward strand.
TCAGTTGTCGGAATGTTGGGATCAGCTGGTCAAGTAAATTACGCGGCAACCAAGAGCGGTCTCATCGGAATGGCTCGAAGCTTTGCACGTGAACTAGGTAGCCGTGGCATTACTGCGAATGTTGTCGCTCCAGGATTCGTAGATACTGATATGACTGCGGTATTAGATGAGGCGCGTAAGGCAGAAATTATTGGTGCAGTGCCACTAGCAAGGTTCTGCTCACCAGAAGAAGTTGCAGGAGTCGTAGCATTTTTAGCTTCACCGGAGGCAGCATATATAAGTGGCGCGGTAATACCAGTAGATGGTGGATTAGGAATGGGGCATTAAATGGGAATCCTGCAAGATAAAAATATTCTGGTCACCGGCGTTTTAACTGAATCATCTATCGCATTTCATATTGCTCGGGTAGCGCAAGAAGAGGGAGCAAATGTCATCCTTACCTCTTTCGGACGAGCGCTTAGTATCACTACCAGAATTTCTGCGCGCCTCCCAAAACCAGCGCCAGTTATTGAATTGGATGTAACGAGTGTCGAACATTTAGATCGACTAGCTAGTTTAGTGAAAGAGCATTTGCCCCACCTCGATGGCGTAGTCCACTCGATTGGCTTCGCTCCAGAAGCAGCGCTGGGTGGAAATTTTCTAAATACCGCGTGGGAAGATGTCGCTACAGCTCTTCATGTATCTACTTTTTCTTATAAATCTTTAGCGATGGCCTGTAAACCTCTATTTAGAAAAGAGGAGGGCGCCTCAATCGTCGGATTAACTTTCGATGCAACTGTTGCTTGGCCAAAGTATGACTGGATGGGAATAGCTAAAGCTGGTCTCGAATCTGCAAATCGATATTTAGCGCGAGACCTCGGGAGCGAGAACATTCGATGCAATTTAATCGCTGCAGGTCCAATAAAAACGATGGCAGCAAAATCAATCCCCGGCTTCGAAGAGTTCGAAGGAGTCTGGGATAAGCGAGCTCCACTAGCTTGGGATTTTGGAGATCCGATCCCGGCCGCCCAGGGAGCCGTGGCACTTCTCTCACCATTCTTCCCAAAGACCACAGGAGAGATAATCCACGTAGATGGTGGCGTTCATGCCATCGGAGGCTAATTTTTTACGCGTTGCATACCCGATTTCAACATATCTACCTTGTGGGGTAACCTTGCGCAATCAAGTGGAGCTAGTCGCTCCCACCTCTATCGCTTCGGCGAATTGGTCTTTACAGGTTTTTTAACCTGAATTTGCGACTGTCTCCACCTGCTTCCAAAAGGAAGTGATTAACCAGGGGGGAGAAGTTATCAGCACTGAGCCAAGAATCAACGATCGGATTCGCGTTCCGCAAGTTCGTCTGATTGGTTTTTCCGGTGAGCAAGTCGGCGTCGTCGATATCGATACTGCTTTAAAAATGGCAGATGAAGTCGGTTTGGATCTCGTTGAGATTGCACCAGAAGCCCAACCTCCAGTTTGCAAAGTGATGGATTTCGGTAAGTACAAATACGAAATCGCGCAAAAAGCTCGTGAGGCCAGACAGAACCAAACACATATTGTTGTTAAAGAAATGCGACTACGACCAAAGATCGAGCCACATGATTATGAAACTAAGAGAACACATATCGAACGTTTTCTAAAGGGTGGCGACAAGGTGAAGGTGACAATTCAATTCCGTGGCCGTGAGCAAGCGAGACCTGAAATTGGTTACCGCTTACTTATGAAGTTAGCAGAAGAATTATCAGAAGTAGCTTTTGTTGAATTTGCCCCAAAGCAAGAGGGGCGAAATATGACAATGGTTTTAGGAACGAATGTAAAGAAGGGCCAGTCAGTTTCTCAGCAAAAAGCTGCGAAGGTTGCTAGCCGCAAGAAGGAAGCACCTGAAAAGGTTGCGGAAGTAGTACCTGAAGCTTAAAAGTTTTAGATCTCAACTAACTGGGAGGTTAGCGAATGCCAAAGATGAAAACCCATAGTGGTGCGAAGAAGAGGTTCCGTTTAACGGGAACCGGCAAAGTGATGCACGAACGTGCAGGCAAGCGCCACCTTCTAGAACACAAGTCATCTCGTGTAACACGTCGTCTTAGCGGCGATTCTGTAGCTAAGGCACCAAACTCATTCACCGCCAAGCGCATGCTCGGCTTGAAGTAACAGGAAGGAATAAACCATGGCAAGAGTAAAACGTGGCGTTCACGCCGCAAAGAAGCGTCGTACAACACTTGCGCGCGCAGCCGGATATCGTGGTCAACGTTCCCGTCTGTTCTCGAAGGCGAAAGAACAAGTTACCCACTCGCTCGTTTATGCATTCAATGATCGTAAAGATAAGAAAGGCGATTTCCGTCGTCTTTGGATTCAACGAATCAATGCAGGAACGCGTGCAAATGGAATGACATATAACCGTTTCATCCAAGGTTTGAAGAGTGCTGGCGTTGAAGTCGATCGTCGCATTCTCTCCGAGCTCGCAACTAATGATCCAGCTGCATTTGCTGCTTTAGTTGAAGTAGCTCGCAAGCACGTTGTAAATGCCTAATAACCAAATTACGAGCCTTCACTCTCCGCATGTCGAGAGGGTGAAGGCTCTTTTGGGTTCTCGCGGTAAAAAAATTAGACAGACCGAGAAGGAATTTATTGCTGATGGAATTCAAAGCGTCAGAGAAGTGTTATCCGCTTCGTTAGTTGACGCACCCGAATTGATAAATTTATATGTCACCGAAAAGGGCTTTGCAAAGTTAGAAGAAGAAATTGCTACTGAAATTCTAGAGGGCGCACCAATAGTTCATGTTTCTGATGCGGTAATGAATGAGATGGCAGAAACCGAATCACCTCAAGGGATTTTGGCGCTCTGCAAATTCACCCAAATGACGCTCTACAAGATCAAACAGCGTGAGGCTAAAAAGATCGCTTATTTTTGGGAGATTCAAGATCCTGGTAATTCGGGAACAGTGATTCGAACTGCTGAGGCTCTTGGCTTTGACGCTGTGGTATTTTCTAAAAATAGCGTTGATGTTTATTCACCGAAAACAGTGCGAGCGACAGTAGGGGCACTTTGGCATATTCCTGTTGTCGAAAGCGTTGACGTGGATGAACTTATTGACTTCGCCACTGCTGGAGATTTTTATACGATTGCTTTGGCGGGAGATGGATCCGGCTCAATAACCGATCTTCCTAAGAGTGAAAAAACGATTCTTATATTCGGCAATGAAGCCCGAGGATTGCCGGAGATTGCAGGCGTAAATGCTCGCGTTGCAATTCCAATGAAGGGCAAATCCGAAAGTTTAAATGTCGCTAGCGCCGCTGCAATCGCGATGTTTGAGGTTGGAATTCGGTAGGATTTAACCATTATGACGCTCAACGTTGCAGATGTTACTGGAAGCGTTAAAAGCGCTCTTCTTGCAATAAGCGAAGCTAAAGATCTCGCGGAGCTAAAGATTGTTAAGACCGAACACTTGGGCGATAAGTCAGCGTTATCTAAAGCAAGCCAAGCCCTTGGAAAGCTGGCCGCTGACAATCGAGCAGAGCTCGGAAAAATTGTTGGTTCGGCAAGGGCAGAAGTTACTGCAGTTTTTGAGGCAAAGTTAAAAGAGTTGGAAATCGTTAGGGACCTAAAAGTTCTCTCCGAAGAACGAGTTGACGTCTCACTTCCAGCATCAAATTTGCCTAAGGGTGGGCTCCACCCACTTACAATTTTAACCAATGAAATTTCTGATCTCTTTATCGGCCTCGGCTATCGAGTCGCTGAAGGGCCAGAGTTAGAAGCAGAATGGCTTAATTTTGATGCGCTAAATATTCCGGCTGATCATCCAGCACGGACAATGCAAGATACTTTTTTCATAGAACCTTTGGAATCAAGATTGGTCCTAAGAACACACACCTCACCAGTTCAGATTCGTACGATGTTAGAAAACAAGCCACCAATTTATGTAATTTGTCCAGGTCGTACTTACCGTGCCGATGAATTGGATGCAACGCATACGCCGGTCTTTAGTCAAGTTGAAGGATTAGTAATTGATCGTGGAATCACAATGGCTGACTTAAAAGGAACGCTTGATTATTTTGCTCAAAGTATTTTTGGTTCGGATGTAAAAACCAGGTTACGTCCATCGTTCTTTCCTTTCACAGAGCCGAGTGCTGAAGTTGATTTCTTCTTCAATGGTCGATGGATCGAATGGGGTGGCTGTGGAATGGTCAATCCAAAAGTTCTAGAAGTTTGTGGAATAGATACCTCTGAATTTTCGGGTTTCGCATTTGGTATGGGCCTTGAACGCACACTAATGGTCAGACATGGGATTACAGATATGCATGACATTGTCGAAGGCGACATCAGATTTACTCGTAGTTTTGGAATCGGTGGCCGATGAAGATTCCTCTGTCATGGATTCGTGAATTTTCACCGATACCGCAAGATATTTCCTTAGAAGATCTGGAAAATGCTTTCGTTAACGTTGGTTTTGAGGTCGAAGGAATTGACCTACAAGGTAGGGACTTAACAGGCCCATTAGTAGTAGCAAGAGTTGAAAGTATCGAGGAATTAACTGGCAATAAAAAAGCAATCCGATATGTCGGTCTGGACTGTGGTGAAGGCTCTAATCGATTCGTAATTTGCGGTGCAACAAATTTTGTAGTGGGGGATTTAGTTGTAGCAGCTCTTCCAGGTGCAGTACTGCCTGGAGATTTTGCAATTTCAGCGCGAGAAACTTATGGCAAGACCAGTAATGGAATGATCTGTTCAGCCCGTGAATTAAGAATTAGCGAAGAACATTCAGGAATAATTGTGTTGCCCGCGGATTGTGCGAAGATTGGTGCGAACGCAATCGAATTGCTAGAAATCAGTGATGTAGTTGTTGACGTCGCGGTGAATCCAGATCGGGGATATGCGCTCTCTATCCGAGGGCTTGCTCGTGAGTTGGCAGCATCACTAGGTTTGAAATATTCCGATCCGGCACAGAAAGTTAATACCGCGGAATTTGCTATCAACACTAAGGGAATTCAAGTTGCAGTTGAGGATAAGACTGCACTTTCAATTGTCTACATCCGCACGATTTCAGATTTCAATGCATCAGCAGTAACACCGTTATGGATGAGCCGACGAATTGAGAAATGTGGCATGCGTTCAATTTCGTTAGCGGTTGATATCACCAACTATGTGATGCTCGAACTTGGTCAACCTTTACATGCTTTCGACGCCATGAAGATTGATACTTCATTGATCATGAGACGCGCTGGTAGCACAAAAACAATCAAAACTTTAGATAACCAAGAGCGCAAACTTAATTCAGATGATCTAGTGGTTGCAGATAAAAGTACAGCCCTTGCTTTGGCGGGCGTAATGGGTGGGGCAACTTCAGAAGTAACTGGAAAAACTACCCAGATAGCACTCGAAGCAGCACGCTTTGATCCAATAACAATTGCCAAAAGTTCGCGCAGACATAAATTATCTTCAGAGGCTTCTAGGCGATTAGAACGAGGAGTTGACCCGTCACTGGCGGAAATTTCCTCCGCTCGAGCGATTGCGCTGATGATAGAACTTGGTGGCGCAAAATATGTTGGTTCCAGTTCCTCTGGGGAACCGAAATATGCACCAATAGTTTCATTTGATCCTAACTTTGTTTCCAAATATCTGGGAACCGAAGTTTCACTCTCGGAAGTTGAAGAGAAGTTGAAGATTGTCGGTTGCGATGTGGCAAAGAAATCGACTACAAATTGGGAGATAGATCCACCATCGTGGCGCGCTGATTTATTACTCGCACCAGATTTAGTTGAAGAAGTTGCGAGAATGATTGGCTATGAGCGAATTCCTTCTACGCTTCCAACCGGAAAATCTGGCACTGGCCTAACGCCAATGCAATATCGCAAACGTAGCGTTGCAAATTTCTTGGCCGGAAATGGTTTTTCTGAAGTTTACAACTATCCTTTTGTTAATCCAGATTTTGTATCACAGTTAGGTTTTGTTGGAGATCGTGCGAAAAGTTTTAGACTTGCAAATCCTATGTCTGAAGAGTTTCCAGACCTGCGTACGCATTTATTACCTGGTCTTCTGCTAACTGCGGTAAGAAATCAAGGTCGTGGCGCAAAAGGTATTGCACTATTTGAAATTGGCTCCGTTTTTAGAAATACTGAAAAGCTTGAGGCGCAGAACGTTGTTGGTACGGATCGAGTACCGAATGAAGCAACCAAGGCAAAGATTTACAAGAGCGTTCCGAATCAGCCGCTACATGTCGGCGCAGTAGTTGCTGGTAAATTAGGTTCTGATGGCTGGAATGGAAAAGCGCAAGATTTCACTTGGGTTGAAGCGATTGGGTTTGCGCGGGCAATCATCGAAGAAACTGGCAACGTTTCAACTACTTCCAGTTCAGATTTTGCACCATGGCATCCAGGTCGTTGCGCAGAACTTAAAGTTGACGGTAAAGCGGTAGCGCATGCTGGCGAACTTCATCCTCGTGTTATTGCTGAACTGGGATTGCCTGAAAGATCGTGTGCCTTCGTAGTAGTTCTTAGCGCACTTGGTTTTCCCGAAACTAAGAAATTGCAGACGCTAATCACAATGCCAGCTGCGATTCAGGATATTGCATTGGTTGTTGATGGCTCGGTGTCTTCTTCCACTTTGGAAGCCGCGCTGCGAGCCGGCGCTGGGGATTTATTGGAGAGCATTACTCTCTTCGATCGCTACGACAAATTGGGCGACGGAAAGGTTTCGTTGGCTTTCACTATGGTTTTCCGAGCGCCAGATAGAACGTTGACAGCTGAAGAGGTGTCGGAACATCGCGAAGCAGCAGCAGCCTCCGCTCTAAAGGTATGTGGGGCAGTGGTTCGTGCATAATTATGCATGTAATTGTATATTTATGCTTTAAATGATAGGATGACTCCATGAAAATAGGTGTCGTAGGCGCGAGCGGATATGCGGGTGGTGAATTACTTCGCCTGCTTTCGCACCACGAAAAATTTAAAATAACCTACGTAAGTGCTGGTTCGAACGCTGGTCAACAAATCACTTCAATCCATCCGCATTTACTAAATTTTGCCAACCGTAACTTCGAAAAAACTGCGATAGAGCTAATCAATGAGTGTGATTTAGTTTTCTTAGCCCTACCTCACGGAGAATCAGCTGCTCTAATTTCAGATATTTCCGCGAAGGTAAAAGTTGTTGATCTTGGTGCTGATTTCAGATTAGCCGATAGCTCATCGTGGGAAAAATATTATGGTGGTTCGTACGCAGGTCAATTCACATACGGCTTGCCTGAAATAAATTCAAATTCTGCAAAAATCAGTTCTAGTAACAGGGTCGCTAACCCGGGATGTTATGCAACTGCAATAATCCTTGGAAGTGCACCAGCCATCGCTTCGAAAATAGTTGATGCCACGGATATTGTTGTTGTTGCGGCAAGTGGTACCACTGGTGCCGGTCGTAGCGCCAAAATCAATTTAATTGGCAGTGAAGTTATGAATAACCTGGTTTCTTATAAATTTGGGGGAGTACATCAACATACTCCGGAGATAGAAGAAAATTTGCGCCTTCTGAGTGGGAGCCAAGTCAAACTTTCCTTTACTCCAATTTTAGCGCCGATGCCAAGAGGAATACTGGCAACGATAACTGCGAAAATGGTTGAATCCTTAACTTCAGAGCAAGCACATAAGATATTTTCCGAATATTTTGCCGCCTCGCAATTCATATCAGTGCTACCAATGGGATTAATGCCCCAGACTTCGGCGACGCTCGGAACTAACAACGTGCTAATGCAAGTTGCGGTTGATGCACACACCAATCGCTTAGTTGTCTCGGTTGCACTTGATAATCTAGGGAAAGGTGCAGCTGGACAAGCTATTCAAAATGCCAATTTGATGTCGGGCTTTCCGCAGGATCTCGGACTCGATCAATTGGGCGTTAAGTGATGATTGTTTTTAAATATGGTGGTCATGCGATTTCAGAAGAGGTAGAAGTGGAACCGGCTATTGAGTTTCTTGCGAAGATAATCAAGGCTGGCGAAAAAATTGTAATAGTTCACGGCGGCGGTCCACAGATAAATCGTGAGCTTGAAGTTCATGGAATTGTTAGTGAGATGGTGGCTGGTTTAAGAAAAACAACACCAGAGGTTTTTGAGGTTGTTCAGCGCACTTTAAGTGGTGAGGTATTACGTAATCTAACAAACCAATTAATTGGGCAGGGTGTCAATGCGGTTGGGATTTCAGCCGGCGATGGAAGTTTAATTCGAGCAAAAATTGCCGATCCTGAGTTAGGTCTTGTTGGGGATATTGCAACTATTGATCCAACACTTATTAAGAATTTTCTAGCCCAGGGATTGACGCCAATAATCTCACCGATCGCCGTTACGGAAGAGGGCGTTGGTTTGAATTTGAATGCTGATTTGGTCGCGGGCGCAATTGGTGGCGCACTTAGCGCAGATGTTGTTATGTTCTCAACTGATGTTGCGGGTATTTATCGGAATTGGCCTGACGCGAATTCCGTCATAGGTACAATCGGGGTTGAAGAATTAATAGCTATCGCGAAAGATTTTCAAGGAGGCATGATTCCAAAGGCCAAGGCGGCCATTAACGCAATTGAATCGGGTGCTAAAACTGTACGCATATTTGATGGCAGAACTATCTCGAATCTAGCCAGAGCATTTTCTGGTGAAACTGGAACTTTGGTGGTTGCTTAATATGGTCAACAATTTGGAAGCACAAGACAGTTGGACTAGTGGTCTACAGAATAATTATGGGACGCCTTCGATTTCGTTAACGAATGGCACAGGAGCAAGCGTTTGGGATGTCGAAGGGAATCAATATTTAGATTTCCTGGGCGGCATAGCAACTAATATTTTGGGACATGCACACCCAAAGATCGTCGCCGCGATTTCAGAACAGGCCAGCAAACTAGGGCATGTAAGCAATCTATATTCTCATCCGCGCGCCTTAGAGCTGGCACAGAAACTTAATTCATTAACAGGACAGAAAAGCGCAAGAACTTTCTTCTGCAATTCAGGAGCTGAAGCAAATGAAGCCGCATTCAAATTATCGAGACTTACTGGTCGGACGAAAATTGTTTCGACAATTGGTTCATTTCATGGCCGGACGATGGGCGCGCTATCTTTAACTGGTCAAAGCGCGAAACAGGAACCATTTAAGCCGCTACTGAAAAAGATAAAATTCATTCCTTACAATGATTTAGTAGCAGCAAAGAGAGCCATCAATAAGAGAGTTGCAATGGTTATTGTCGAACCTATTCAAGGTGAGAATGGCGTAGTAGTTCCTGATTTTGGGTATCTCCGAGCGCTACGAGATCTGACTTCGAAGCATGGAGTTCTACTCGCCTTGGATTGCGTGCAGACAGGAATGGGCAGAACTGGTGAATGGTTTGGCTATGAGAAAGAAGGAATAGTTCCAGACATTATTACGCTGGCGAAAGGTTTGGGAGGTGGGTTACCTCTAGGAGCAATGATTGCAATTGGCGATTACGCGACCTACTTTGAACCAGGGAGTCATGGAAGTACTTTCGGTGGCAATCCAATTGCATGCGCATCAGCGTTAGCGGCAATCTCAGTTCTGGAAGAAGATGGTTTGCTCGCTAGAAATGCGGCGCTGGAGTTAACATTGAAATTAGAGTTGTCGAAGAGCGCAATTGTGGAATCAGTTCGCGGCTCAGGGTTGTTGCTAGGAATTGTTTTGAAAAATCCAGTCGCAAAGCAATTCGTTTCTCAACTACAAACAGGCGGGGTCTTAGCAAACGCGACTTCTGATTCTGTTATCCGAATCGCGCCTCCTCTAGTTGTTACTGATCAACAAATCACGGACTTCATAAAAACATTTAGAGAGGTTGCGATTACTCATGAACGCTAAGAATACGCTAACTTCTGTTCAACGCCGATCCTTAATCGCAAAATTGATAAGGCAAGGTGGCGTCGAATCGCAAAGTCACTTGGTGAAACTTCTAGCGCGCGAAGGTGTGAAAGTAACCCAAGCAACTGCAAGCCGCGATTTGGAGGAGCTAGGAGCGAGTAGAGCCCGTGATGCAAGTGGCGAATTTCAATATGTAATCGCGGACGAATCAACATCCAAAACTACTAGCGCTGCGAATTTAATTATGAGCGTTACTGCTAGCGGTAATCTTGCCATAGTGCGTACACCACCTGGTGGAGCACAACTGTTAGCTAGTGCTATAGATCGAAATTCTTTGAATGGCGCATTGAAAAGCGCAATCGGAACAATTGCAGGAGATGACACTGTGTTGGTTGTTTCTAAAACTGCAAATGGTGGAGCTGATTTAGCTAAGTCAATCTCTACATTCGCATCTGGCGTAAAAGGAAAGAGGAAATAGGAATGGCACTATGGGGCGGAAGATTTGGGAGTGGGCCGGCTGATTCGGTCGCGGCTTTATCTAGAAGTGTTGATTTCGATTGGCGCCTCGCACCTTATGACATCAGAGTCAACCTAGCTCATCTAGACGGCCTCATAGCCGCTGGGGTTATTGCTTCTGGAAACGGTGAAGTTATTCGTGCCGGCCTCAAAGCGCTCGGTAACGAAATACTTTCGGGCAAATTCAGGTACAACAATTCAGATGAAGATGTTCACAGCGCAATAGAACGTGGTCTAGTTGCGAAAATTGGCGCAATAGGTGGCGCCCTCCGAGCGGGAAGATCGCGCAATGATTTAGTTGTTACGGATTTCAAGCTGTACTTAATTGACCATATGTTAGAAATTGCAGCTTTAACAACAGAATTGGTCGAATCATTCAATGTCCAAAGCCTAGCCACGGTTGAAATCATTGCTCCGGGCTTTACTCATTTGCAACATGCGCAACCAATAGTTTTTGGACATGAATTAGCGAAACATTCACAAGCGCTATTACGCGATATTGATCGAATCGGAGATTGGTTAGTTCGAAATAGTTTTTCACCACTTGGGGCAGGTGCGCTATCGGGAAGTGGCTTACAACCTAACCCAGAAGTAAGTGCACAAGCGCTCGGATTTGATGGTGTTTTAGGAAACAGTATTGATGCAGTTAGCGATCGGGACTTTGCAGCCGAGGCACTCTTTGTAATAGCGATGCTTGGTGTTCATCTTTCGAGAATTGGCGAAGAATTTACACTTTGGAATACAACTGAATTTTCTTGGGTGGTAATCGCAGATGAATATTCAACTGGTTCATCAATAATGCCACAGAAGAAAAATCCCGATATTGCAGAATTGGCACGAGGCAAGAGTGGGCGATTGGTTGGTAATCTAACAGCGCTGCTCACAACACTAAAAGGTCTGCCATTCGCTTACAACCGCGATCTGCAGGAAGATAAAGAGCCAGTTTTTGACTCTGTAGAAACTTTGCTGTTACTTCTTCCAGCGTTAACAGGGATGGTTGCTACGGCGAAATTTAACGGTGAGAAGATTTCAAGTGGTGCGCATTCTGGATTTGCTCTTGCTACCGAAATTGCAGATTACCTAGCAAAGAAATCTCTGCCGTTCGCACAGGCGCATGAAATAGCGGGTCAATGTGTTCGATTCTGCGAGAGTGCTAATAAAGAGCTTCACGAATTGACCGATAGCGAACTAAATTCGATACATCCGGAATTAAAATCAGATCTTCTGGGGTTCTTAACGGTTTCCGGCGCTATAGCCTCACGAACTTCGTCCCTCGGTACTTCGATTGACAGTGTTACAGAACAGATTTCTCAACTAAATAATGCCACGAAGGAAGCGAAACTTTGGATATCCAACGAGGTCGCACTCTTTTCGGGCATGATGAAGCCATGACTACGCAACTATTAGCCGATCTCGAATGGCGTGGTCTTATCGCGCAGACAACTGACCGCGAAGGATTACTTAAAGATTTAAATAGCAAGCCACTCAAGTTTTATATTGGATTCGACCCTACCGCCCCAAGTTTGCACGTTGGAAATCTCGTAGTAATTCTCGTTATGCGACGATTCCAATTAGCGGGACACCTTCCCATCGCACTAGTTGGGGGAGCTACCGGACTTGTCGGAGACCCAAGTGGGCGCAACGAAGAGCGCACATTAAATGATGAAACCGTTGTTGTGCAATGGGTAGAGAACATCCGAAAACAACTATCGAAGTTTCTTGATTTTGAATCAAATAAGAACCCGGCTGTGATGGCTAATAATCTTGATTGGACTAAACCAGTATCGGCTTTGGAATTTCTTCGTGACATTGGTAAACATTTCAGCGTCAATCAAATGCTCGCAAAGGATTCGGTTTCTTCTCGCTTGGAAAGCGGTGGTATTTCGTACACTGAATTCTCATACCAAGTTCTACAAGCATTTGATTACCTGGAACTTTATCGTCGTGATAATTGCAGACTCCAACTTGGTGGTTCTGACCAGTGGGGAAATATTGTTGCTGGGTTAGACCTTATTCGTAAAGTAGAAGGCGGTTCAGCCCACGCGTTTACGATTCCACTGATGGCGAAAAGTGATGGAAGTAAATTTGGTAAAACCGCGGGTGGTTCAGTCTGGCTAGATGCAGACATGACTTCACCTTACGCGTTCTATCAATTCTGGATTAATACTGATGATGCCGATGTTGAAAAATATCTTAAGGTGTTCTCGTTTAAGGATCGTTCAGAAATTGAAAGATTAATTGAAACTGTTGCAGTAAATCCCGGTGCCCGCGAAGCACAACGTGAATTAGCACGAGAGTTAACTTCTTTAGTTCACGGCTCTGATCAATGTGAAAAAGTTGAGGCAGCATCGAAGGCCCTTTTTGGACAGGGTGAATTGAAGGACCTTGATGAAAAGACTTTAGCTTCTGCACTTGCGCAATTACCTAAAGTAACAATAGATAAAAGTGAAGCGTTTCCAACTTGGGTAGATCTTTTGGCTGCAACGGGCGTAGTTGAATCTAAATCTGCAGCGCGTCGAATCGTTAAAGAGAATGGTGCGTATTTAAATAATGAAAAAATCTCGGGGGAGGATTTCGCACCAACTAAAGAGAATTTGATTCACGGAAAATTCTTGGTTTTACGTAAGGGAAAGCGCGATTTAGCTTCGGTAGAAGTAATTTAGTTAGCGAGTAAATTCGAAAAGATTCACCACAGGAAAAGATTTTTCTGCTAATTGAGCGCGAAAAGTGACACTTTCTGGGGTGATTAACCTCGCACCAAGAATGAGCTATTTCGGGCCTATTCGGGGGCAGTGAATTTGACCCTCGCTCAGGCTTAGGCTACCTTTACCCCTCGCTTGCGAATTGGACGAAAAACCCTTTAAAACCGGGGTAAATAAGGCCAAGCAACGACATGAATTACCAAGCATTACCAAGCACTATGAAGGACTTACCGGATTTGCTCTTCCGTGTACCTTCCACTAGGTTTGGCGG
>CANNIM010000009.1 GCA_947505195.1 Actinomycetota bacterium
AAGTTTCACTCAGCTCAAAAGAGACCGGACATTTGGCAATTGCGACTGCAATTCAAACAGTGGATTCTTGGCGAGATAGTTGATGCAAGATAACTTTGTTATTGATTTCTTCCGTAAGGAAGCAGGTTCTATCTCAGTATTGATTTCTGGGCTATTTCTTCTTGTGCTGACCCTTTCAATAGGAATAATCGATGTCACAGACTCGTACTTAGCAAAGCGCGAATTAATCCAAATTGGGGAGGATGCGATACTCGTTGCTTCACACTCGCTAGATGAAAGTCGGTACTACTCCAGTTCTTCCAATTCCCTTGGCCAGCAAAATCAAAGAGTTCCGATTAATTGCGAATTGGCTGCTCTCAAATTTAGTGTCGAAGTAAATGCAAAGAAATTGCGAAGGAACTTTATCGGAGTCACAGGCTGGAGCTGCTCTAACGATCAAATCACTGCAAGCATAAGTTCAAGTATTAAAGCTTTAGTTGAGTTTCCGATTCTTTCAAGGATTAATGGCGGCAAGATTGGCGTAAATGCGACCATAGGGGCTACTTCAGAAATTAGCAGGAGCTAAGGATTCTTGCCATTACGCTTATCCCATGGCAGCACGCGAATATCTCGAAGAAGTAAGCGCACTTCGCGTAACTCTTTCGGCTATTGAGCAAGTTTTGAATCTTCCGAAACTCGAGGCGGATTTTAAAATACTTGAGGAAGAAGCGAGCGCACCGAATCTTTGGGACGATCCTGAAAAGGCTCAAGTTGTAACGAGCAAACTCTCTAGAGTTCAATCTACGTTAAACAAATCAAACACAATTCGCCGCCGGCTTGAAGATATCCCTTTGTTACTTGAACTTGCGCAAGGAGAAAAAGATCAAAGTGCGATCACAGATGCTGGAAATGAACTAGATGATGTGACCCGGGCGATTCGAGAATTAGAAGTACAAACTTTATTAAGCGGTGAGTATGACGATCGAGATTGCTTGATAACTATTCGATCTGAAGCAGGCGGAGTCGAAGCGGCCGACTGGGCGCAAATGTTGATGCGAATGTATCTTCGTTACTGCGAGCGCCACAGTTTTAAGGTAGATGTGCTTGAAACTTCCTATGCTGAAGAAGCAGGAATCAAATCAACAACATTTAGAGTCCACGCACCTTATGCATATGGAACGCTTTCAGTTGAACAAGGAACGCACCGACTAGTTCGAATTTCACCATTCGATTCGCAGTCACGCCGACATACATCTTTTGCTGGCGTGGAAGTTGTACCTGTTGTTGAACAGAGTGATCACATTGAAATAGATGAGAAAGAACTTCGGGTTGATGTTTATCGCTCATCTGGCCCAGGCGGTCAAGGGGTTAATACAACTGACTCTGCAGTTCGCATTACTCACTTGCCTTCTGGAATTGTTGTCTCTTGCCAGAATGAGCGTTCTCAAATCCAGAATAAAGCAACTGCAATGGCTGTTCTGCAATCTAAATTATTGGCTAAGAGACGTCAGGAAGAACGCGCAAGACTTGAAGCACTTAAAGGCGACAACACTGGATCTTGGGGAAATCAGATGCGCTCTTATGTATTAGCGCCGTATCAAATGGTAAAAGACTTACGTACAGATTTTGAAGTTGGAAATCCTTCCACGGTTCTAGATGGCGAAATCGATGGCTTCATTGAAGCCGGCATTAAGTGGCGCAAGTCCACCGATTAAAGAAGTCCACCGATTAAAGAAGTCCACCGATTAAAGAATATGCACGCACAAGTGGGCTCGGATATTGGAAATCTCTCAGCCTTTTTCGCGCGTATTTCCGCTGTTGAACCTCGATTCCTCTCTAAACTTCCCACATAGGCTCAAGTTGTGTTAATAGCGCACGCCTGTTCAGATTTGGATTGAGATTAGGAAGCACGAGGAGGCGTTCATGATTCGTTTTGAAAACGTTACGAAGATGTACCCGAAACAAGATCGCGCGGCGCTTGATTCAGTAAACATTGATATTTTAAAGGGCGAGTTTGTTTTCCTTGTAGGTCTTTCTGGATCGGGTAAATCAACCTTCCTTCGTCTTGTGCTTCGCGAAGAACGTCCAACATCTGGTGAAATCATTGTTGCTGGCAAAGAATTAAATACGCTTTCGGCCCACAAAATTCCAGAACTACGTAGGCAAGTTGGAACGGTATTTCAAGATTTTCGTTTGTTGCCAAGTAAAACTGTTTTTGAAAATGTAGCTTTCACACTTCACGTTCTTGGATACTCTAAGAAGGAGATTGATCGTGAAGTCCCAGAAGTACTTGAACTAGTTGGGCTTGAAGAGAAGTCTGACCGCAAGCCATCTGAGCTTTCAGGCGGAGAGCAACAAAGAGTTGCAATTGCCCGTGCTTACGTAAGTCGGCCTGCAATTCTTATTGCAGATGAACCAACAGGAAACCTTGATCCTGCAACAAGTGTTGGAATTATGAAACTTCTTGACCGGATTAATCGTGAAGGAACAACCGTTGTTATGGCAACACACGATTCCAAGATTGTGGATTCAATGCGCAAGCGCGTAATTGAACTCGAGGGTGGGCATGTTATTCGCGACCAAGTTCGCGGTGTTTATGGATACGCAGGATAGGGGCGGACTATGAGAACTGGATTTCTTTTTAGTGAGGTAAGAATTGGTCTGCGCCGAAACTTAACTATGACATTCGCGGTGATGATTACCGTAGCTATTTCCTTGACCCTGCTGGGTATAGGACTTCTTGCTAACTCACAAGTTCGAGTTATGAAAGATTATTGGTATGACAAGATTGAAGTTTCTGTTTTTCTCTGTGGTTCACTTTCCGAATCATCTTCTTGTGCAAGTGGTCCCGTCTCACAAGAGCAACGTGATTCGATCAAGGCAGATATTGAAGCACTTCCTGTAGTAGAAAAAGTTTATTACGAATCTCAATCCCAGGCATTCGTACTTTTTCAAGAGAGATTCAAAGGATCTGCAATTGCCCAGAACGTGACGCAGGATCAACTGCCTGAGTCGTACCGAGTTAAATTAAAGGACCCAACAAAATTTGCAGTAATGCAGAGTGCATTTGCTGGAAGACCTGGCGTTGATTCTGTTCAAGACCAGCGGAGCATTTTGGAGAAATTCTTTAAATTGTTAGGCGTACTTCGAGATGGCGCTCTTGCAATTGGTCTGGCAAGTGTTTTAACTGCCGCACTTCTAATAAGCAATACGCTTCGAATCGCGGCATTTAATCGTCGTCGAGAAACCGGTGTGATGAAGTTAGTTGGCGCCTCTTCTTTCTCCATTCAATTGCCTTTCTTACTTGAAGGAATCTTCTCGGCAATTGTCGGCTGGATTTTCTCTACTGGCCTTTTATCTGCCTTCAAATTATTAGTAGATTCTCGAATTGCACCACTGCTTAGCTTTACCAAGTTCTTTACTTGGTCAGATGTCTGGGTTGCTTCAGGAATCCTTCTTCTAACTGGATTTGTAGTTTCAACTGTTGCTTCAATTGTTACCTTGCGTAAATACCTAAAGGTTTAACTGCCTAAGGCAATATCCCGTCTAACTTTGCCAATTTCTTCCTTTGCTAGGAGAATTCGCCAATGCTTTCCCCATGGCAATCGATCATTGCTCGCTTTCGTAGCGCGGGATTTAATGCCACAGCCGCAATCACATCTCTTGCAATTATTTTGGCTTTTGCGCTCGGTGATTATGTTGGACAAGCTAGAAAAGCCTCACCAGTAGAGCAATCAATTTCTAAAATTCTTACAAAAAATCCAACACCACTCAAACGAAGCGTTCTTGAACAAGCAGCGATTGAAGCGGCGCTTAAAGCGTCAGGCGATCAATGGGCAAACTATTTTCCCCAAGAAAGCGTTAAGAATTTAAATCAGACTCTTGAAGGTCGTTACAGCGGAATAGGAATTTGGCTTCGCAAGAGCAAATCTGGCGTACTAGAAGTTTCTAGCGTTCAAAATAAATCTCCGGCTGCTAGAGCTGGAATCAAGGTTCTGGATTCCTTAATTGATATCAATGGGGTTGCTATGGACGGCGCATCACTTGCAACCGCAGTGGCCGCACTTCGCGGAGCACCAAACACTAATTTGCAATTAGGAGTTGAACGCAATCAAGAGCAGATTAGGTTTGAGATCACCCGAGAATCAATTCTTAATGGCGATGTAGTTGCATACCAATTAGCAACGAAGGTTGTATACATTCAGATTTCATCAATCACGAGTCAAGTAGCAACTGATGTTGCAGTTGCGCTTAACAGGTACCCACATCAAAGTGGAGTTGTCTTAGATCTCCGTGATAATCCAGGTGGACTATTAAATGTGGCTGTTGATTTAGCATCTCTATTTTTAAATAAGGGGACAATCGTTTCATATTCTAGAAAGAATGATTCATCCATCATTCTTGAATCGACTAATCAGATTGTTGATGTTGCTCCTATGACCGTGCTGATAAATAGATCGACCGCGAGTTCTGCGGAAGTTATTGCAGGCGCACTACAAGATCGTAACCGCGCAGTAATTATTGGCGAAAAGAGTTATGGCAAGGGAACCGTTCAAGAAATTATTGAATTAGTAGATGGCTCAAAGATTGAAATAACAGTTGGAAAATACCGCACTCCAAACGGCAGAGTTATTGACCAAGTTGGAATTGCTCCAGATCTACTTGTTCCTGAAGGGGAAGAGATTAAGAAAGCGCTCTTAGTTCTGGGCGGTCTTGCCGCAATAGCCAAATAGTGCACCTAATAAATGCGAGTCTGCTGCTTTCTGTAACTTGATGGCTTACAACTCGCGTATCCTTACTAATGTAAATACTTCAAACTATTTAAATTAGATAAGGAAATGGGGTGGTCAATATGGTTAAAGAGTTAGGTCAGAAATTAATAGCACAGAACAAGCGAGCTCGCCATGACTACTTCATTGAAGAAGTATTTGAATGTGGAATAGTTTTAAGTGGAACTGAAGTTAAATCACTTCGTGCCGGACGTGCATCACTTGTTGATGGTTTCGCGATGGTGAATAACGGGGAGCTCTGGCTAAGCGGAGTTCATATTCCGGAATACACAGAGGGAACTTGGAATAACCACACCCCACGTCGTGAACGTAAATTACTTCTTCACAAGAAGGAGATCGAGAAATTAGCCGCTGAAACAAAGCAAGGTGGCTTAACACTTGTGCCTCTTTCTATTTATTTTAAAGACGGTAAAGCCAAGATTGAATTGGCTCTGGCTAAAGGCAAGAAGGGCCATGACAAGCGGGCCACACTTATGGAACAGCAAGCAAACCGCGAAATCACCCGTGAACTTTCAAGGCGCAGCTCAGGTAAATCCGAGCGCTAATCAAGAGGTTAAAGAGAAGATTGATTGGAACTACGGTAAATCCGAGCGCTAATCCAGCCTAAGCGCTAATCCAAGTTCATGCGGTTCTGAGATAGCCGTTTAACACCTTATAATTTATTCACTAACTATTGCTCACCAACTTGTTAAAGTTGGAATTCAAGGCTGAAGTTAGTATTTGAAAAAACTAAATATAGAAAAGTAAAAGCTTCATGTTCCACAACCATCATGGGGGTGAACGGTCTCGACTTTAGGTGTTGAGTCAGGTGAAGCGGGCCGAGGAAGCCGGGATGATCTCGTAAACCATGAAACCCGCGCAAAACATAAGTGCAGATGCAAATCGCACTGATTTCGCTATCGCTGCCTAAGCGATTTAAGTGAATCCGTTAACCCAAGAGTGCTCTCGGCTTGGATGTTAGCGTCGCTAGAGAGCTCACTTGACGATGGTGTTATGGACATCGTTTGGGAAATCAATCTATAGCTGAGTTCGTTGACTACATGTGTTTGTGAGAGTCAGGACTGAGAAAACGAATAGAACACTACGCCCGTAGAAGCCCTGATTTTGCTCTAGAGGACCCGGGTTCGATTCCCGGCACCTCCACCATATTTACCTGCATTAATTTATTTCAAGATTACTAGTGTTCCCAATTTGTTTTATCGCGCCAAATCTTTATGAATACAAAGATGGCTGAAGATATTGAAAAAAGCGAGATGAAAACTCCACCTATTGCCGGTCCGGTTGACAAGATAGTCGTTCCCACCATTAACCCAAGTAGCGTGAAAACAAAAGAGAACAATTTCTTTACATTTGTCGTTGAAGATTTATGAGTGGGAATCTTTAGGATCAACCAGCCGATTGGTGCGCCAAGAACCGAAATTAAGATCATGATTGTAACTACTAGGGCCAGAGATTCCATAAAGCGAGTTTAATGAAGGGCTAGGAATTAGGAAGGGCTAGGAATTAGAAAGGGCTAGGAATTAGAAAGGGCTAGGAATTAGGGAGGGCTAGGCAACTTCATTCATGGGACGTGCAGGTACGAACCTTTTCTTGCCTAACGGAGAAGTCCATTCGCATGATCCATCCTCAAAACTTTCGAGTTTCCATCCACCATGTGTCTTAAGTTGATGATGTCGCTTGCAAAGCAGGCCAAGGTTTTTTGGTGAAGTTTCGCCCCCTTCTTCCCAAGGGATGGCGTGATCAATCTCGCCCTTTACTCCCGATCTTCGACAACCTGGAAATCTGCACGTTCTGTCTCTTGCAAGCAAGAAGTCGCGCAAAACTTGTGGTGGAATATAACTTTCTCGGCCATAATCAAGAAGATTCCCAGTAGTTGGATCAGTAATAAATTTTCGCCATTTTCCGTCTGCCGCAAGTTCTCGGGCTACAGCAGCAGGAATTGCACCATATCCACTTAATTGACCTGGGTTTTCAGCAAGTCCAAGAAGTGTAGGTAAATCAATAGTTAGATTTACAGTCACTGGTCGCCCATGGCTCATAGCTAGATCTTCATTAGTTTCCAAGAACATCGCTGCAATAGCTGTGATTGCATCGGCACGATGTGCATCCATTGGATCCATTAGGTCGGCGCTAAAATCCGTCAGATTAAAGCGGTCGCCAGCACCATTGTTTAAACCAGCACCATTGTTTAAACCAGCACCATTGTTTAAACCAGCACCATTGTTTAAACCAGCATCTGGTTCGGCGCTAGCGTTGGCGCGCATTCTGTGCCCTGTCTGTGCTTGATAAGCGCGTAATCGCTCTTTTGCTATGCCATTGGTCTTATTTGCCAATCTATCTATTGCCAACATAATTGTTTGGGCATCAGGTGCAGGCAAGAAGGCAACAATTGTCGCCATTCCATTGGCACTCGGATAGTAAGAAACCTTCCTGGTGCTTTTCTCTTCAACTGCAGCAGCTTCGAATTGCTCTGGAGCGAACATGGCTATGCAGGATCGAACTTTGTTTGCTACTTGTGCAGGTGTATGAAATTCCGCATGGGCTATCGCCTCGTCTTCAATCAACTTTAAAACTTCGGGCGCCACTCCCTGGCGAATAAGTTGGGCGCTCTCTCGAGCAATTACATTTGCATGTGCAGGGGAAATATCACCAATAGCAAGCGCTGCAGTAGCTCCAGGTAGATATTGAGTGAGGGTTCTTGCCACATCAATTCGGCCTTGAGCTGTTGATCCTGACATGCGGAGCGCGGTTGCAACTTCTTCTCGTTCAGAATCATCGACCCCGGAATACATAGAGTCGGTGCGACTCGGTTCAGTTCCCGCCACTATGACAATTGCTCTTTGCATCCAAACATTAAACCAACCACTCTGTTTTTCGAGTGCCGCAAGATAATCAACTCGGCCTGCATAATCTAAAGTCTCTGGATCTGTTCTCCAAAGTTCGTTAACTACTTCTATGCCTGCGGGGAGATGTAAAAGTTGCGCAATTCTTTCTCCTAGAACTCTGACTTCATCAGAAAGTTTGTGCATGTTGTAATTATTGTTGGCGCCACTGACATTGCAGCGCTTACCTTGTGCATAACTAAAAAGACGATGAGAACTGTGGACCCTGAATCTGTGTTGATAACTTCTGAAACTTCCATACCCGAAACCAGTAAACGTTTTGGGATTCCTACTTAATTTTCGGTACTCGTAGTTCCTATACTTACAAGTTTGCACCATAATTAGACTATGAGTAACTCCACCGAAGTAGCGAATCTGAATCGCCTGTTAGAAGATATCAAGATACTTTCCGGTTCATTGGCAGTGTTGGATCGCTCGCTAACCACAAAAGATTCGATTACCCAAAGAACAGCGCTTGATGCAATTAGTTTTAGACTTCGCGAGGTAGAAAAAAATGCATCAACTAATATAAATACATCAACCGAAACAGAAACTGCCAATTTAGATATAACTGCAATCCTTATTGAACTGTCAAAGCCAGAATCAAATATAAAAACGTTACATGAATTGCTAGCTGCCCCTATTGAAGAACTGAGGAAGAGAGCGCTAAGTCAGATTCTGACTCTTTCACTTGAGTTATAACACTTTCCCTCGAGCAACACTTTAAATCCAATGGCCTCGCGCTGATTTCAGCCAAACTAGCGCCTAATTATTTTCGGCTCTGCTCCCTCATGTCCTAGACTCCTCACATGTCCAAAGTTCTTGCATCCCTGCCGGTCGGCGAAAGAGTTGGTATCGCCTTCTCTGGTGGCCTAGATACATCGGTTGCTGTTGCGTGGATGCGCGAAAAAGGTGCAGTTCCATTTACCTACACCGCAGATCTTGGCCAATACGACGAACCTGATATTGATTCTGTGCCAAGCCGCGCAAAAGAATATGGCGCTGAAGGATCAAGACTTGTTGATTGTAAAGAAGCGTTAGTGGAAGAAGGGCTTGCTGCTATTGCTTGCGGTGCATTTCATATTCGTTCTGGCGGAAAAACTTATTTCAATACAACGCCACTTGGTCGCGCAGTGACCGGAACGCTTCTAGTTCGAGCAATGCTTGAAGATAACGTTTCGATTTGGGGCGATGGTTCAACCTACAAAGGCAATGACATCGAACGTTTTTATCGTTACGGACTTCTTGCTAATCCAAACTTAAAGATTTATAAACCATGGCTCGATAGTGACTTTGTTACTGAACTTGGTGGTCGCAAGGAAATGTCTGAATGGCTTTCAAAGCGCAAGCTGCCTTATCGCGACAGCGTTGAAAAAGCGTATTCAACGGATGCAAATATTTTAGGTGCAACTCACGAAGCAAAAACTTTAGAGAACCTTGATACTTCACTAGAAATAGTTGAACCAATTATGGGCGTTGCATTCTGGAAAGAGTCTGTAAAGATTGAAACTGAAGATGTGAAGATTGAATTCTCTAAGGGTCGCCCTGTCTCTATCAATGGCGAAAAGCTCGGAGCAGTTGCCCTGATGCAGAAGGCGAATGAAATTGGTGGCCGCCATGGTCTTGGAATGTCAGATCAGATCGAAAATAGAATTATTGAGGCAAAGAGTCGCGGAATTTACGAAGCACCCGGAATGGCGCTATTACATATTGCCTACGAGCGTTTAATAAGTGCAATCCATAACGAAGACACAATCGCTAACTATCATGCTGAAGGACGCCGCTTAGGCCGTCTTCTATATGAGGGCCGCTGGTTAGATCCACAATCATTAATGCTGCGCGAATCATTGATGCGCTGGGTCGCATCTGCAGTAACTGGTGAAGTAACAATTCGCCTGCGTCGCGGCGATGATTTCTCAATTATTGATTCAACTGGTCCTGGATTTAGTTATCACCCAGATAAATTGTCGATGGAACGAACTGAGGATGCTGCATTTGGGCCTGCCGATCGAATCGGTCAATTAACTATGCGAAACCTGGACATTGAAGACACAAGAGCTAAGTTGGAAATGTATGCAAACCAGGGTCAACTTGGCGATGGCCAATTTAAGTTGATCAAAGAGATAGACAACAAGAAAAAATAGAGGCAAAGATGAGTTCGAATCAAGTAGAAACTTCAATTGAAATTCAATTAACAAATCGGGATCGCAAAACCGTTTTCTTTCGCGGAATATTAGTTTTCCCTGCAGTTATTTACATCGCCTCATTTACCCAATCAATAGATGCCGGCGCATCTTTTGGCGGCTTACTGTTTCTGCCAGCACTTCTCGCACTTTTAGTTCGCGGTGTCTACCCAAGTTATGTGCTCTCTTTCAATAAATCAATGCTTGAGTTAAATGCCCGCATTTCCGCCTACGCGCTACTTCTTACGGATGAATATCCTTCAATTGAAGCGAATCCAAATATTAAAGTTGAATTACCTGAAATAAATGGCGGTGCGACACTTTCTCGCACGTTGCCACTCGTTAAATGGCTCTTTGCAATTCCGCTATTTATTGTCGGCGTTATCTATGCGGTAATCGCTCTCGTGCTTACCTTTTTCGCTTGGATCATCACAAGTGCAACAGGAAATTATCCAGAGAGCATTGCAAACTTCGTTCTTGGAACAATTGATTTCTGGAATCGGCTCTACGGTTATGCTGCAATTCTTGTTACTGACGATTACCCGCCCTTCACGCTCAACTAACCCCAATCACACCTGAATTCGCCCTGCAAAATGGCGTGTAATTACGCGATTACTCCTGCGTAGCGACTTACCCTTTTATGTAAGTTCCCCTGCCCTAGACCATCTATGGCAAAAGCCTAAGTAGTTAGGAAGGAAAGCGATGTCGCTTTTATCTTGGAAGCTCCACGGAAATGGAAAATCAGTTAAGGATGGCGATGTAGTAAAGCCGAGCGAACGCCTAGCTTGGCCGCTAACTATTGGTGTTGGTATTCAACATATCGCAGCAATGTTTGGTGCCACATTCTTAGTGCCAATCATTACTGGATTTCCACCAAGCACAACTCTATTTTTCTCTGGCGTAGGAACTTTAATATTTCTTACCTTAACTAAGAACAAAGTACCTAGCTATCTAGGTTCATCATTTGCCTTCCTTGCGCCAATTGCGGCTGCGATGACAAATGGTGGAATGGCAGTAGCGCTCGGTGGCGTAGTCGCAACTGGTGTGATTCTTGCCGTTGTCGGATTAGTTGTTAATGCAGTTGGTATTGGCTGGATTAACTGGCTCTTGCCTCCAATCGTTACCGGTTCGATCGTAATGATTATCGGCCTAAACCTTGCCGGCGCTGCGAACAATAACTTTAAGCAAGCACCTGTAACTGCAATTATTACTCTCGCTGCTGTTGCAATAATCGGAGCCGTTTCAAAGGGCTTCCTAGGTCGCATCAGCATCTTCGGTGGAATTGTTGTTGGTTACGCCTACGCCGCATTTATCGGCGATATCAATTTTGATGGTGTCAAAGCCGCAAAATGGGTTGCTCTGCCAACATTCACAACTCCAACATTTGATACCAATGCAATCCTTCTCTTCCTCCCAGTTGTTCTTGTTCTGATCGCTGAAAACGTTGGACACGTTAAAGCAGTATCTGCAATGACTGGGAAAGATCTTGATGGCCAAATGGGTAATGCACTATTCGCCGACGGTGTTGCAACAACACTTGCTGGTGTTGGTGGCGGTTCTGGTACAACAACTTACGCTGAAAACATTGGCGTAATGGCTGCTACTCGAATTTACTCAACAGCTGCTTATTGGGTAGCTGGCGTTGGCGCAATCTTGCTCTCACTTTCACCAAAGTTTGGCGCAGTTCTTAGCGCCACACCTGCTGGTGTTCTTGGTGGCGTCGGAGTTGCACTTTACGGAATGATCGGTGTTCTTGGTGCCAAGATTTGGATCGAGAACAAAGTGAACTTCGGAAACTCAACAAACCTTCTTATTGCAGCAACAACTGTGATAATCGGAATTGCTGACATGACATGGAAGCGCGGAGATTATTCCTTCGGTGGAATCATCAATGGAACTCTGGTTGCAGTAATTGGCTACCAAGTTCTACGTGCTTTAAATAAAGCGGCTGGTAAGGCTGAATAGCCTCTTTTACTTAAAAAAATCGGGTTTTGGCCGCGAGCGTCTAACTATAAAACGTTAAGTCGCTCGCCAACCAAAGCCCGATTTTCTTTTGGCCCTATAAATTTGGCCCTGCGGCGATTAGACTCTCGTAGAAATATAATTCAACTAGCCACTTATTTATTAGGAGAGCCAAATGTCTGTAACGCCATTTCGTTGGGGAATTTTAGGTGCCGGTGGAATTGCTGAGCAGTTCACGAGAGATGTATTGCGCCTTGAAGATCATCGCGTGGTTGCAGTCGGTTCTAGAACACAGGTAAAGGCTGATGGCTTTGCCGATAAATTTGCGATTCCTAATCGCCATGATTCATATCAAAAATTAGTTAATGATCCAGAAATTGATGGCATTTATGTTGCTACCCACCACCCAATGCATATGCGCGATACTTTGATGGCGCTAAATGCAGGTAAGCCAGTTCTTTGCGAGAAGCCATTTGCAATGAGTTACGACGAGACTAAAACCATGATTGATACTGCACGTGCGAAGAATCTATTGTTGATGGAAGCGATGTGGGCACGGTATTTGCCACATATGATTCAAATTCGTGAAGTAATTAAATCTGGAATTCTCGGAGAGATAATCTCCGTTCGCGCAGATCATGGACAATGGTTTAAGAAGGATCCAAAATTTCGACTCTTTGCTCCAGAATTCGGTGGCGGTGCGCTCTTTGATCTTGGAATTTATCCAGTCTCATTTGCTTCAATGGTTCTTGGTACACCGTCTCGCGTAACCGCACGCAGTACTAAGGCATTTACTGGAGTGGATGGCCAGACCACAATTATTTTGGAGTATCCATCTGGTGCTCAAGCTCTTCTTAACGCAACAAATTTAGCGGCAACACCAAACCGCGCTGTAATTATTGGCAGCGATGCAAGGTTAGAAATAGATCGCACCTTTTATTTCCCATCAACTTGGCGGGTAATTAACTACAAGGATGAAGTAGTAGCCGGATCCGATAAGCGATATGTGGGACATGGACTTCGTGAAGAGGCAGTTGAATTCGCCAGATGTTTCCGTGCTGGTGAGAAGGAATCCCCAATGCTTCCACTCGATGAGATCCTTTCAATCATGGGCACCATGACCGAGATTGCAGATCAGATTGGTTTGAAGTTTGAGAAATTTGCAGAATAGAAGTGCAATTCTCTTAGTAGGTGGCCGGGGGACCAGGCTTGCGCCACTTACTAATAACACTCCAAAACCAATGCTTCAGGTTGCGGGCGTGCCATTTACTGAACACCAAATCATAAAAGCCCGCGACGCCGGAATCTCTGAGATTGTTTTAGCAACTTCATTTAAGGCAGAGCTGTTTGAGCCATATTTTGGCGATGGCAGCAACTTTGGAATATCAATTAAGTATGCTGTTGAAGAAGTTGCACTTGGCACAGGTGGCGCAATTAGCAATGCCGCACAAGAACTTTCTGGAATCGGAGCAATCGCAATTTTCAATGGTGATGTTCTAAGTGGCCACGATTTAAGCGCTCAGTTTAATTATCATGAAGCAAATAGTGCTGATGTAACGCTCTTCTTGACCAAAGTAGAAGATGCGCGAGCATTTGGCGCCGTTGAGATAGATGAGTCGGGAAGAGTTTCTGCCTTCAACGAGAAGATGGAAAATCCGCCAACAAATATCATCAACGCAGGTTGTTATATTTTTAATCGTGATGTCATTAACACAATTCCATTTGGCAAGGTCGTAAGCGTAGAGCGTGAAACATTTCCCAATTTGCTTGCAACTGGTGCACGAGTTTTTGGTTTTATCGATACTTCATACTGGCTAGATATCGGAACGCCATCTGCCCTGCTTAAAGCTTCTCGTGATTTAGTTTTAGAAGGTGGTAAGGAATTCATGGCGCTCGAAGGATCAGAGATTTCTCCGAGTGCATCGATAACTGGCGGCACTGTTATTGGTCGAAAGGCCCAAATCGCGGCAGATGCTCAAATATCTGGATGTGTTATCGGAGATGGGGCGATAATCGGTGCTGGTGCCAGACTCACGGACTGCTTTGTAGCAGAGGGCTTTGAAGTCCCAGCACAGGTAATTTCGTTCGACAATTACTTTGGATACTAATTTTCCTAGATAAACTGCAAAAACAACGAAATTAATTGAAAATTTATTAATTTTGAGCGTAAATAGTTGGCTCTATGGCTTGACTTAATCGAGTTACACGCGTGTAATTCTCTTATTAACCTCGTCTTTCCAGACGGCTGATAGTTTGAAGGAGTACCCGTATGAGCGATCCACGCCCGGTTCAAAAAATAGCAATAGAAGGCGTAATCAATAGCGACGGCATCGAACTTTCCTGGCAGGAGCGCGCACTATGTGCTCAGACCGATCCAGAAGCTTTCTTCCCTGAAAAGGGTGGTTCAACTCGTGAAGCTAAGCGCGTCTGCTTATCTTGCGATGTTCGCGGTGAGTGCTTGGAATACGCGCTCGCACATGATGAGCGTTTCGGTATTTGGGGAGGCCTCTCCGAACGTGAGCGTCGTCGCCTAAAGCGCCGTTCAGCTTAATCCTTAATTTAATCGCAATTTTAAGAATACTAGTCAAGGATTAACCTATGGCTGATGATTTCTTCGTTACCGCGATTTTAGTTTCACATGACGGTGCGACTTGGTTGCCAGAAGCCATTGCAGGAATTTCTGCACAGTCAAGACCAGTTGATCGAATTATTGCAGTTGATACTGGGTCGATCGATAACTCAGTGCAGATGCTTACAGGCGCTGGCTTAACAGTAATAAAGACGGATCGTGATGCTGGTTTTGGCGACGCAATTGCACTTGCACTTGGTTCCTCAAAGAGATTAAAAAGCGATGATCAAGAAGAGTTAATCTGGATTCTCCATGATGATTGTGCGCCAACTAGAACTGCCCTTCAATTATTAATTGAAGGTTTGATTGATAAGCCACAAGTTGCATTTGTTGGTCCAAAATTACGCGGTTGGTATGACCGCAGACATTTGTTGGAAGTTGGAATAAGTATCGCGGTAAATGGTGCACGTTGGACCGGGCTAGATCCACGCGAACAGGATCAAGGTCAATTTGATCAACCTATGGAAGTGATGTCAGTAAGTACTGCTGCGATGTTGGCAAGACGTAAGATCTTTGAAGATTTGGGTGGACTTGATCCAAACCTTGCGCTATTTCGAGATGATGTTGATTTAGGTTGGCGGGCAAGAGTTGCTGGTTTTTCAGTAATGACTGCGCCAGAGGCTCTTGTTTATCATGCAGAGGCCTCAGCTTCAGAGCGAAGAAGCGTTGATGTTGAAGAAGCTTTCCTGCATCGTCCAAGACTTCTTGATCGTAAGAATGCGGCTTATGTTTTATTCGCAAATGCTTCATGGTGGTTGTTGCCCTGGATTGCAATTCAAATTGTTGGAAGCGCCGCAATTAGAGCAATTGGTTATTTATTTGCAAAACTTCCGGGATACGCAGCCGATGAAATTGCTGCCGTAGGACTTCTTATAATCAAGCCGAATGATTTATTGGTTGCTAGAAAATTACGAAAGCAAAAACGCTTGCTCTCCCCAAGAGTGATTAGACAGTTTATTCCACCACCAGGAAGTCAAGTGCGGCTTGCAATTGAGCAATTCAATTACACCTTGCGAAAGTTTTTCAAAGCTGATGTCAATAATGATTCGGATTTGAACGATCCAATGTCATATGCCGATATTGGGGTTATTGATGAGAGTTTTGATGATCAAGATATTGTTATAAAACCACGCAAATCAAATTGGCGAACTCTTAAGAATCGACCACTCTTAATCGGACTTGCATCTACCTTCGTGATTTCATTGATTGCATCTAGAAATAGATTCGGTTCCATAAGCGGGGGAGCACTTGCGGCCTCACCAAGTGGGGCGATGGATTTAATTGCTAAGTACAGCGAATCCTGGCACTTGGTTGGACTAGGTTCAGCGGCCTCAACACCACCTTGGGTTTCAATATTGGCTGGTGCTTCTGCGCTAACTTTTGGGAAAGTTTGGTTATTCCTTACTATCTTCTTCCTGCTTATTCCAACTCTCGCCTTCTTTGCGATGTATCGCAGCGCAAAAAGATTTGGATTAAGTATTCAAGTTTCAGTTATTGGTGGCGTTCTTTATGCAATGTCACCAGTTATTTGGAGCAGTATAAATCAGGGTCGAATCGGAACTTTAGTTGTGGCTTTAATTGCGCCCACATTTATGAGCGTCCTACCAAGAACTTTGCAATTAGAACTACTCGGTTGGCGAAGAATTTACGCGCTAACTTTGCTGGCCGCTTTTATTTCTGCTTTCTCGACCTTCTTTCTAGTTGCTTGGACGCTCTTCTACCTAACTGTTTTTGCCATCGAGCTCTATAAACGCAGGCTAGAAGTTAAAGACATCGGGCCAGTTAAATTCATAATGGCTGCAGATCTAGCCCGAGTAAAGCGGATTTTTGCGCTATTTCTAATTCCGGGGCTACTAAATGCGCCATGGTCAACATCGGTAATTTTGCATCCAACTCAAATTCTTTTGGATCCAGGACTGCCGCTTCCTAGCGGCTCACTACTAAACATTCTCCTATTAAATCCTGGTGGCACATCTGCGGTCCCACTCTGGATATTGGCGCCATATGTATTTTTCCTTATAGCAATGACCCTAACCAAGAAATACCCAACAGAATCAAGCGTTGCTATTGGCTTACTTGCAATTGCCGTTCTACTCTCTCAAATAAGCGTCTTCGGCCATGGGAGCAATGGTCAAGTTTGGACCGGAACGATAATTGTATTTATGGAAATTTTAATTCTAATTCCCACCCTAAAGATTGCAGTCGAGCTTCTCCCTAATTTGAAGAATTCAAAGCTAGGCCTAGGGCACCTTCTTTCAGTATTAATCGTAATTATTTCAACCTTCTCTATTTCGGCAACTAGTTTTTGGGCCATTACCGGCGGCGCAAATTCCTTAGTAACTGCCGGTAAAAAAGAGGTAGTCCCACCCTTTATTGCCTCGCTTAGTGACACTCCAAATAGGCCAAAAACTCTGGTAATTGGCCGAACGCAAGATCAGCTAAATTACTTTGTTACACGTGGTTCGGATTTAGAAATTGGTGATGCCGATGTTGCGGTTGCAACACCATCTCCTGTAACCAATGCAATTCTTGAGTTGATAAGTGGTGCTGGACTTACATCAAGTAAAACTCTGGGCGCTTATGGCATTCAATATGTTTTCTTAAAGAACCCAATTGATGAGAAAGTAGCAAGAACTATTGATGGCATTGGTGGTTTTACTCGAAGTTCATCCACAGTTTCTGGAATTATCTGGCAGGTTGTTGAGAGTAAACCTCGAGTTTCAGTACTCGCTGCTACAGGTGCTACAACTGCATTGAACTCTGCAAAAGTTGGAGCAATGGCTGATTTGCAGACTCCAGGAACAGTTACACTTGCTGAAAAATTTGATCCAGACTGGAAGTTGATCATTAATGGCAATCAACTTGAACCAACTCAATCCGCGCTTGGATTACCAACTTTCGAGGTAGCCGAAACTGGCCCAGTTATTATCTTGCATGATGGAACTAAACACCGGGCGCTGATTTCGGTTGAGTTAATTGCCTTGTTAACAGTCATCGTTCTATCACTTCCTGCTGGACGCCGCCGCCGCGAAGTTCCTGTCGAAGAGCTCGCATGATAAACAAAATAACAGCTGCGTTAGGAGCACTTGTTCTGGCTATTGCCTACGTTCTATTTATCAAGCCAGATAGCAGTGGAATAACCACTGTTAAGTCTTTTCCAGCAACAGTTTGCCCAGCAAAACTAAGCGATTCCACTTCCACATCAGTTTTACCATCTTCCAAAACTTTGGTGAAACAAATTCCTTCCAAGAAAAACAACTTGGTAAAAGCCAAGACTAGTTTCTATCTCTCCTCTAACCCATTACTCGTTGAAGGAAATAGTGAAACTTCAATAAATGTGACCCGATCAAAATCTCGCTCCCTCGCGACGGTTGTCTGCTCCATAAGCAGTGGAGACCAATGGTTTGTTGGTGGTTCTGGCGCTGTCACAAGTAGATCCTCACTTGCAATTATTAACAGCGGACTCAGCACATCAATTGTGGATTTAATTGTCTATTCACCAACTTCAGTCTCATCCGTTATTTCGGTACGGATCTCAAAGAACTCCAGCAAGCGAATCTATTTGGATACTCTGGCACCAGGTGAAAATTCCTTAGTAATTCACTCGATTACCAGATCTGGTCGAGTTACAACTTTCTTACATGACCAGCGGCAACGGGGCCTTGTCGCGCTAGGCGGAGATTTTGTTTCACAAGGAGCCGAACCTTCTACTCGTGTAGTAATTCCAGCAATCAGCAACGTAAGTCGAGCCGCTCGAAATACAAACCAGACTTTAAGAATTTTGGCCCCGGGTAAAATTAGCGCAAATGTTCGTGTGATTTTGGTTTCAACAGATGGCACATTTGCACCACTAGAACTTGATGATATTTATGTAAAAGCGGGCAAAGTTAAGGACATTTCATTTAAGCCAGTAGTAAATTCACGTAACTTCTCTTTAGTGCTTACATCGGACCGCCCAATTGTTGCTGCAGTGAAGAGCGCAGGGGTTTTCAATGGGGCAAATGAATTTGCTTGGTCTACCTCAGGGCATGAATTAAGAGATGTGACGATTTTCTTTGGCGGGTTGCGGCCTGATGTTGTGTTTCAGGGGAAGAATTTTGAAGTAGATGTGCAGTGGACTGATAAGAATAGAAAGGTTTACAGCACAACAGTTAGAAGCAAAAGCGGTGAAGATTTGGCAACCTGGATTCCCAAGCGCGGTGTATTAAGCGCACGGTTTAGCACTGTAAATGAGAAGGTGTATGGCGGTGCAATCTTTAAAGAAAAAATTGGCTTAAGCCATTTGCCATTGGTAGCAGGAGCCCAACTCGAAAGCTCTGCTGTTCCAAGCTCTGATACAAAAGTAATTACACGCGAGTAAATCCCAAGTTTTATCACCCAATCGCGATAGCCTCTTAGGCATGACACGTCCACAGCCTCGCACAGGTCGTCTGTGCTCTCGCGTTGGTTGTCGTCACCTTGCAACTCAGACCCTTACTTATATTTACGCAGATTCAACTGCGGTGCTTGGGCCTCTTGCAACTTTCTCAGAACCACATGCATATGATCTTTGCGATCAACATAGTCTGCGAATGAGTGCACCAGTTGGTTGGACTGTAATTAAACATGAACCAGAATCCGTTGCTTCCGGACCTACAAACGATGATTTGATGGCAATTGCAGATGCAGTGCGTGAAGCCGGATCCAAAGAGAGCTCAAGTGAAACTGCGCTAACCGGATTTGAAATTCCTCCGCTTGAAATTGGGCGCCGAGGCCATCTTCGCGCTATCCCAAATTAACCTACACTGTTCGGTATGTTCACTGGTGAGTTCTTAGATTCAATTATTAAGGCTTATGACGTTCGCGGTCTAGTCGATTCACAATTAACTCCAGATTTCGCCTTTGTGCTTGGTGGTGCATATGCAAAATTCTTACAAGAAGAGCGAGAACCCTCAACAATAATCATTGGTGAAGATATGCGCCCATCGTCTCCAACATTGGCAGATGCATTTTCTGATGGTGCAACTTCTCAAGGTATGGATGTAATTCGAATTGGGTTAGCGTCAACCGATATGTTGTATTTCGCAGCTGGAAAATTAAACATGCCTGGCGCTATGTTTACCGCAAGCCACAATCCTGCTGCCTACAACGGTATGAAGTTATGTAAGAGTGGTGCGGTTCCAATCGGCCAAGACTCAGGACTTCGCCGAATCAAACAATTAATTCTCCATGGAATGCCAATTACTAATCGACCTGTTGGCAAAGAGAGTGAACGCGATTTATTAACGGAATACGTTGACTATCTGATCTCACTCTTTCCTGAAATCGGAGATTCCAAAACGCCACAACGTAAGTTAAAAGTTGTTATTGATGCCGGAAATGGTATGGCTGGCCACACAGCACCTGCGGTTATGGCGCTCTTAAATGTCGAAGTTATTCCTATGTACTTTGAGTTAGATGGAAATTTCCCAAACCATGAAGCAAATCCCATTGATCCAAAGAACTTAGTCGATCTTCAGAAGCGCGTATTGAAAGAGAAGGCAGATATTGGGCTGGCATTTGATGGCGACGCGGATCGCTGCTTTTTAATTGACGAGAAAGGCGCACTTGTAAATCCATCTGCTCTTACTGGTTTGATTGCGGTTCGTGAGTTAAAACGTAAGCCTGGTTCCACAATAATTTATAACTTAATTTCATCTAAGGCCGTTCCAGAAATAATTACAGAAAATGGCGGTACCCCACTTCGCTCTCGCGTAGGCCATTCATTTATAAAGAAGATGATGGCGGATTCTGGTGCCATATTTGGCGGGGAACATTCCGGGCATTTCTACTTCGCAGATTTCTGGCGCGCAGATTCTGGAATGTTGGCTGCGCTCTTTGCACTCACAGAACTTGCATCTGGAAAGAGTTCACTTTCAACGTTACTAAAACCATTTAGCCGCTATTCCGCAAGTGGTGAAATCAACTCTGAAGTAACTAATGTTCCTGCAACGATTGAGGCAATTCTCGCTGAGTATGGGGATAGTAAAAAAGGTTTTGAAGTCGATGATCTAGATGGAATTACAGTGACCGGCCCTAAGTTCTGGTTTAACGTCCGAGCTTCTAATACTGAGCCACTGCTTCGGTTGAATGTTGAGGGCGATACTGAGGCTCAAATGATCAAGGCTCGCGACGCTCTACTCGCAATCATCAGGGCTAAGCGATAACCTACGCCCCTACACATAAATTCGAGAAGCCTCTCATTCGAGATTTAATAGGAGTAACACGTGAACGTAGCAACAGCCGTAAAACATGACATTGCAAATGCTGCCTTAGCAGCCGAAGGCAAGAAGAAGATTGAATGGGCCGAACGTAACATGCCAGTCTTGGCACAAATACGTGAGCGCTTTGAGAAAGAACAGCCATTTAAAGGTATTCGTATTTCAGCTTGCATGCACGTAACAACTGAGACTGCGAATTTAATGCGCGCCCTAAAAGCTGGCGGCGCTGAGCTCGCACTATGTGCATCAAATCCACTTTCAACTCAAGATGACACAGCTGCAGCACTTGTCCATGAATATGGCATCAGTGTTTTCGCACGCAACGCAGTTGATCGTGATGGTTACTACTCACATATCAATGCTTCTTTGGATATTCAACCGCACCTAGTCTTTGATGATGGTTGCGACTTGGTTAATACGCTTCACACAACTCGTACCGAATTAATCGATGGAATCATCGGCGGCTGTGAAGAGACAACAACAGGTGTTATCCGTCTAAGTCAGATGACAAAAGATGGCGCACTAAAATTCCCAATGATCGCTGTAAATGACACAGACACAAAACATATGTTCGACAATCGTTTCGGAACTGGCCAATCAACGCTAGATGCAATTTTCCGTTCTACAAACTCACTCGTAGCAGGTAAAACATTTGTGGTAGCAGGATTTGGATATTGCGGTAAAGGTGTTGCAGAACGCGCAAAGGGTATGGGCGCAGATGTAATCATTACTGAAATCGATCCAACCAAGGCCTTAGATGCGCTTATGCAGGGATATCGCGTGATGCCAATGACTGAAGCGGCAAAGTATGGCGATATTTATGTAACTGTTACCGGCAATCGTGATGTTCTTCGCGAAGAGCACTTCAAGATTATGAAAGATGGTGCAATTCTTTCAAACGCCGGCCACTTTGATATTGAAATTGATGTTGCTTGGCTTGAGAAGAACGCTAAGACCAAGAATGCAAAGATGCGCCACCAGACAGATGAATATGTAATGGCAGATGGCCGTCGCATTCTTCTTCTTGCTGAAGGTCGCCTGGTAAACCTTGGTGCCGCAGAAGGTCACCCAGCATCAGTTATGGATATGTCATTCTCTGATCAAGCGTTAACAGCGGAATATTTATTGAAAGCTGCTGCATCTCTTGGTGCTGGCTTGCATGAAGTTCCTACAGAAATTGATAAAGAAGTTGCCCGCTTGAAGTTAGAGAGCATGGGATCAACAATCGATAAATTAACACCAGCACAAGTTAAGTACCTAAGCTCTTGGGACCACGGTAGCTAATGACTCTGATCATGGTTGTCGATGACGACCAAGATCTAGCTGAGATGCTCGGCATCGTATTAAATGGTGCGGGCTACGAAGTGGATTTAGTAGGTCGCGGTGATGAGGTTATGCCAATACTCACCGCGCAGAATCCAGATTTAATTCTTTTAGATGTGATGCTTCCCGGTTTAAGCGGAGTAGAAGTATGTAAATTAATCCGTGAAAAATCTATGGTTCCAATAGTTATGTTGTCAGCAAAGGGCGATAAGCAGGATGTTGTAGCGGGTCTTGAAGCAGGCGCCGATGATTACATGATTAAACCATTTGATCCATCAGAACTTGTTGCTCGTATGAAAGTTAGATTACGTCGCAGTACCACCGAGATAAGTACTGATTTACAAATCGGAAATATCAAAATTGATCAGATTGAACATTCAATTATCCGCGACGGCCAAGTTATCGCTCTAACCAGACTTGAGTTCGACTTACTTGTGGCACTCGCAAAAGAACCTGGTCGAGTATTTACTAGAGAAGCGTTACTTAGTGAAGTTTGGGGCTATCGCCCAGCAACTGATACCAGATTGGTAAACGTTCACATCCAGAGACTTCGTTCAAAGGTCGAACTTGATCCAGAGAACCCAACAATAATT
>CANNIM010000010.1 GCA_947505195.1 Actinomycetota bacterium
GCTGAATTAGCACTTGCTGAAATCTTTGCACTCCCACTCGAATTTGGTGGCAGCATTACGGGAGAACATGGAGTTGGTTCAGCAAAGTTGCCATATCTTGAAGCGAAAATTGGTACCGCAAATATGCAATTGCAACGAAATATTAAGAAGGTATTTGATCCTGCTGGAATCTTAAATCCAGGACGGATCGGTTCATGAGAGAGAAATTTAGCCAGGATAAGTTAGATCGCTGTATTTCCTGCGGCTACTGCTTGCCTGCTTGCCCAACATATAAATTGACTGGAAATGAAGAGTCATCACCGCGCGGTCGAATAACTCTGATGCGCGCAGTGCAGAACGACAAGTTGCCTGCACTAGATTTATTGCAAGAATCTTCTTTCTGTCTTGGTTGTCGCGCGTGCGAACCAGTCTGTCCCGCTGGTGTTGAATATGGCGTTCTGCTTGAAGAGATGCGCGAAATTACCTGGCAAGGAAAGAATCGCCCACTAATTGTGCGCGGGCTATTTTTCATCGTCGACTCAAAAATTGGAATGTGGGCTCTTGGCTTGTTCTCACCGATGGCAAAACCTCGCAGCGCCCAGAGCGATTTACATTTGATGTATGGCTGCTTTGAACGTCGACTATTCCCATCGGTAAGTCGTGCTGTTGCAAAACTTGCGCCAGAAGTTTCTTGTTCATCAGATCAAGGATGTTGTGGCGCTCTCCATGCCCACAATGGCGAGCTTGAAAAAGGTAAGGAGATGGCGCGCCAACTTGGTGAAAAATTGCCAGGAACAATTCTTACTACGGCAGGCGGTTGCGCCGCGCATTTATCTTCCGTTATCGGAAGCGATCGAGTTCAAGAGTTCTCACAGTGGTGGGTAAAGCGTGAAATAGAATTGAAGCCAATCTCTAAAAATAATAGAAAGATTAGAGTCGGTCTGCAGGATTCATGCCATCTGCGTCATGGAATGGGAGTCTTTGCCGAACCCCGTGAAATCTTGAAGCAACTTGGAGATTATGTTGAAATTCCAGGTGCTGCTGATTGTTGTGGTGCTGCTGGAAGTTACGCGCTATTGCAGAAGAAAAATAGTCGCAAGGTAGTGAGTCCGAAAATATCTGAGATAAAGGCGCTTAATCTCGATTACATCGTGACTGTAAATCCTGGTTGCACTCGCCAACTTGTGACCGAACTTCGCAGGGCGCGAGTAAAAACTAAGGTGATTCATTTAGCTGAACTCGTTGCAATCTCCCAAAAATAATGGACTCAGAATTCTCTCTGGTAACTCTCAAAGCATCTTGGAATCAAATCCTAGATGCCGTCTTAGAGGTTGATCGCGTCGCTTGGTTGCTCTGGTTTGATGCCAGATTAGTGAAACTCGAAGGCAATGTCTTGGAGGTGAACTTTGCCGATAGCGAAAAATTTAGTGGCGACCACAACTTTAAAAGCGCGAGAAAACCAGAACAAACTGCCAAACTTACCTCTGCAATATTTAAAATAACGGGGAAAAAGTTGGAGGTCATCGAATCGTGAAGCGCCTGTTCTTACTTATAACGCTCTGCCTCTGCCTTTCCCTTGTTTCAACTAACGTAATCGCAGCCGGTCCACTTCAATTAGTCACAGCTGGGCCGGGAAATAGAATTCATGGCGTTGATATAAGTAAATGGCAGCATCCATATGACAAGCCAATAAATTTCGAGAAGATGGCAAAAGTTGGTGTTAGATTTGTAATGATCAAGGGCGCTGATTCACAACCGATTGCTGATGCCACAGCTAAGAAATATTTAATTGCTGACCGTACTGCGGCTCACGCAGCAGGTCTTTACACCGGCTTTTACTATTTCTCATACCTGCCAGATACAACGATAAAAGCTGAAATCATTGCCGATGCGAAAGCGCAAGCACAGAAAGTTATTTGGCGCCTTGGTGAAATTGGTGGCTACACGGAACAAGATTTACCAGTAGCGCTGGATCTTGAAACTAACTGTGTCCGTAAAATCGCTGGCATTTGTAAGAAGTATGCAAGCAGAAACCAGGTCTCCCTTTGGGCAAAGACTTGGTTAGCAACCGTTACCGAGAAAACTAATCGCAAACCATTTATTTATTCCTATCCCAACTTCTTGCAGAGCGCGATGGCTCGCTCTAAAGAGTTAGCACAATATCCGCTATGGATCGCGGCTTACGGAAAGCATCCGGCCGAACCTGCAAATCATCCTGGAATGAAGAGCGTTGGCTGTTATGCACATTCGTGGACAAAATCGGATTGCACCGCTGATTACCAAATCTGGCAGTACACATCTTGTGGCAAAGGTTCGAAATATGGTGTTGCAAGTTCCCGCATCGATCTAAATGTATTTGGTGGCAGCGAAGAGAAGTTCTATGCACTCACGAAAGGTGTTTGGCAACCAGATGCCGTTGACCTTCTTCCATATAACGAAACAACAACAGCTACTTTAATTTCGAGCGCTTCCACTTTGACTACTAATGATTCTGCAGATTTTGTAGTTGATGCAGTGAGGCCAGATGGAACACCAGTTGTTACTGGGAGCGTGAGATTTGTATCCGCAGATTCCTTAATAAAGGCGGGCGTGCAGGATGTAATCCGCTCGGCTTCTGGACGTTGGACGCTAAAAATAAGTGGCCTGCAAGCCGGAAGTTATGTTGGCTTTGTCGAATATTTCGATGAATCAACTACTCATGCCAGCTCTGTCATTCCAGTGATGTTTGAGGTTACGCAAGGACCAACTCCAACCCAAAAACCATCGCCAACGAAGAAGCCTGCCCCGCAACCAGTTGATGCGTGCGCGGGGCAGATTCGTAATTAAAAGTATCTAAAAGATAGAGTTGCCCATTATGAGCAACGAAAAATCGATCCCGCTTAGCAACAGCATCATCCGTCAAGATCGCAAACTTTCTGATGGACGCACAATCTCTTATTACGATTCAAAGCCAACTGCGCGCGATGCAATTGATACTCGTCCGATCGAGAAGCGACCGGGACTCGGCGAACTTCGCTTAGATGCTCTTACAAATGAGTGGGTTGTTATGGCGGCGCATCGCCAAGCAAGAATTTTCTTACCACCTAAAGAATTATGTCCGCTCTGCCCAACCAAGCCAGCTCTTCAATCTGAAATTCCTGAAAGCAGTTATGAAGTTGTGGTCTTTGAAAATCTTTCACCATCTCTAGCGCTTGCCGGGAACGATTGGAAATTGCCAGCATACGATGGGATTGATACCCCAATTGTTGATGCTGCGGGTTTCTGCGAAGTTCTTTGTTATACCGATGATCATGAAGCAAACTTTGGTTCACTCTCTTTAGCGCAAATACGAATTGTGATGGAAGCATGGCGCGACCGCACCCGCGAGATTGCGAAATTGCCGAATATCGCACACATCTTTCCCTTTGAAAACCGTGGCGTTGAGATCGGCGTAACTCTCCACCATCCCCACGGTCAGATTTACTCTTACTCATACCTGCCACCTCGAGTTGAGAAGATGTTAAAGATTGCAACTGATCACTTTGCAAAGCACTCGCGCCCGCTGCTTTCAGACATTATCGCTCGCGAGCTAAAAGATGAAGTTCGCATCGTGGCCCAAAATAGTGAGTGGATTGCTTATGTGCCATTTGCTTCGAGATATCCCTTTGAAATTCATATTGCACCAAAGAGATTTGTTCCAGATCTTGCGGCTTTATCAGATGAAGCCGCTGATTCATTTGCTGTTGTAGCAAAGGAAGCGCTACAACGCCTCGATGGAGTCTTTGGATTAGAGATGGCATACATGGCCTCTTGGCATCAGGCCCCGGTGAACGTTGGCCGCGATGTTCTTGGATTACATATGCAGATCACAAGTATCCGACGTGCGCCTGGAAAGCTAAAGTATTTAGCAGGTTCCGAATCTGCAATGCAAGCCTTCATTATGGATTTAAAGCCAGAGCAATCTGCTGCGCAATTGCGTGATGTAAAAATCTAATGCGAGTATTAGTTACTGGTGGCGCTGGTTATATTGGATCTACCGCAGTAGCTATTCTTCTAGAGCGTGGGTATGAAGTAACTGTTCTAGATGATTGTTCTACTGGACATTTTGAATCAGTACCATCAAGTGCAAAATTCATTAGCGGTTCAATTCTGGATTCAAAGGCGCTAGCAGAAGCGCTAGCAGATTGTGCGGCTGTGATTCATTTCGCTGCAAAATCAATTGTTGGTGAATCCGTTGAAAAACCAGATTTGTATCACGAGGTAAATGTTGAAGGTACCCGCAGACTTTTAGATGAAATGGCTCGGTTGGGCGTTTCGAAATTAGTCTTCTCCTCTACAGCCGCGACATACGGTGAGCCAGAAATTATCCCAATTACTGAAGAATCTCCTACGGTGCCTACAAGCCCTTATGGAAGAACAAAATTAGAAGTTGACCAGATGATCACAGCAGAATCTAGACTTGGTTTGGCTGCGGTAAGTCTTAGATACTTCAATGTTGCCGGCGCATTTAATTCAAAGAGCGGTTGGCTCACCGAAAGACACAGCCCTGAAACACATTTAATTCCAAATTTACTGCGAGCAAGTGTGGCTAATCCGCTAAAAGTTTTCGGAAATGATTGGCCAACCGCTGATGGAACTTGTATCCGCGATTATGTGCACGTCGTTGATTTGATCGATGCGCATATTTTGGCCCTTGAGAAATTGACCGCAAGTAAGCATGAAATTATAAATCTGGGAAGCGGCGGCGGATATTCGGTTACTCAAGTTATAGATGCTGCCGCAAAGGTTGTTGGAAGTGATATTCCAACTCAGATCTCTGCACGACGTAGTGGAGACCCCGCTGTTTTGATTGCCGATATTTCTAAGGCTAAGAAAGTCCTTGGCTGGATACCGACGCGAAATATCAAGGATATGGTTAGCGATACTTGGAAATCTCAAAATGCATCCGCTAGCAAGTAAGTTTAAAGCGCTCTTCGGAGTTGAACCGGAAATAGTCGCGAGTGCGCCAGGGCGAGTAAATTTGATTGGTGAGCATGTCGATTTTCTAGATGGCTTTGTTCTGCCCTTCGCAATTTCAGATGTAACCACTGTTGCGATTGCCAGAAACACCTCTGGCGTAATTCGAACTGCTTCTCTTCAAAAAGATGGAGTCATAAGCACTGTTGATGTAGCGAAGTTAGCCCCAAAGAGTGGAGAAGCCTGGACGCGTTATCCAATCGGCGTTCTGTGGTCACTTGAAATCAATTGTGGGTTAGATATTTTGATTGATGGTCAGGTTCCTTTGGGCGCTGGGCTATCTTCTAGCGCAGCTCTGGAATGCGCAGTAGCGACTGCTATTAATGAACTATTTGGTTTAAAACTTTCACTTTCACAGTTGGCACGAGCAGCCCAGCGCGCTGAGAATGTTTATGTCGGAATGCCCTGTGGAATTATGGATCAGTCAGTCTCGTTAATGGCTACGCAAGGAAACGCACTATTGCTTGATACCAGAGATCTTTCAACAGAACAGATTCCTTTTGATATTGCGCCACTTGGTTTAGAACTCTTGGTAATCGATACTCAGGTGCACCACGCTCTTGTTGATGGTGGATATGCCGAGCGTCGAGCGTCATGCGAAAAAGCTGTCACCGATCTTGGAATTACCTCACTGCGTGATATTTCAGTGGCAGAATTTGTCGCGAGAAAATCTGAACTTGATGAAAAAACTTACTTACGTGCTTTTCATGGAGTAACTGAAATGCAGCGAGTTTTAGATGCTGTGGCACTTCTAAAGTCTGGGGATTTTGTTGGCTTTGGCGAAATAATCACCGCTGCACATATTTCACTTCGTGATAATTACACAGTCTCCTGCCCTGAGCTAAATTTGGCAGCAGATACCGCGAATAAATTTGGCGCACTTGGGGCACGAATGATTGGTGGCGGCTTCGGCGGAAGCGCTATTGCACTTATTAAGGCGAAAGATTCGGAATTGATAAAGTCGGAGATTAAGAATGCATTTATGGCTTCTAAGTTTAAAAGCCCTAGATTTTTCTCTGCATTGCCTAGTTCTGGTGCAAAAGTAATTAATTAAATCTGAACTATATTTATTCCTTTTATTGCAACTTTTATTTTAGGTAGCGCAATCTTGGTTGGTCCGATAACTACTGAACCATCTTGCGTCGGGTCAAATTGCGCATTGTGGCAAGGACAAATTAAGAGGCCGGTTTTTGCATCGTGACCGACGCTGCATCCTTGGTGCGTGCAGACGCGCGAATAAGCAAAGACTCCGGCTTTGGTCCTAAATAAGATGGCTGGAGTTCCATCGGCCGCAATAAATTCCTTTACTGAACCAGTTGGGAAATCTGCTTCCTTTACGATTGCAGTTCCTGTTTCCGGAGTTGGATTCGAACTCTCAAATCTACGACCAACGAATACTGCTGCTACTGAGGCTGCGCCTACACCAAGAATTCGAATGACTTCACGACGATCACGAAGATCTGGCAAGAGCGCAATTACGCGTCGCCCCTTTGTGTTCTGGCGAACCAATAAGAAAAGCGCTAACCAGAGAATTGCGTATGCAGTATCGCTTCCCAAGAAATATGGTTTAACAGTCCAAGTTGCAGTTAGCCAAAGTGTGATTGATAGAAAAAATCCACCAAGCGCCGCAAGCTCAAGGGCTATGCCAGTAAGCGTCGCAATACCAATTGCAAATTCAGTAATAATTATCGACCAACCAAATGCAGTCGCATTTTCAATCATAGGCTGAAGAAGAAAAGAGATAGGAGAGGTGTCAAGATAACTTGTAATTTGGGCGCCGATATAACTTGCAGATTTCGGATCTAAGAAACCTGGATCTGTTGCTTTATTCCAACCACCATAAATAAAAGTGACTCCAAGGAATAGCCGAATTAATCGCGCACCGACTGGAATGTTCTGCCATGACTTTGCAAAACTGTAATTTGCCATCGCCACTACTCCCTGACCATCTAAAGAAGCTCCCTCACTTGGACTCGAACCAAGAACCTGCCGATTAACAGTCGGCTGCTCTGCCAATTGAGCTATGAGGGATTATAACGAGCGAACTATATCTGACGCTTGGTGAGTTATCCCAATTAGTCCCGATTAGCCTAACTCGCCTAAAGCGGCATCTTTCTGCACTCGGCGCTCGGCCTCCATCGCAACCAAGGCGCCAAAGGTCTCGTTGTATTGGGCCTCATTCTCAGTTGGATTAAGACGTTGCAACGTTGATTTAATTTCCGCAATAGATCTGCTTAACGCTACCTCACGCAGGCGCGCAAATATTGCCGCAATATATCGCTCGGAAATTTCGCGATCAGTTCGAATTGGTTCTACTGTCAATTCAGTAATAAGGGCGCGAATATCTTCACTATCGCTGGTCTCTAAAAGTTTCTGAATATTAAATTCAGGCATCTGATCTAGTTGAGTGCGAAGTTGGTGATATGCCCAATAGGTGAATGCATTCTTCTCGAGTAGCGCCCAATCCTTGGCTAGCTCTGGATGTTGCAATTTAATCTTCAATACTTCGCGCTCCATCATCAAAATTGGATCGCGCAGGTTTACTTCAGATTGAACTGCAGGCTCTAGGTTTTGCGATGGAACACTTCTAGTTGTGCTCTTCTTAATAGCACTTGTAACAATATCTACCTCTAGCCCAAGCCAGCCGGCTACCAAACGCGCATACTCTGGACGAAGCGAAGCATCTCGAATCTTTCCTATAAGTGGTGCTACTTGATTTAGCGCAGAAACTCGACCTTCAGCAGCATTTACATCGTACTTTGCAATCTCGCTCTTGATAGCAAATTCAAATAGTGGAACTCGACGGGCGATTAAATCGCGAACTGCGGCGTCACCAGATTCAATACGAAGGTCACAAGGGTCCATACCCGAAGGCTCAACGGCAACAAATGTCTGGGCAACGAATTTCTGATCATCGCCAAATGCTCGGAGCGCCGCTTTCTGACCAGCAGCATCGCCATCAAAGGTGAAGATAACTTCACCACGAAAAGCGTCATCATCCATAAGCAACCTGCGAATAACTCGAATGTGTTCATCACCAAATGCAGTACCGCAAGTTGCAACGGCCGTTGTAATTCCGGCTAAGTGTGCAGCCATTACATCGGTATAGCCTTCAACGATTACAACTTGGCGCTTCTTGGCAATCTCTTTCTTCGCCATATCAAGACCGTAAAGAATCTGACTCTTCTTATATAGCGGGGTTTCTGCAGTATTTAAATACTTAGGACCTTGATCAACTTCATCACTTGCAAGTTTGCGAGCACCGAATCCAACAACATCACCAGAGATATCTTTGATTGGCCAAACTAAACGATTGCGATATCTATCAATCGGTCCCTTGCTTCCATCTTTCGTAAGGCCGGCAAGTGATAATTCGCTATCGGTAAAGCCCAGAGTTTTGAGGTGCTTATAAAGACCATCCCACTCATCTGGGGCATATCCAACGCTAAACAATTCGGCTGCTGCCTTATCAAAGCTGCGCTTCTGTAAAAAGTCACGACCAACTTGTGCTGTGCCGGGCAAGTTTATTTGTTCGCGATAAAAATTCATGGCCGCAACATTCGCTGCGACCAACCTTGAGCGATTAATGCTTGGACCGGTATTGGTATTTGTTCCGTCATATCGCAAGGTATATCCCATGCGATCGGCGAGACGTTCGACCGATTCTGAGAACGAAAGATGATCAATCTTCATCAAGAAAGCTATTGAATCGCCGCCAACACCGCAACCAAAACAGTGGAAGTAACCCTTGCTTGGCGTTACATGAAATGAAGGGCTCTTCTCGTCATGAAATGGGCAGAGACCTTTCTTCTGTCCCCCACCAGCGCCCTTTAATTGGACGAAGTCGCTAACAACATCATCAATAGCACTGTTATCGCG
The DNA here is from genome assembly GCA_947505195.1 of Actinomycetota bacterium. Taxonomy (GTDB): domain Bacteria; phylum Actinomycetota; class Actinomycetes; order Nanopelagicales; family Nanopelagicaceae; genus AAA044-D11. The sequence goes on from CANNIM010000010.1 coordinate 8,854, forward strand.
AACATAAGTTACATCTTCATCGCGAATTCGACCGGAAGCCATGGCGTTATCTTAATCGCGCAGCAAGCGCGATTGCTCCTGGATCAGTTAGCGAAGCGACTTGGTCAATAACTACGCGCAATTTTGCGGCATCGGTTGTTGCTCGTTGCCAATCTTGAAGGAAGAATGTTTCCAAGGTGTTTGGAGCGTCTTTCAGAACTGCAGCAACTAGCTCTTGAATCAAAGTTTGTTCATTGTCATAACGTTTTACTGAGTGTTCTGAGTTAATGATGTAGAAGCCAGCAAGCGATTTTAAAAACGCTACTTCAACATGCTGGGCGCGTGGAACAACTAAATTCGCGTTATATCTGGTGAGTTGTCCTGTGCCATATTGGGCCCGAGTTTCTTCTTCCGCAGCGCGAGCAAAGCGGCCTACTAATTGGCTTGCTAAATCTTTTAGACGTGCAAGTGCGCGGTGGCTTCCATCATAATCTTTAGGCCAACATGAGATTTGTTGTAAATTTTCTAGTGCAACTCGGGCTTCATCAATGGTGATATCAGCTAAATTATTTGATTGTGCATCTTTGTAAATATCGGCAAAGTCATTAGTTAAATCATGCAGCTTTACTTGCCCAGAAACTAAGGCATCCTCTAGATCATGAACGCTGTATGCAACATCATCTGACCAATCCATAATCTGGGCTTCAAATGATTGGCTGCCGATTGGTGCATCCTTACGGACCCAATTAAAGATATCTAAATCATCATCATAAACCCCGAACTTGTGGGCATTGGTTGCACGTGGCCATGGATATTTTGTTGCAGCATCAAGGCTGGCACGAGTTAAATTCAAACCTAATGAAATTCCGTTTGCATCGACAGTTTTTGCTTCTAGCCGAACTAGCAATCTAAAACTTTGCGCATTTCCTTCAAAGCCACCACAACTTAGTGCAGTTTTATTAAGCGCTTCTTCACCATTGTGACCAAAGGGTGGATGACCAATGTCGTGCGCTAAACATGCACCTTCCATTAAATCTGGATCTGCGCCAAGTGCGGCGCCAAGTTCGCGGCCAACTTGCGCGCATTCAAGTGAATGTGAAAGCCTGGTACGTGGAAAATCTGTGGCCCATGGAACTGCAACTTGAGTTTTTGCAGCTAGCCGGCGCAGTGCAAATGAATGAATAATGCGCGCGCGATCTCGAGCAAATTCAGTACGGCCTAACCTCTTTGCTGGCTCATCTAAAAAGCGCGCACGATCGAAATCGTTGTAGCCCGAATGTTCTACCGCTGCTTTTAAAACCATAGTGTCGTAACCCTAACTCCTGATCTAATTCTTAACCTGATCCGTCAAGTTAATACCATGCCGCCCAAAAGTGACATAGGCCAAATAGGCACCAGTTTCACGTAATAGATAGCGGAAACTCGAATTAGAGGTTGAGGCCGGACCAGTTCTTGTCGGGGCGCATGTTGCTGAGATCCCAAGATTTTCAGCCATCGTAATTGCACGCAAGCAGTGATATTGATCGGTGACAATTATTGCCGACTGTAAATTTAATTTCTTCATAACACCAACATAGCTTTCGGTACTTGCCAGCGTATCTCGACCATATGGAATTGAATCCACGAATTTTTTGGAAACCCCGTGGTCCACTAACCAATAGAAACCACTTGCCGCTTCAGTTGTGCGATCACCTGGAGCTCTTGAACCGACAGTAAGAATTCTTGGTGCAAGTTTCGCACTAAATATTCGCTTCGCTTCTAACAGCCTTGCCTCTAATACTGGGCTTGGTACGCCATCGAATTGCGCCGCACCTAAAACAATAATTGCATCACTAGCCTTGGGTGTTGTGTGATTTGCGGTGTACCAAACTCGGCCACCAGCATAAAGTGGTAGAACAATTATCAGTAAGAGGATGAAAGCTATTGTGCGCTTTATCAATTTTAAAATTAAGAACAATTTCAACCACCCGAAACAGAATCGTCAATAGTTATCTCTGGAATATCAAATGGATCATCCAACCAACCTTCTGGTAAGTGAACTGGTCGGCCATGACTTGTGCGTCCTCTTGGAGATTCGCCGACCTCGACTGGATATGGTTGATCTTCAAGTTGGGCAAGTAGATATTCCAATTCACCGAGGGATGAAACCATTCCGAATTTACTTCTGAGTTCACGAGGCACTCGGAAACCCTTTAAATACCAGGCCATATGTTTACGTAAGTCACGCATTGCACGTCCTTCAGATTCAAAAAATTCAACAAGTAATTCACCATGGCGAAAAATAATGTCGCGTACCTCGAAAAGAGTTGGTGTGATTCGAGATTCTGAACCGTTAAATGCTGCAACTAAATCGCCAAATAACCATGGACGTCCAAGACATCCGCGGCCTACAACAACGCCGGCGCACCCGGTTTCATTCATCATGCGAACGCCATCTTCACCAGACCAAATATCACCATTACCTAATATCGGAACTCCCGTTGGTGCTAGATGTTCAACCAGTCGTGAGATTGCAGACCAATCCGCTTTACCTTCATACATCTGCGAAGCAAAGCGCCCGTGCAATGCAACCCAAGCAACTCCAGCATCTGCTGCGGCGGTCGCGGCAGTTAAATAAGTTTCATTCTGTGGATCGATTCCGATTCGCATCTTTACAGTGACTGGAACGCCAAATGGTTTTGTGGCATCGACTGCGGCTTTAACTATTTGAGAAAATAACTTTTGCTTAAATGGAAGCGCAGATCCGCCACCTCGTCTTGTTACTTTTGGAACTGGGCAGCCAAAATTCAAATCAATATGATCAGCTAAATTCTCTTCCATCAACAATTTCACTGCGAGCCCAGTTACCTTTGGGTCAACAGCATAAAGTTGAACAGATCTTGGAGTTTCACCTTTGCCAGGAGTGATTAAACGCATCGTCTCTGGATGTCTTTCAATTAAAGCGCGAGCGGTAACCATTTCGGAAACAAAGAGACCAGCGCCTTGTTCGCGACAGAGCGTGCGAAATGCCGAGTTTGTTATGCCCGCCATTGGCGCAAGAACAACCGGGGTATTTAAAACCACCTGATTATTCTCGAATTGGCCATTGGCAATTGGAAGAACCAGAGGTTTATGAGATGTAGTTAGCAACCCAACAACCGTGGCGCAAGCCAATTTTGAACTTGATCAATGCTGATTCGCTCTTGCGCCATTGAATCGCGTTCCCGAATTGTTACGGCGTTATCTTCCAGAGTTTCAAAGTCGATAGTTATGCAATATGGCGTTCCAATTTCATCTTGGCGACGATAGCGTCGACCAATTGCACCTGCATCATCGAAATCAACTGACCAATTCTGGCGAAGTTGCGCTGCTAGATCGCGTGCTTTCGGAGATAGATCTGCATTTCTCGACAACGGTAGAACTGCAACTTTGATTGGCGCTAAGCGGTAATCCAATTTCATTACGGCCCGCTTCTCCATCTCACCTTTAGCATTAGGAGCTTCGTCCTCGGTATATGCATCCATTATAAATGTAAGTGCACATCGATCAACACCAGCCGCTGGTTCAATAACAAATGGCACCCAACGTTCATTCTTCTCCTGGTCAAACCATGACAAATCTTTTCCGGATGCGGCGCTATGAGCCTTTAAATCGAAATCGGTACGGCTTGCAATTCCTTCAAGCTCGCCCCATTCGGTTCCGTTGAATTCAAATTTATATTCGATATCAACAGTGCGCTTTGAATAATGTGAAAGCTTCTCTTTAGGGTGCTCAAATAAACGTAAGCGATCTGGATTAATGCCTAAACCTTTGTACCATTCGAGACGGGTATCAATCCAATATTGATGCCAATCTTCATCGGTTCCTGGAACTACAAAGAATTCCATTTCCATCTGCTCGAATTCACGAGTGCGGAAAATAAAGTTTCCAGGTGTGATTTCATTTCTAAAAGATTTACCGATTTGGCCAATTCCAAATGGTGGCTTCTTGCGTGATGTGGTCGCAACATTTTCGAAGTTAATGAAAATACCTTGTGCGGTTTCTGGTCGCAGGTATGCCATTCCAGATTCATCCTCGACAGCTCCAAGATAAGTTTTTAATAAACCAGAGAATTGTTTTGGCGCAGTGAATTTTCCTTTGTTGCCACAGTTTGGGCAATTAACTTCAGCCATTGATTCTGGCTTGCGCTTATTCTTGGCTTCGAAGCTCTCTTCTAAATGATCTGCGCGATATCGCTTATGGCACTCGGTGCACTCGGTTAGTGGATCGGTAAATGTCTCAACGTGGCCTGATGCTTCCCAAACTTCGCGGGCAAGAATTACGCAAGAATCCAAACCAACGACATCTTCGCGACCTTGAACCATTGCACGCCACCATTGGCGCTTCACATTGTTCTTTAATTCGACTCCCAGTGGGCCGTAATCCCAAGAGGCGCGAAGTCCGCCATAAATTTCGGATGAGGGATAAACGAAGCCCCTGCGTTTTGCGAGGCTAACTATTGTTTCTAAACGATCTGCGGCCATTAAATTCTCCATCCGGCTGGCTGTCGGCGAAAGGCAACGAGCGTTGCAATCGTGGACCAAGTTTAACGCCCCAACACGCCCAGATCTGGCCTTTCTTATGGAAATGAAAATCATTTTCATTTGTGCTATGGTCTCGCCATGAATATAGCCATAGCACTCGCAGCAGTAACCGCAATTGCCACAACCTCCGGTGGTTTCCTCGCTATCCGCTCAAAAGATCGCCTCCATCTCGTGCTCGGACTTTCAGCTGGATTACTTCTGGGATTGGTCGCATTTGATCTACTTCCAGAAGTTTTCGAGTTAAACACTAACGCCTTTGGTGGCGTACCCGTTGTATCCCTCGCCTTTGTTGGTGGCTTCTTAGCGCTGCACTTCGCTGAGCAATTCTTCGGTTCACACGAACCAGCTGAATCTGATTACGGCCACGACCATAAACACTCTTCCAATATCGCTGGAACGATGGGCGCACTTGCAATGGGCGGCCATGTATTTCTAGATGGAATCGCTTTAGGTCTCGCCTTCCAAGTCAGCAACGCCCTTGGCTTTGCAGTATTCATTGCAATTTTGGCTCACGCATTTAGTGATGGTTTAAATACCGTATCTTTATTGATCAAGAGTGGTCATTGGAATAAGCGTTCATATCTTCTACTTGGGTTAGATGCAGTGATGCGTATTTCAGGCGCGGCACTTGGAACTTATATAACTATTAGCGATCCAGTCTTGGGTCTCTATCTTGCAACTTTTGCTGGTTTCGTTATTTATCTTGCGACTTCGCATATTTTGCCAGAAGCGCATTCACGCCATCCTTCAAGGCTAACAATGCTGGCCACAGTAATTGGCGCAGTTGCAATGTGGCTCATTGTTGGAAATATTGGCGAATAACACATATGTCGCGTTCTAATCCCCGAGTCTTAAATACCTTAGAGCGCGCTGGCGGATTTGCTAGTGCGCAAGAGGTTTATCACTTAATGCAGCGGGCTGGTGAAAGTATCGGTTTAACTACGGTCTATCGCTCTTTGCAATCACTTGCCGATGACAAGATTGTTGATGTTCTACGACGTGATGATGGCGAATCAATTTACCGGCTCTGTGGCGATGCCCATCATCATCATTTAGTTTGCAAGGGTTGCGGTGATGCAATTGAAATCCCTGGCGGCGCAATTGAAAAGTGGGCCAAGACCATGGCCGAAGAACATGGATTTAGAGATGTTGGACATTCAGCTGAAATTTATGGCTTATGTCGGAAATGCTGAATTAAGCTTTACCAAATCTACGATCGCGTTCAGCATAAATTTCAATCGCTTTCCAGAGTGTATGTCGATCAACATCTGGCCAGAGCACATCCATGAAGACAAATTCGGCATAAACCGATTGCCATGGCAAGAAATTAGATGTGCGTTGCTCGCCAGAGGAGCGCAGAAATAAATCAACATCGCTCATCTTTGGGTTATATAAATGCTTGCTAATTAACTTTTCGGTGATCTGACCGGGCTTTAATTTACGTTTAGCAACTTCGGTTGCTACTGCTTGCACAGCGTCAACTAGTTCAGATCGGCCACCATAATTAACGCACATATTTAGCGTTAAAACTTTGTTCCGCTTTGTTAGCTCTTCCGCTTCTTGAAGTTCATTAATTACACTTCCCCATAATTTCTGTGGCCGGCCGACCCAGCGAATTCGAACGCCAAGATCATTCATCTCATCCCGACGCCGACGCAAGACGTCGCGATTGAAACCCATTAAAAATTTCACTTCTTCTGGTGAACGTCGCCAATTCTCGGTAGAAAATGCATATGCACTTAGCTCTTTAACTCCGATTTGAATTGCGCCTTGCACGACATCAAAGAGCGCAGCCTCGCCTGCTTCATGTCCCGCAGTTCTAGGTAGGCCGCGTTTCTTTGCCCAACGGCCATTTCCATCCATAACGACAGCAACATGGTTTGGAATCTGTTCTGCTTTTAACTTTGGTATTGCCACGGCTAAATTCTCTCAACTAATGGCAGGCTGCGTAAACCCCGTTCAATGTGCCACTGCAGGTATGCAGCGATCAGACCAGAAGCTTCCCTGCGCGAACGAAGATCACTTTCGACCGCGTTATTCCAATCACCCGTCATTAAGTTAGCCATTAGTTCCAAGGTTTCAGGGCTTGGAGTTGCCGCCGCAGATGGTTTACAAGTAACACAAACGCTGCCACCACCAACAAGTGAGAAATACTTATGTGGACCTGGTTCATCGCATTTCGAGCATGTTGTCATCGATGGCGCAAAGCCAGCGACGCCAAGTGAACGAAGTAGGTAAGCATCGAGGATTAGAGAGGAATCGTATGTTCCATGTGCAAGAGCGCGGAGTGCACCAACAACTAAGTTGAATTGCTGCAGGGCTGGTTCATGTTCATTTTCAGTGAAACGTTCTGCTGCTTCGAGAATCGAATTTGCAGTCGTCCAGTTCTTGTAATCCATAGCAAGGGCATCACCAAAATTTTCGATGCCTTCAGCTTGAGTAACAATGTCAAAAGTCTTGCCCGAATAAAGCTGAAGATCGACGTATGAAGTTGGTTCTAACCGAGCACCAAATTTAGATTTTGTGCGACGAACACCCTTTGCAACTGCGCGAAGTCGGCCATGATCTTTTGTAAAAAGCGTGATGATGCGATCTGCTTCGCCAAGTTTCTGGGTACGCAGAACAACTGCTTGATCACGGTAGACGGCCACGGTCGTTACCGTAGCGATAATTAGGAGCGAAACCCTCGATTTACGGCAGACACGACGGCCTTAAGTGAAGCGGTTGTGGTACTTGGGTCGATACCGACACCCCAATAAATTCTTCCCGCAACTTCACATTCAAGATATGCCGCTGCTTTTGCATCTCCGCCAGCAGAGAGCGCGTGCTCGTAGTAATCCAAAACTCGAACATTTGCTTCAGGTAAATAAACATTCATGATATTTACAAATGCCGCGATTGGACCATTTCCAGATCCGCTAAGTTCCTTAACTACATCTTTCTCGAGAAGTTGAACTGTTAATTGTGCATCTTCATCAAGATTAGATGATTGCGAAAGCGCCTTTAATTTAAAGCGGCCCCACTTGTTCTGTTCAGCAGGGAGATATTCATCTTCAAAAATTCGCCATAAATCTGCTGCGCTAAATTCGCCACCTTGTTCATCGGTGTGGTTTTGAACAACTTGGCTAAATTCAATTTGCAGGCGACGCGGAAGATCAAGGTGATAGTCGTTCTTCATTAAGTAAGAGATTCCGCCCTTACCGGATTGCGAATTAACCCGAATAACTGCTTCATATGAGCGGCCAATATCTTTTGGATCAATTGGTAAATATGGAACAGCCCAGGCAATTTCATGAACATGCTTGCCGGCAGTCTTTGCATCTTTTTCAAGATGTTCTAGACCCTTCTTGATTGCATCTTGGTGTGAGCCAGAAAATGCGGTGAAAACTAAATCTCCACCATAAGGATGGCGCTCTGGCACGCGAAGTTGATTGCAATACTCAACGGTGCGACGAACTTCATCTAGGTCAGAGAAATCAATATGTGGATCAATACCATAACTAAATAAATTTAAACCAAGAGTTACTAGGCAGACATTTCCGGTGCGCTCACCATTTCCAAAGAGCGTTCCTTCGATGCGATCTGCGCCAGCCATGTAGCCCAGTTCAGCGGCAGCAACACCTGTTCCACGATCGTTGTGGGGGTGAAGAGATAGAACAATCGAATCGCGATACTTTAGATTGCGGTGCATCCACTCGATTGAATCTGCGTAAACATTTGGGGTTGCCATTTCAACAGTTGCTGGCAAGTTAATGATTGTCTTATGCGCAGGCGTTGGCTTCCAAACATCATTTACCGCATCACAAACTTCAACCGCAAATTCTAATTCGGTACCGGTATATGACTCTGGTGAATATTCATAGGAGACAATCGTTCCAGGAACGGTTTCTTCGTATTTCTTGCAAAGCTTGGCGCCCTCTACTGCAATCTTCTTGATGCCCTCTTTATCCAACCCAAAAACTACGCGACGTTGCAACGTTGAGGTTGAGTTATAAAGATGCACTACTGCTTGTTTTGCGCCCTTGATTGATTCAAAGGTGCGGGCGATTAAAGTTTCGCGAGCCTGGGTTAGAACTTGAATAATTACATCATCAGGAATTAAGCCATCTTCAATAATCTTGCGAACAAAATCAAAATCGGTTTGTGAAGCGCTTGGGAATCCAACTTCAATCTCTTTGTAACCCATCTCAACAAGCAACTTGAACATCGCAAGTTTGCGAGTGGAATCCATAGGATCAATAAGGGCTTGGTTTCCATCACGAAGGTCTACAGAACACCACTTTGGAGCAACTTCTATCTGCTTTGTCGGCCAAGTCCGGTCAGTTAAATCGACAGGGATAAATGGCGCATACCGATGGATCGGCATCGATGAAGGAGTTTGCTTTGGAAAGTTCATAACTCCCCAAGATTACCGCAAGTTAAAGGACGGGCAGGTATCGGTTCAGCTCATAAGCGCTGACTTGACGGCGATAATCAGCCCACTCAGCACGTTTATTTCGAAGAACGTATTCAAAGACATCTGCGCCTAAAGCTTCACGAACCAATGAACTTGATTCCATCGCCGCGATTGCTTCTTCAAGATTTGTCGGAAGGGTTTCTGGATTATTGGTCGATTTAAGTTCGTACTTCTCTTCAATTCCCTTTAACCCTGCAGCCAAAATAACTGCGAATGCTAAATATGGATTACATGCAGAATCCGGGGAACGAACTTCAACACGAGTGCTGTTCTCTTTCTTTGGCTTGTATGCCGGAATTCGAACAAGTGCGCTGCGGTTGTTATGGCCCCAATCAACAAGTGCCGGTGCTTCTCCGCCGCCACTCAATCGCTTATAAGAATTGACCCATTGATTTGTAATCGCAGTGAATTCACGGGCGTGCTTCAAGATGCCTGCGATAAATGATCTGCCATCAGCAGAAAGTTGCAGGTCTGCGCCCTCTTCATGAAATGCATTTTCTTCACCTTTGAACAATGAGAAGTGCGTGTGCATTCCAGAACCAGCATGGTCAGTAAATGGTTTTGGCATGAAGGATGCATGGAAACCTTGATCGAGTGCAATCTCTTTAATGACATGTCGAAATGTCATGATGTTATCTGCAGTTGTGAGCGCATCGGCATCTCGTAGATCTATCTCTTGTTGTCCCGGCGCTCCTTCATGATGTGAAAACTCAACCGAAACACCCATCGCCTCTAGCATTGTGATTGCCTGACGACGAAAATCATGTCCAACCGCAGAAGGTGTCTGATCAAAATAGCCAGCTGAATCAACTGGGATTGGCGGGACGTTCTCTTCTGGTGTGTTTTTAAATAAGAAGAATTCCATTTCTGGATGTGTGTAGCAGGTGTAACCCATATCTGCGGCTTTACGGAGAATTCGCTTCAAAACATTTCTTGGATCTGCTGGTGATGCTGAACCATCTGGCATCGCGATGTCACAGAACATTTTCGCGGCCCCTGGATTTGCAGTGCGCCAAGGTAGAACTGTGAAACTTGCGGCATCCGGCTTTGCCAACATATCGGATTCAGTAATTCGTGCGAAGCCTTCAATTGAAGAACCATCAAAGCCAATACCCTCTTGGAAGGCGTTCTCTAATTCAGCTGGCGCAATAGCAACTGATTTAAGAAAGCCAAGTACATCTGTGAACCAGAGTCTGACAAATCGAATACCGCGCTCTTCGAGAGTGCGCATTACGAACTCTTCTTGCTTGCTTATTTCATCGCCGTGGAAAGTCATGCGACAGATACTGCCAAAGTCGTGTTACGGAATTGTTACAAGCCGTGGGCTGTGGCGACTGCTTGATACTTTATTTTGCCCTCGTGCACGTTCAAACCCTTACCAAGCGCTGGGTCATCTGCGCATGCTTGCTCCCAACCCTTATTTGCAAGGGCTAAGGCATATTTAATCGTGGCATTAGCAAGGGCAGCAGTTGATGTAGCAGGGACCGCGCCAGGCATATTTGCTACGCAATAATAAAGTGAATTGTGAACTTTAAATGTTGGGTCAGAGTGCGTTGTGGCCTTTGATCCTTCGAAGCAACCACCTTGATCAATTGCAACATCAACCAAGACTGAACCGGGTTTCATCTTCGCAACAAGAGCATCGCTAACTAACTTTGGAGCCTTTGCACCATGTACAAGAACGGCGCCGATAACTAAATCTGCCGCCATGCATTGCTCTTCAATTGCGTAAGCTGATGATGCAATTGTTTTTACCTGCCCATTGAATAGTTCATCCAAGTAACGCAAGCGATTTAAATCAAGATCTAAAATTGTGACATCGGCGCGCATTCCGTGTGCGATAGTCGCAGCAGAAACTCCAACAACGCCACCACCAAGAACAACAACCTTTGCGGGTGCAACACCAGGAACTCCCCCGAGCAATACCCCACGTCCGCC